>CAJXSR010000002.1 GCA_913061275.1 uncultured Paracoccaceae bacterium | reverse complement strand
CGGCAGCGTCAGATGTGTATAAGAGACAGCCAAATAACTGCGTAATAAGGATGGCAAATTTTTATTTGCCTTTTTCAAATCAGGTTCACGCCCTAGTAAGTAACTAGAAAAAACAATAACTTCATCTGATTTCACCTGCGGTTTCCATATTTCAGGGGCCAAATGCCGATCATTTAACAAAGCAAAAGCATCTGTATATTTCTCAGCATCAATTCCGTAAAAAGACGAACAGCCAAACATCATAGATATATCATTTCGGTCAATATATGCCGTTAAATACGCCCACGCGACCCTATACGGTTCGTAATCTTGTACATCACTACTTACACAAAATCGGCCTATTTCGATCATCGGCTGTTCATATGTTTTTAATCTGCTTAAGTCGTAATATTGCGCTGAATAGCTGGTATCAATACGGTCACCTTTTGCAAAATACATAAAACGAAAACAGGCATGTAATTCGCCTGTTGCTATGCTTTCAATCAAAACATGTTTACACTTTGCGTCAAATATATCGCTGTCCAAAGCGCTATCATCGGTAAGTATATTGTAAAACTTACTGCGCAATATTTGCGTTTTGCGCACATCCTTTTCCGATGCAGCTAATCTGGCACTATATTTAAAGGTTTCGTTCATTTACCCGCTGCACAAAATTATTTTACTAGGCTTTTTCAAATCACCTACTACATATACAAAGACACTAGTAACTTCCATAAATCAAAAGGAAATTCGCAAATGACCCAAAAGGTTGAAAAGACAGATCAAGAATGGCGCGAACAGCTTAGTGATCTGGCCTATAAAGTTACGCGAAAGCACGGCACTGAACGTGCATTCAGCAATGATAACTTCCCCAAACAAGATCAACCGTTTCTATGCGTTTGTTGTGATGCGCCCCTCTTTGAGCCATCATCCAAGTTCGATTCAGGCACAGGCTGGCCGTCATTTTTCCAACCTATTTCTGAAACAGCAGTCGTTGAACGTGCCGATAATGGTTTTTTCATGCGCCGAACAGAAATTCTTTGCGCGCGTTGTGATGCACATTTAGGTCATGTATTTCCAGACGGCCCACAACCAACGGGTTTACGCTATTGTATGAACGGCGTTGCATTGAAAATTTCGGAAACTGATTAGGTTTATTCTTCGTTCACCTGTTGACCCAGATCAAAGACACCAATGTTGCTGATAATCTGACTTAAAGCACTTGGCCCTTTTACAGGCAGATCCGTTACGCGGCGGTTCAATGTTACCACACGACCATCTGCTAAGCCGAAACGTTCGATATTCTCGACCACACCAGAATCATCAAACGAAACCGCAACAAGCTGCCGTTCAATCGCCGTTGGTGCTTTGTATGTATAGTGGCGTACTTTTGTAGAAACATAATACCAACTGCTATCTTCTAAAACACCTGAACTAGAAGGCTTGCCAATGATTTCTTCAACGGTTTCACGGGTATCAGCCCCCACAATCACGTCTGCCAAAGCAATATCATCTGGTGCATATCCGTGATATTTAAAAGTGGCCGAACAATTTACCAGAATAGCTATACATGTTGCACATGACAGTGTTTTTATTGCTTTTACCGAAAAACTGCTCATCGGGACGCCTTTATATTTTTATTCACTCTTGTTCACATAACGTGACCATGCTCTACAATCAAATAACTTGTAACAAATCGCAACCGATTAAAGCCAGAATAACGATGCCAAACCCAAAAATCACCCATCCTTTACGTATTAGTGACATCCCAAAGGCAAAAAGCATGCCTTTTAACGTCACGTTTACGACCGAACAGGCGGCAAGCGTTGCCGCACTTATATCTGCGACTTCCGTAAAGAAAATGCGCATACAGGGTAAAATAAGCCCATCGGGCGATAAAGATTGGGTCTTAACCGCAACCGTAGGTGCCACGGTCATTCAGCCATGCGTTGTAACGCTAGAACCTGTTCAGACACGTATTGATACCACAGTGACTCTAACCTATGCCGCCGATTTCAAATATAACGATACTGAAAATGTTGTAGAGATGGCCGAAGATGAGACAATAGAGCCTTTAAGCGACGAAATTGATCTTGCAACCATTGCCATAGAAGCCATCGTTTTGGCTTTACCAGACTATCCAAGAGCGTCAGATGCAAAGCTTGAGACCTCTGTTTTTACTAAACCTGGGGACAAGCCAATGACGGATGAAGATGCGAAACCATTTGCGTCATTAGCAGAATTAAAGGATAAGTTAACCAAAGAAGGTAAATAGACTAAAAAAGGCCTTGCAGAGTTCGAATTTCATTGTATTTTGCGGCTCTTACACAAGGGTGCTTTTTAGGCCTATCTGGAGTGGTTCCAGTATCTTAAAGAACGCTAAAATGGGGTTTTCCCCGCATACATCAAAGGTTGAGAGACATGGCTGTCCCTAAAAGTAAAATTACACGATCACGTCGCGGCAACCGTCGGTCACATGATTCTTTGGTTGCTGGCAACCCAAATGAGTGTGCGAACTGTGGCGAACTAAAACGTCCACACCACGTTTGTTCTGCTTGTGGTCATTACGACGACCGTCAGGTCATTTCAGTAGCTGACGACATCGAACTAGACGACGACGCGGCATAGAAATGCAGTTGGGCTGATCTTTGATGTCAGAGGACATAAATAAAGTCAGCCCCAACAATACTGAACAAATTGTTCTATCAATCGACGCCATGGGCGGCGATTTAGGTGCAACTGCAGTTATTGCAGGAATGCAGGTTTTTTTTAAGCAAAACCAAGATGTTAAGTTTATAGTTCACGGCGATGAAGTTGAAATAAAACGGCTTCTTTCAAAGTATTCAAGTTTATCATCAAGCTGCGAAATACGCCATTGCGATGAAGCTGTTGGGATGGATGACAAGCCCAGCCATGTCATGCGGCACGGCAAAAATACCAGCATGTGGAGCAGTATAGAATCTGTGCGCGACAAGCAGGCACAAGCGGCGGTTTCTTGCGGAAATACGGGCGCTTTAATGGCTGTATCCATGATACGGCTTCGCAAAGCCCCAGGCATTAACCGCCCCGCTATTGCTATTCTTTGGCCCTCGGAAAATCCGCAAGGGTCAAATATCATGTTAGATGTCGGGGCCGATATTCGCGCCGAAGCATCCGATTTATTGCAATATGCCCTAATGGGCGTTTCTTACGCCCGTAACGGATTGGATGTAAAACGCCCCAGAATCGGTCTGCTAAATGTAGGCACCGAAGAACATAAAGGCCGTGTTGAATTAAAAGAAGCGCATGAACGCATCGCAGAACAGGCCGAAAAAGCGAACTACGAGTTTGTAGGATTCGTTGAAGGTGGTGATATTCCGTCTGATAAAGTTGATGTAATTGTCACAGATGGGTTTACAGGCAATGTCGCTCTGAAAGCAGCTGAAGGCACCGCAACACAGGTACGCAAGCTGTTGCGCCAAACTTTCAAGCAAACCCCGTTAGCCATGCTGGGCGCCTTGCTTGCATATGGCGCATTGCGTAAGCTTAGTATAAAAATCGACCCTCGGCGTTCAAATGGTGGTGTATTTCTTGGCTTAAACGGCACTGTCGTGAAATCACATGGTGGTGCGGATGCAAACGGTTTTGCCGCCGCAATCAATCTGGCTTACAGGCTGGCAAAGAACGACTTTACAGGCCGTCTGGCAGCTCGCGTTACCTCTGGTTCTGCGCCCGCAGAAACAGTAACGTCGAAAACTTAAAAATAAAAAGGTACAACTCATGAGTGTAATCCGAGCAGTCCCCATAGGCATAGGTCATTATCTACCCAGCCGAGTTGTCGAAAATTCAGAATTTGAAAAGTGGCTTGAAACCAGTGATGAGTGGATACAGGCAAGAACAGGTATTCAACGCCGCCATTTTGCGGCAGACGGCGAATTCACATCCGATTTAGCCTATCATGCGGCAATAGATGCCATACGCGATGCTGGTATTGAAGCCGCAGATATAGATGCCATCGTTTTAGCCACATCAACACCCGATCAAACTTTTCCGTCCACAGCGACAAAACTACAGGCAAAGCTAGGTATTCGAACAGGCTTTGCCTTTGATTTACAGGCCGTTTGCGCGGGCTTTGCCTATGCTATGACAATGGCAAATTCACTGATTGTGTCAGGCCAAGCGACACGTATTTTAGTCATAGGTGCCGAAACTTTTTCACGGATTATGGACTGGAATGACCGCACCACATGTGTGTTATTTGGTGATGGCGCAGGTGCTGTGATCCTTGAAGCCCAATCAGGCGAAGGCACAACCACTGATCGTGGAATACTGGCGTGTGATCTACAATCTGACGGTACATATAATGATATTTTATATGTGGATGGTGGGGTATCTTCCACCCAGACCACAGGGGTTTTAAAAATGGAAGGCCGCGAAGTGTTCAAACACGCGGTAACAAAACTGGCTTCATCAGGCGAATTTGCTTTGGAAAAAGCTGGGCTAGGTATTGACGATGTAACATGGGTTGTACCCCATCAGGCAAACCTAAGGATCATCAGAAACACTGCACAAAAACTGCGTGTACCCATGGAACGGATTGTTGTGACTGTGCAAGATCACGGCAATACATCGGCTGCATCGATTCCCCTAGCTATGTCAGTTGCCAAGAAACGTGGCCAAATAAAGCAAAATGACCTGATTCTAACCGAAGCAATCGGTGGTGGTTTGGCTTGGGGTTCTATTGTTTTGCGCTGGTAACTGCCAAAACCCAATAAAAACAACAGAACTTGTTGACTCGTAATAACAATTTTCATTAGTCTTTAGTGATGATCGGGGAGAATTTATCATGAGCGACAAGACATTAACCAGAATGGACTTAGGCGAAGCTGTTTTTAAAGAAGTTGGCCTATCAAGAAACGAATCTTCAGATTTGGTCGAAACTGTTCTTGGACATGTGTCAGACGCTTTGGTTTCAGGCGAAAACGTCAAAATCTCATCTTTTGGCACTTTTAGCTTACGAGACAAAAAGGCCCGTGTTGGCCGCAATCCTAAAACCGGCGAAGAAGTACCAATCACACCACGCCGCGTTCTGACATTTCGCCCATCTCATCTAATGAAAGACCGTGTTTCGTCAGGAAACAAATAAATAGGCAGTAAAATGGATAAGTCGCCCGACGCTTTTCGTACCATAACAGAGGTTGCTGAATGGCTGGATACGCCTGCCCATGTGCTGCGTTTCTGGGAAAGCAGATTCCCACAAATAAAACCCGTTAAACGCGCAGGCGGCAGACGCTATTACCGCCCGATAGATATGCTGTTGCTAGGGGGTATCAAAAAATTGCTGCATGAAGACGGGATTACCATAAAAGGCGTACAAAATCTGTTGCGTGAAAAAGGTATAAAGCATGTACAATCTATGTCAGTACCAGTGGGTCTGACGGTAACTATCAAAAAGAAAGCTACCGAAGCATCTCCACCAGCACAACAACCCACACCAGTACAGGCACACGTAAAACCGTCAGTAGATCCAATGGCCTTACGTGAACCTGTGCAAGTGCCACCCCAACCCAAAGAAGCACCTTTGGTTTTAAGTGAAAGCCTAGAATTGCCGGCAAAGAAACCACAAGAAGTAACATTCAAGGCTAGTGCTGAAGAAGCCAGCCTTGTGATTTCCAGCTTCCCAGATACGTTGAAAAAAGCACATGAAATATCCACTAAAGATATGCAGGATATTGAAGCCTTTTATTATAGTTTAAAAATGGTTCGCAATAATATGCGTCGCACAGGTGCAGGACGATAGAACGCGCTTGCACAGCCCCCAAACCACGATATAACCAGCTTTAGTCGGGCTATAGCGCAGCCTGGTAGCGCGTTCGTCTGGGGGACGAGAGGTCGTAGGTTCGAGTCCTACTAGCCCGACCAAAACAACCTGCAAATGCAGGGCCGACACATCGGGGGGACTATGTCAAAACCAACTCAGGGTGTACTGCCATCACAAGCAATTAATGCTATGCTTGAGAGTGGCCAAATCACTGTCAGCAACCCTCTTCATAACGGGCAAATTCAACCAGCAAGCCTTGATCTGCGATTGGGAAATATTGCATATCGTGTGCGCGCATCTTTTCTGGCGGGTGCAAACAATACTGTATCGGCACGCTTGCGCGAATTTGAAATGCACAAAATCGACCTTACTCAAGGTGCGGTTTTGGAAAAAGGCTGCGTATATGTCGTACCTTTAATGGAAAGCCTGAACCTGCCCCATGACGTTAATGCCGTAGCCAACGCAAAAAGTTCAACAGGGCGCGTCGATCTGTTTACGCGCCTTATTACCGACAATGGTATTGAGTTTGATCGCATTGAAGCAGGCTACTCAGGGCCGCTTTATGCAGAGATAAGCCCGCGTTCGTTTTCTGTATTGGTACGCCCAGGAATGCGCTTGAACCAAACTCGTTTCAGGCGCGGCCAAACCATATTGAACGACGAATGGCTGCAAGTGCTGCATGATGACATCGGGCTTGTCGACGGGCCTGCGCAAATCGACCAAGGTTTAGGCTTTTCGGTTGATCTTGACCTTCCAAACGGACTTGTTGGATATCGTGCCAAACCGCATACTGGTCTGATCGACCTTGATCTTATTAACCACTACGACCCATCCGAATACTGGGCACCTGTTATCGTCGAAAACGGCCGTATCATTCTTGATCCAGGTGCGTTCTACATTCTGGTCAGTCGTGAAGCGGTTCACATCCCGCCTAATTGCGCCGCCGAAATGGCCCCTTATTTGGCAATGGTCGGTGAATTTCGGGTACATTATGCAGGTTTCTTTGATCCCGGTTTTGGCAATGCAAGTGCGGGTGGCAAAGGATCACGCGGCGTGTTGGAAGTGCGCTGCCATGAGGCCCCCTTTGCCTTAGAACACGGCCAATCTGTTGGGCGTTTGGTTTATGAATATATGGCCGAAGTACCAGATATTCTTTACGGGGCGGACCTGAATTCTAACTACCAAGGTCAAGGATTGAAACTATCCAAACACTTCAAAACTCCATAGGAGCGTACTAATGAAATTTCTACGATACGGGCCAAAAGGGCATGAAAAACCGGGGTGTCTGGATGATACAGGCAACATTCGTGATCTGTCTAACCATACAGATGACTTTTCAGGCGGAACCGTTGCTATATCTGCCTTGCAATATCTAAAATCCATCAACATCAATAGCTTACCCATCGTCGAAGGTAATCCACGCATTGGCTGCGCATTGGCAGACGTGCCTAATTTCTTTTGTATTGGCCTGAACTACGCCAAACATGCAGCAGAAACTGGCTCAACATTGCCACCAGAACCACTGATTTTTAACAAAGCCACCTCTGCCCTTAGCGGCCCGTATGACACCATCAAAACCCCGCAAGGGTCAACTCATCTAGATTGGGAAGTAGAGTTGGGTGTGGTCATTGGCAAAGAAGCTTCATACGTTTCAGAAGCAGATGCGCTGGATTATATATCGGCTTTTTGCACCATTAATGATGTATCCGAACGTGAATTTCAAAAAAATCGAGGCGGTCAGTGGGTTAAAGGCAAATCAGCACCCACATTCGGCCCTGTTGGGCCTTATCTGGTAACACCGGATGAAATTGCAGACCCGCAAAACCTGAACCTGTCCTGTTCCGTAAATGGTGAGGTGCAACAAAATTCCAACACATCTGACATGATATTTACCGTAGCCCAAATTATCAGCGCAATGAGCCAATATTTCACACTGCGCGTGGGCGACATCATCGCTACAGGTACCCCAGAAGGGGTTGGGGCGGGTAAAAAACCTACACCCCAGTTTTTGCAAGACGGCGATATTGTAGAACTCACAGTTGAAAACTTAGGGTCACAACGCCTGACTGTAGTGGGCTGAAATAACGTAGGTTCTTAAAAAAAACAAAGTCACTGGGTATAGTGACTGGCCCATGTTTGCCAGTCAGAAACCGAGCCTGAAAATGTGTTTAAATCCACATTTCCCTCAATACCTGGCACCTCACCAGTGCCTGTATATTGCCAAAACGCCCATTCCTGCCCACGGTAAATTTGTGAAGGGTGATTTGCCACTGATCGCAACCAGAACTGATAACCGTTAATTCTCGACAATTTATTCTCATCATAAAAATCAGGCGTTACGTAAATTAGCGGGCGTTTACCATAATGCGCTGTGACCGTATCCAAATATACCCGTATTTCATGGCGGATTTTTGCAGGCGTTGGTTTGTAACGACAGTTGCGTGATTGATGGTTCCATTCCATATCCAAAACAGGCGGCAAAGCTTTGGCATCTTTGGGAACATTTTGAATAAACCACTGTGCTTGTTCTGATGCTGTTCGACAGAAATAATAAAAATGATACGCCCCGCGTAACACATTCGCATCCCCTGCCGCTTGCCAGTTCTCTGCAAATTTTTCATCCAAGTGATCGCCACCCTCTGTGGCTTTTATAAAGGCAAAATTAACACCGGATTCTCGCGCAGTTTCCCAATCAATGTCGCCCTGAAACTTAGATACGTCTATCCCGTGGATCGGATAAGACCAAGGTCGCCGACCTTCCCAGTCATACCGATCGGTATCGCCAAACTTAACATTTATCGTAGAGACACTTATCTTCGGTTTCGCGACAACAGTTGGTGTCACAACAGCCTCAGACACAGGTGGTTTAGAGCCACCACATGCCACTAATAGAACACTTAATGTACAAAATAGACTGAAACGCACTGCCTACGCTCCTATGTTTTTATTATTATTTTTTGGCAGTATAACACATGTTAAACACGATCAACAGTATAAGAACGCAACGGTTCAGACAATTCATCATAAGCCTTTAACGAGGCTTTTCCATCTGCCACGTTAAATGCGCTTTCACAGTAGGCCATTCAGATGCAATGATCGAATACACAGCCGTATCACGCAGCGTGCCATTATCAGCCACACTATGCGACCGTAATATACCATCCAGTTTTGCACCCAACCGTTCAATACCACTACGGCTTTGATGGTTCATAAAATGTGTACGGAATTCCACTGCAATGCAGCCCAGTGTTTCAAACGCATACTGCAATAACAGAAGCTTGCATTCCGTATTCAACGGCCCGCGCTGCACAGCTTTGCGGTACCACGTTGATCCAATTTCAACCCGTTTATTGCCTGCATCAATATTCATATAAGTTGTCATGCCAACCGCCTGTCCCCTGGCCTTATCAATGATCGCAAAAGGCAGCATTGTGCCGCTATCGCGCAAAGCCAAACGTCGCTCAATTTCCGCACCCACCCCATCAGGCGTGGGAATTGTTGTATACCATAAACGGTGCAATTCTCCATCAGCGGCAGCTTCTTTCAAATCACTTTCATGGTCTTTACACAGCGGCACCACCAAAACATGTGCCCCTTGAACAGTAAAATCGTCAGGCCAGTGTGACATCAGAAAAATCCTTTTATGTACAACTCAACAGCAACTTATCAAAGGTTATTTAGCCTTGGGCAATTCATAAATTCCGCCATTGGCCTTTGACCATTCCAGCGGCCCATTCAGGAACGATTCCACCTGATCCAGCGTTTTTTCATCAAAATTACCCTGTGTGCGCGCCACTTTTAATACGTCCCACCACGTGACAAGATAATGCAGCTTCAACCCGTTTTCTGCCAACATCTCATGGGTGTTTTTAAAGATGTCATAATAGAATACCACTAGCGTGTGGTCGCAATGCGCTCCTGCACGTCGTATGGCTTCTGCAAACATCAACTTAGAACCGCCATCGGTTGTCAGATCTTCCACCAACAAGACCCGTTGGCCTTCAGATATATCACCTTCGATTTGGGCGTCACGCCCGTAGCCCTTTGGCTTTTTGCGCACATATTGCATCGGTAAATTCATCCGATCTGCAATCCACGCAGCAAACGGAATGCCCGCAGTTTCACCACCGGCGGCCGCATCAAACTGTTCAAACCCTACATCGCGGTACAAGGTTGCCACCGCAAAATCCATCAAGGCGGATCGAATACGCGGGTATGAGATTAGCTTGCGGCAATCAATATAAACAGGTGAAGCAAGACCAGACGCAAATGTATATGGCTCATCCGCGCGAAAGTTCACCGCTCCGATTTCCAACAGCATTTTTGCCGCCAGCTCCGACATAACTTCTTTTTCTAGGAACGTGTTGGGAAATGTCATAACAACCTCTATTCGTCTATATTACATAAAAAAGGGTGCCTAAACTGGCACCCCTTATCTTCGTATTAATCAATCTCAAGTCCGTGCAGACCCGATCATCTTCCACAAAGCAGGGACGATCAAAGCGGCCAGTGCCAGCTTCATGCCGTCGCCGATTAAAAACGGTGTCAGACCCCATTCCAAAATTGGTTTTTCCCATGTGTACAGATATGCCAACCACAAGATACCAGGAATATAAATCAACGCGTTGCCGACTAGCATGGACGCGCCCATTTTAAAGATACTGCGATCCCAACCGATGCGTGCAAAATAACCCATAGCCAATGTCGCCAGAACGTAACCAACCAAATAACCGCCTGTGCCACCCATCATATATGTCAGGCCGTATTTTTCAGCCGATGAACTTGCGAAAACGTCAAAACCAAGTGCGCCGATCAACATATAACCAAAGATTGTAATCAATCCTAAACGTGGGCCGTATGCGGCACCAATGGTTAAAACTGCGAAAGTACCCATTGTTACAGGTACGGGTGATGGTGGGATAGGTAGTTTAATCTTGGCAGCAACTGCCAAAGCTAGAATGCCTGCCACTACCAGAACAATCCTTTTGATCAGTAACGCATTACCTTCTGCTGCCCAGAAGCTTTCTGTTAATACTCTGTCATTTGCCGTTAGCGCCATTGTACTCTCCTATCAATAATGCTTGGTAGCTTTCTAACCAAAAGCACCCTAAGTTCAACTATAATCTAATATCATGTGGGCTGTAAATGCCATTAAATAGACGTATATTTGTACAAAGCGTGATTGATTTAGATTAAGAAGCTAACGCAAGGGAAAGTCACTTGAACGCGATCACATTCAACAACAGTTATGCAGCCTTGCCAGATCAGTTTTATACCAAACAACAGGCTGATCCTGCCCCCGATCCAAAGTTGATTATCGCCAACAGCGGATTAGCCACAGAATTGGGTATTGACCCTGAATTTCTGAACTCTGAAGCTGGGCTTGCAATGTTTTCAGGCCACAATCCGCCCCAAGGCGCCGATCCGTTAGCAATGGTTTATGCAGGCCACCAATTTGGCGGTTGGTCTGCACGCTTGGGTGATGGGCGTGCTTTGCTTTTAGGCGAAGTTTCAGGCTACGACATTCAGCTAAAAGGCTCAGGCCGCACCCCCTACTCACGTGGCGGCGATGGTAAATCTGCCGTTGGCCCCGTGATCCGCGAATATATCGTATCCGAAGCCATGCACGTTCTTGGCATACCCACCACGCGTGCCTTGGCAGCCGTAACAACAGGCGAAAATGTTATACGCGAAACACGCCTGCCGGGCGCAATTTTAACCCGGGTTGCAAGCTCACACATCCGCGTTGGCACATTCCAGTATTTCTACGCTAACAATGACAAAAAAGCCCTGCAAACCTTGACAGATTACGGGATCCAACGCCATTACCCCGATGCGCTAAAAGCCGAAAATCCCGTTCAGGCATTTTACACCGCCATCATAAAGCGGCACGCCAAACTGACCGCACTGTGGATGAAATTCGGCTTTATCCACGGGGTGATGAACACCGATAATTGCCAGATTGCAGGCGAAACCATAGACTACGGCCCCTGTGCCTTCATGGACGATTTCAATCCATTGAAAGTTTTCAGCTCTATCGACCAAAAGGGCCGCTACGCATGGGGGCGACAGCCCCAAATGGCACACTGGAACCTGATGCGGTTGGGTGAAGCTTTATCGCCTATTTGGGGTGCTGATGAAGATGCCTCGGTTAAGGAAATACAATCAGTACTGGATAGCTTCGGCACAAGCTTCAACAACCATTTTCAAACCGCATTTTCCCAAAAACTGGGCCTGCCTGCCCCAAATGCCGCTATTTTGGAAACAACTTTTAAGACAATGACAGAAGAAGAAACTGATTTTACCTTGTTCTTTTCACATCTTCGCAGGTTGGATCAAGATGGCGGTCGTGCAAAGTTTTCGGCCCTGTTTAAACAGACCTCAGTCGCTGAAGCATGGCTGGAATTATGGCAAACGGCTAGGGATGACAGCGGTATTACCGCCAAAGACAGCCAAGCATTGATACGTACCGCAAACCCCATATACATCCCACGCAACCACCGTGTTGAGGAAGCTATACTAGCAGGTCAAAAAGGAAACTATGAACCGATGCATCGCTTGATTGAGGTTTTGAAAAACCCGTTTGAACAACAATCTGGTGCAGAAGAGTATGAGCAAGCACCACAGGCCGAAGAAGTCGTGCAACAGACGTTTTGCGGAACATAAAGAAAGAAAGACTATGACAAAACCCATAGGTTTCATCGGGATAGGCTCTATGGGTGCACCAATGGCAACGCGCCTGATAGCAGCCCAAACTCCGCTGGTGATGTGGTCACGAAGCCCTGCCAGCACCGACCCTTTTAAAAATACCAACGCGATTATTGCAGATAATGTTTCCGATCTGTTTCAACGCTGTCAGACTGTTATCCTGATGTTGGCGAACTCTGAAGTTATAGATGTCGTTTTAGAACGTAACACAGATCAATTTACCCAGCTTTGCAAGGGCCATACACTTATTCAAATGGGCACAACACCGCCCGAATATTCCAAAGGCCTAGAAGCTGATATTCAAAACGCTGGGGGCCATTATGCCGAAGTTCCCGTGTCGGGGTCACGCATTCCAGCAGAAAACGGTGAACTTGCCGCGATGTTTGCAGGTGATGCAGATACGATCAAATCTATCAAAGATATAATCGAACCGATGATAAAATCATCAACCTATTGCGGCCCGGTTCCTAGTGCGATGCAAATGAAACTTGCCGTAAATACATATCTTAGCGGTCTTATGAGTGGGTTGTTTGAAGCAACAAATTTTGCCAGATTATGTGGGCTGGATCTGGAACAATTTCAAGGCATCCTTGAAGCGGGCCCAATGAATAACAATGTGATGCGCATGAAATTACCGATGATTATCAATGAAGATTACACATCCGTTCAGGCATCCGTTTATCAGGCGGTTGAAAATACACGTATGATGCTTGACGCAGGCACTGATGTTGGGGCCACCATGCCAAGCATTCAGAACGCCTACACTTTTCAGCAAGAAGCCAAAGCCGCAGGGCTTTCTGGTTTAGATTTCACCGCTGTGATGGAAATTTACAAGTCCCGTAACAAACCAAAAAGTAACAGCTAAATTTGTTTAGCAGCCTGACACATGATCCGTAACTTTTGTTCGGCCAACTCTGCAGATAACAATCCAAGTCCGCAATCAGGGGCAACAACCAAACGGTCGCGGTCAATATGTTCAAGTACGTCTTGCAACCGCGCCATAACCTCGTCAACCGTTTCCACACGGCTGCTTGCAATCGCAACAGTCCCGAAAATCACGGTTTTCGTTGGAAATTTATCCAGTAAATCTAACGAGTTACAGCAATGTTTATCTTCAATCGACACCTGATCGAAATTAGCCGCATCAACCGCCTGACTAAGCCTGTGATAACTGTCTGGATCTGCTTTTTTGTATTCATCATCATCCAAATGATCGGGGTACCCACAACACATATGCACTACGCGTGTTACAGATTTTGGCACCCCATGAAAACACCGCTCTAAACCTTCCATTCCGAAATCCAACGCATCATTTACTTCGCGGGCAAACAAAGGCTCATCAACCTGAATATATTGGCAACCCGCATCCACCAGTGCCAATATCTCTTTGTTCACAGTTTCCGCCAATGCCGCATTAAGTTTAGGGCGGTCATTGTAAAAACAATCCGCCGTTGTATCCATTATCGTCAACGGGCCGGGTAAGGTAAATTTTACAGGCTTTGCACTTACACTTTGGCTGGCAAGATAATCATGTGGGCTATAGGCTTTATCCGAATGACGGATTGCCTGCCTTATCGCTGGTAAATCGGTTTCATAGGCCCCATCGCGTAAAACTCGATGTTCAAGTGTTTCAAAATCAAACCCTTCCAAATGGCGGCAATGATAGTGAATGTAATTCTCGCGGCGCACTTCACCGTCGGTGGGGATGCTAATCCCAGCGCGCAGCTGAATATCAATTACCTCTTTTGCAGCCCGAATAAACAGCGCTTCGTGACTGTCTTTGTTTTTTTCCACATCCGCTGTGTAATCCAGCGTTGTTTGTGCCGTATTCATACCACCCTGTTCACGTGCTGCATCAAACCAGTCCCGAACAGGCACATAACTGGGCTTTGGAAATGCCCCTATTGTTGTCGTTTCGATAGGTTTTTTCATTGCATACACTCCTAGTGACCAAGACTGGTTCAGCTTAGCCATAAATCTAAACCCCGCGCAAGACATGTACGCATTGCCATTCTTGAAAAACAACGTCACTGATAGTTGATGAACCTTGTTGCCCTAAAATCCCCCAGCTTTCGTTTATACTTCTTAGGTGGGTTGTTTGCCGTCAACGGTCTGTGGGTTATGCGCATCTTGATCGGCTGGCTGGCATGGAACCTGACCCAATCTGCAAGCTTTGTGGGCTTAGTTGCTGCACTTTCTTTAGTGCCTACCTTTCTAACTGGGCCTTTCTTTGGGGTTTTGGTTGATCGCGCCAATATCAAATTGGCCGTGTTCATGACAAATACATCAATGATTATCTGCATCGCTGCCTTATTGGCCATCCACCTGTCAGGCCAGTTAAATCCGAATTATTTATCGCTTATTGCCATAGCCATTGGTGTCGCCTCATCCGCCCATCATCCTGTTCGTATGTCGCTTGCACCCCGTTTGGTTGAACCACAGCATGTGGGTTCGGTCGTGGCCCTTGCTGCCCTTAACTTCAACACTGCACGAATGATAAGCCCTGCCATAGGTGGGATAATTATTGAGCAATTTGGCATCACAACCGCTATGGTAATTTCACTGCTGTTTTACCTGCCCAGCCTAATGGTTATTCCGTTTTTGCGGCCACGCACACCACTACGCGCTAAAATTAAAGAACCGTTCTTGACCGCCTTGAAAAATGGCATCCAGTATCTGTGGCATCGCCCTGAACTGCGGCTGGTTTTGCTAATGACAGCCCTTATGGCTTTGTCGGTCAGGGGAACAACTGAAATTTTACCCGTCGTGGCAGATGGGCTTTATAACAAAGGGGCAATCGGGTTGGGCCAACTTGGTTCAGCCGTAGGTGCAGGGGCGGTTTTTTCAGCCTTATTAAAAGCATTTGGCACTGCACACCCTGCAAAAACACTGTCTATACCCGCAAGTATCATCATGGTTCTTGGCATCCTTTGCGTGGCTTTATTTGGCAATTCAGATGTTTGGAATATCACCCTTGGTGCGGCCGCTATACTGGGTTTCGCAAGCACCTATTTGGGCGTCAGCCTGCAATCCGCTATTCAAGCGGATCTACCCGATGATATGCGCGGGCGCGTTATGTCAATTTGGATTGTTATAGCGACTGGTGCCTCTGCCGTGGGTGCCTTTACCATTGGCTTAGCCACCGAAACACTTGGTTTATCGATCAGCACTTACGGTCTGGCAGGCATATGCCTTGCTCTTTTTGTTTGGCTTATCATTTCGGCAAAAAAAGAGGAGGGATAAATCCCCCCAGTTTGATATTCAGGCTCTATTGTTAACCGCTCAAGTTTTTGCCTGCGGCCTGAAATCGTCGGGACGGCGACCGAAGCCGCGCGCCCCTATTCCTTAACTACACCCGCTGGTCGCCCCACAGGTGTTGCATTTCATACATGTACCGTTGCGTACCAACGTATAGTTGCCGCAATCGCCACAAGCGTCGCCCTCATAGCCTTGCATTTTGGCTTTCAAACGATCATCCATTTTAGTAATCGGGGCTGCCACTTTTGCCGTAGCCGTTGCAACCGCTTCAGCTGCCCCAACAGTCTGTTGCGCACCGCCAAACAGGTTACTCATCCCGCCTTGCAAAACTGTCAGTTCTTGTTGGGGCATACGGTTGCGGTGATAACCAGGTGATACCACTTGGCGCAGCATCGCTACCGCATCGTCAGTTGCAGGCGTAATATTGCTTTTGCCTTCTTCAACACCACGACCCAATTCATCGAATGTCTCACCTGTGGGTTTGACATGGGCCAGATCGGAACGATCCAGATAAGACACAGCCAGTTCACGGAAAATATAATCCAGAACTGAAGTCGCATTTTTAATGCTGTCATTGCCTTGCACCATACCAGCTGGATCAAAGCGGGTGAATGTAAACGCATCCACGAACTCTTCCAATGGCACGCCGTATTGTAAGCCCACGGATATTGCGATGGCGAAATTGTTCATCATCGCGCGGAAACCCGCACCTTCTTTGTGCATATCGATGAAAATCTCACCGATAGAACCGTCTTCGTATTCGCCCGTGCGCAGATATACCTTATGGCCACCGACAACTGCTTTTTGCGTATAACCTTTACGACGTTCTGGCAGCTTATCACGCGAACGGCGGTTCACTTCCTTGATGATAATCTTTTCAACGATTTTCTCGGCCAGAATAGTCGCGCGTTCCCCTGCCGGTGCTTCCGACAGAACCTCATCCAGATCTTCGTCGTCATCTTCGATCAAGGCCGATGCCAGTGGTTGTGACAGTTTGGAACCATCACGGTAAAGCGCATTAGCTTTCACACCAAGCGACCATGATAATTCATATGCCGCCTGACAATCCTCGATCGTCGCGTCATTAGCCATGTTCACCGTCTTGGAAATTGCACCCGATATGAACGACTGTGCTGCCGCCATCATTGTGATGTGGCTTTTCACTGATAAGTATCTTGTACCGATACGGCCACATGCATTGGCGCAATCAAACACATTGTAATGCTCTTCTTTCAGATGCGGCGCACCTTCAAGCGACATGGTTCCACATACGTGATTATTCGCCGCTTCCACTTGCTTTTTGCTAAAGCCAAGATGTGACAGCAAATCAAACGTAGGGTCGTTCAGCTGTGCTTCGGGAATGCCCAAAGTGCCTTTGCAAAACTCTTCGCCCAGCGTCCACTGGTTGAATACAAACCGAATATCAAACGCTGTCGGCAAAGCTGCTTCGATCTTATCCAACTCGTCTTTGCCAAAACCGTGGCCTGTCAAACTTGTATGATTAATACTAGGCGCATTGCCCATCGAGCCGTGACCAACCGCATAAGAAATAATCTCTTCTCCCTCGGATGATGAATAGCCCAGCATTTTCAACGCAGCAGGCACAGACTGGTTGATGATCTTGAAGTAACCGCCACCCGCTAGTTTCTTGAACTTCACCAATGCAAAGTCAGGCTCGATACCTGTCGTGTCACAATCCATCACCAGACCAATAGTGCCAGTTGGTGCAATTACGGATACTTGCGCGTTACGGTAGCCATGTTTTTCGCCCAATTTGACCGCATCATCCCAAGCGAATTTGGACAGGGCAATCAGATCTTGGTCCGGACAGTTTGCATGATCCAAAGGCACAGGCTTCACGTCCAGACCCTCATAGCCTTTGGTTTTTGCATATGCCGCACGGCGGTGATTGCGCATCACGCGCAACATGTGTTCGGCATTTTTCGCATGCCCCGGAAACGGCCCCAGTTCTTTCGCCATCAAGGCGCTTGTCGCATAGGACGTGCCCGTCATGATCGCGGTAATCGCACCACAAAGTGCGCGACCTTCGTCACTGTCGTAAGAGTAGCCCATGTTCATCAGCAATCCGCCAATGTTTGCATAGCCCAGACCCAATGTGCGGAACTCATATGATCGCTGTGCAATTTCCTTGGATGGGAATTGCGCCATCAGCACGGAAATTTCCAGTGTCATCGTCCACAAACGGGTCGCATGGATATAATCATCTGATTGGAATTTCGCATCCTTATAGAACTTCAACAGGTTCATGGATGCAAGGTTACAGGCCGTATCGTCTAGGAACATATATTCCGAGCACGGATTTGATCCACGGATTGCACCATCTTCTGGGCAAGTGTGCCATGCGTTGATAGTATCGTGATACTGCACACCAGGATCGGCACAGGCCCAAGCGGCATGCCCCACTTCTTCCCACAGGTCGCGGGCTTGTACGGTTTTAGCAACCTCACCATCAGTACGACGGATCAATTCCCAAGGTTCATCATTCTTCACGGCTTTCAAAAACGCATCTGTTACCCGAACCGAATTGTTCGAATTCTGTCCTGCAACCGTCAGATATGCATCTGAATCCCAGTCTGTGTCATATGTCGGGAACTCGATGCTGCTGTAGCCCTGTTTGGCATATTGCAGCACACGGTTCACGTATGTTTCGGGGATCATGGTTTTCTTAGCAGAACGGATCGCCGCCTTCAGGCCCGCGTTTTTCTTCGGGTCAAACGCGTCCAGTTCTGTGCCGTCCCATGCGCGGATTGCCGCAAATATCTTATTCAGCTTTTGCTCGTGCATTTTAGAGCCAGCAACCAGTGACGCCACTTTTTGCTCTTCTTTCACCTTCCAAGTGATAAATTCTTCAACATCAGGGTGATCCATATCGCAGATCACCATCTTGGCAGCCCTGCGTGTTGTGCCGCCTGATTTAATAGCACCCGCTGCACGGTCGCCGATTTTCAAAAATGACATCAGACCAGAGGATTTACCGCCCCCGCCCAATGACTCATTTGCGCCGCGCAATGATGAAAAGTTAGTACCGGTACCAGACCCGTATTTGAACAAACGCGCCTCTCGTACCCAAAGATCCATAATGCCACCTTCATTCACTAAATCGTCCGCTACGGATTGGATGAAACAAGCATGTGGTTGGGGATGTTCATAGGAATTAACCGATTGCGTCAGCTTGCCCGTTTTAAAATCAACATAGTGGTGCCCTTGTGACGGGCCTTCAATACCATAGGCCCAATGCAGGCCAGTGTTAAACCATTGTGGTGAGTTGGGTGCCGCCATTTGATTGGCCAGCATGAAGCGCATCTCATCAAAATAAGCTTTCGCGTCAGCCTCGGTGTCAAACATGCCGCCTTTCCAGCCCCAATAGGCCCACGTGCCCGCTAGACGGTCAAATACTTGCTTGGAAGAGGTTTCACCTGAATATGTCTCGCCTTGTTTTACCTGTGCGTCCGTGTCTGGTGTTGACCGCCATAAAAATTCTGGAACACCCTTTTCCGCTACCCGCTTTAATGCGGCTGGAACACCTGCTTTACGGAAGTATTTTTGCGCAATAACATCCGCAGCCACTTGTGACCAACTTTTAGGTACTTCAACATTTTCCAATGAGAACACCACCGTGCCATCTGGATTGCGAATCTCTGAAGTAGTTTTATGGAATTCGATGCTTGAATATGCATCTTCTTTGGAGTCGGTAAAACGACGATCAATCTTCATATTAGCCCCTATCATTCAGGATACTTTATGCTTCACCAATAATTTTGGCGTGCCTAGTTCCAACTTTTTTTAACGCCGCCCCTGCCCATCCCCTACTACATGTAGTGGGCTATGTATCGACTTGCACAAGTTGTACTATGTGACCACCACAGGTCAACGTAAATATTATCAAATTTGACAGATTTAGATGTTGACCTATAAAAATTAATACAGAGCCAGAACAAAGTGGGGCGGAAATGTGGCTAATTTCAGGCAAAAAAGTGCCGAACCGTAAAACCGACCGATTCCATAAAAAAACCAAATTATAAAACGTGTTATTACCTTTCTTATGTCCGTCAGGTGATCCCAAAGACAACTTTGCATAAGGTGCGAATCTGTATCTTAATAATCCAAAGATTTGATACACAAAAAGATGTAAATATTCTTTCGCGCGAAAAGTTACCTTAGGTCAAATATACCCCCAACAAAGGCTGTGCTTTGCACATCCCAAATCAGTACACAAAACGATAACATTTTAAAAATGGTCGGGACGGCTGGATTCGAACCAACGACCCCTTGTACCCAAAACAAGTGCGCTACCAGACTGCGCCACGCCCCGACTGTCGCGGGGTTTAAATTGGTTGTGAACAAATGAAAAGCCTAAAGTGACATCAAAATTAATTTTTACACGGCCAAGCTGCGGTTTCTTGTGAAAAAGACTGATGCTGCAACATTGCCCCAGAGCCGATGCTCATTTTTTCGGCCATGCCACCGTTTATTTCCAGAACTGCGAAAATTGCATTGCCCCCGAAAATAGGCGTCTCATCCAACGGTATCGCATTACTGTGTACTTTAACAACAGCCCCTGTTTCATCTGCAAAAATCATATCAAGCGGAATAAGCGTGTTACGCATCCAAAAGCTTACTTTTTGAGGCGCATTATATACAAATAGCATTCCCGAAAATTTTGGCATGGAATCACGCTGCATCAAGCCTTTTGATCTGGTTTTATTTGTGCTTGCAACCTCAATAGTAAATGCCGCGATATTGTTGTTTACCGTCTTTACCTGAATGTGGTCATAAGAACACACGGCCATTGCCTGACCCGCAGATAACGCCAATACTGATAATATTAAAAAGCTATGTTTTGTTTTCTGCTGCAAAATCCCACGATCGTATTTCAATCGCAAGTTTGCCGCGCGGCCCAGTTGCAGTTCTGATACTAACCGCTTCGCCTTGTTGAAATTCAGAAAACCCATAGCCACGCAAAACTTCTGCATGGACGAATATATCCTCTGTGCTTTCAAATACATTTAGAAACCCAAAACCTTTCACCTTGTCAAACCACTTAACACGCGCTGGAATTAAGTCAGAATGCTCTGACAATGTTGACAGGTCAATCCCTGCCTCTTCCAATCCACGCAATGCGGCGTCTGGCTCACTTACGGATTGCTCCATATGCACTATTTCGGTTGCTTGTTGCCCTCTGTCCGATGCAACAACCATAATTTCTATTTTAGTACCTTCTGTCACCGAACTGTGGCCATAGTTACGCAAAACATTTGCGTGCAAAAGAATATCTTGGCCGCCGTCTTCATCTACAACGAAACCAAATCCTTTTGCGGCATCAAACCACTTTACTGTACCTGTTTTCTTCTGCATTCACTTTACCACCCAGTCATATCTTATTTGTTGCACAAAAAAAGACAACGAATTTAAGTAAATTAAAGATAAAAAATCAACATTTACATGTCCTACTATTATTTTAGTGACATTTTGTCCTTAAATACATTCGCAAGTAACTCTACCTTATATATAGCCGCAATCAAGGGTTGAGTCTAACTTTTGTGTAGGTCTTTACGTTAACGTCAAGCGTCCACCTAAAGCGGTCATGTAAGCGAAATGCGCCATCAGCCCAAAACTCAATTTCCACTGGTTTGATTCGAAACCCGCCCCAAAATTCAGGGCGCGGGGGATTCACACCCAATTTCGCAGTATACTTCGCAACCCGTTTCACCAAAGTTGTTTTTTTATCAAGCACTTCGGATTGCCTGCTTGCATAAGCACCAATGCGACTGCCCAAATCTCGCGACTTAAAATAAGCATCAGCCTCGGCCCCATCAACCTTGCTAACCAAACCGCGCACCCGAATTTGGCGACGTAAAGATTTCCAGTGCAAAACAAATGCAGCTTTACCCGTCGCATCCAACTCTTGCGCCTTTACGCTGCCATAATTCGTATAAAAAACAAACGCATCATCCTCTATATCTTTTAATAAAACCATCCGCGCATTCGGCATTCCATCCGCATCTACCGTTGAAAGCGCCATTGCAGTCGGGTCATTAACCTCTACGGCTTGCGCCTCGGCCAACCAGTTGCGCGCTATCTCAAACGGATCATCTCCAGCAAATATCCCGGTTCTATCAGACATAACAACTTCTCCTACTTGTCAGGATGGTAACCTAGACTTTTACGTTTCAGCTTCAAGCCTCTTAAATGAACTTCCACTAACTATTTTCCTAGTCTTGTAGCTTACCTGACGTTATCGTAAACAACAGGGGAAATACTGGGGATAGGAAAACCAATGTCGCAAGGAATTATGGCTGGCAAACGTGGATTAATTATGGGGGTCGCCAATGATAAGTCTATTGCTTGGGGAATTGCACGGGCATGTGCTGCGCAAGGTGCGGAGATGGCATTCTCATATCAAGGTGAAGCTTTAGGCAAACGGGTACGCCCGCTGGCCGAAAGTATTGATTGCGATATTGTGTTGGAATGCGATGTCACGAACCCTGACTCAATCGATACATTATTTGATACCTTGAAAGAAAAATGGGGCTCTCTTGATTTTGTTGTCCACGCAATAGGTTTTTCCGATAAAAACGAACTTCGCGGCAGATATGTAGATACATCAGCTGCAAACTTTCGCATGACGATGGATATTTCAGTCTATTCATTTACTGCAGTTACCCAGCGCGCCGAAAAAATGATGCCAAATGGCGGTTCCCTTTTAACGCTTACATATTATGGTGCTGAAATGGTCATGCCGCATTACAACGTCATGGGGATAGCCAAAGCAGGTCTTGAAGCTTCTGTTAAATATATGGCGATGGATTTAGGGCCAAAAAACATTCGCGTAAACGCTCTATCCGCTGGCCCAATCAAAACTTTGGCTGCATCTGGCATAGGCGATTTTCGGTATATCCTGAAATGGAACGAATTAAACTCACCGCTTCGCCGCAATGTCACCACGGATGATGTGGGTAAATCTGCCCTGTATCTTTTGTCAGACCTTGCATCAGGCGTAACAGGTGAAAACCTACACGTAGATGCAGGTTATCACGTGGTTGGTATGAAAGCCGAAGACGCACCCGATATAGATGTTGCAACAGGACGTAAATAATGACCGAACGCTTACCCCACGAAAAAGGCTTTCACATTAGCTGGGATCAAATTCACCGAGACAGCCGCGCTTTGGCGTGGCGTCTTGATGGCAAGGGCCCCCATGACGGGTCATGGAAAGCCATTGTGGCAATCACACGTGGCGGCATGGCCCCTGCAATGATTATCGCACGCGAACTGGATGTGCGTACAGTCGATACTGTCAGCGTGAAATCATACAGTCACCAAGATCAATCCGAAGCTGAAGTTCTAAAAGCACCTGATGCTGGCATCATTGGTGACGGCACAGGTATCTTAATTATTGACGACCTGGTCGATAGTGGCAAAACCCTGCGTCTGGTGCGTGAGCTATATCCAAACGCCCATTTCGCTACTGTCTACGCCAAACCCGAAGGCCGCGATATGGTCGACACATTTATTACCGAAGTCAGTCAAGACACATGGATATTCTTTCCTTGGGATATGGCGTTGCAATATGTAGAGCCTTATAGGGGCGTCTGACCCATGACAAAATCCACCACCAATCAAAAACTGTCACCTGCAACCCGATTGGCACAAGCTTTACACTTTAGAGACACTGAAACAGGGGCAGTTGTTCCCCCTATTCAGCCTGCGGCCACATACGCCCGCAATGAAAATTACGAAGTTGAAAAGCCCTATGGGTATCGCCGAGACGGCAACCAGACCACTGCACATGCCGAAGCAATTATCGCAGACCTTGAAGATGCAAGTGAAACCATGCTGTTCGCCTCTGGCATGTCAGCCGCAAACGCGGTGATAGAACACCTACCCTCAGGTGCGCATGTGGTTGTACCCAAAGTAATGTACCACGGTGTTTTAAACCAATTCAAAATGTACCACGCCCGCAATAGACTGGAAGTAAGTTATTACTCTGCGAGTAATCTTGATGAAATGGCCGCCGTAGTTCGCAAGGGTGAAACCCAACTGGTTTGGGTAGAGTCCCCTAACAATCCAGACTGGGAAGTCACCGATATATCTGCGGCCGCAAAAATTGCACATGATGCTGGTGCCAAGCTGGTAACAGATTGCACAGGCACACCACCTTGTGTCACACGCGCACTTGATCTGGGGGCAGACATATCTTTTCATTCCGCCACCAAATACCTAAACGGCCACTCCGACATCACCGCAGGGGTTTTGTCGGTACGAGAGGTCGGGCAATATTGGGATGACATCTGGACTGTCAGAAACCTGCAAGGCACCGTGCTACATTCGTTTGATGCGTGGTTGCTAATACGCGGTATGCGCACACTGTTCCTACGCGTGGAAAAAGCCACCAAAAATGCACTGGCCATCGCAAACCATTTCGAAGGCCACCCAAAATTAACCGCAGTACTTTACCCAGGCTTACCATCCCATAAGGGGCACGCCATTGCCAAACGTCAAACCGGCGGGCAGTTCGGCGGCATGATGTCGATCCTAGTCAAAAACGGCGAACAGGCCGCCATTGATGTTGCCCGTTTCTGTCAGGTTTTCTATCCCGCAACATCCCTTGGTGGTGTTGAAAGCCTGATTGAACATCGCAAAACCGTCTCTGGTGATGGCTTTCCCGTAGACCCAACCCTGTTGCGCCTATCAATCGGGATTGAAGATGCCGATGATTTGATCCGTGATCTGGAACAGGCGTTGGCAAGGATTTAATCGCGCGCATATTTATTGCGGCACAATACGGTATAGCACCCCATCACCTGCTGCCAAAAAATAGATCGACCCGCCTGGGGCTTCACGAACATCGCGGATGCGATTGTACTTCCCTCTGAATAAACGTTCTTCCGCAATAACTTTACTGCCGTCGCGTTCTAGACGAGAGATCAGATCAAACTTCAGTGAACCAACAAAAATATCGCCCTTCCATTCTGGCCATAACTTACCTGAATAAATCATCATGCCAGAGGGTGCGATAGATGGATCCCAATAATACATGGGCTGCTCCATACCAGTTTTTACATGGCCTTCACCCACTTTGCCGCCCGTATAGTGGCGCCCATATGAAATAACGGGCCAACCATAATTTTTACTCTGCTCTGGCCTGTTCACTTCATCTCCACCTTTGGGGCCGTGTTCAACAGTCCACAACTGCCCCTGCAAATCCAATGTCGCCCCTTGCGGGTTACGATGACCGTGCGAATATATTGCACTGCCCCCACCGTCGCGCCGAACACGCATTACTTTGCCATTATGATGTGCAAGGCTTTGCGCTTTTGGCCTGTCGCCCCGATCGCCAACTGTTACATATAACCAACCATCCCTGCCCTCTACCACACGCGACCCAAAGTGCCCTGTCTCATTAGAAGGGTGTTTCTGGCGGTAAATAACACGCAAATCCACTAGCTTTGACGCATCTTTCGAAAGCCGTGCCGTTGCTAATGCACTACCAGCCCGCTTTCCATGCGGTTCTGCAAATGTCAGAAAAATCATGCGTGTTTGCGCAAAATCGCGGGCGACAACCACATCCAGCAACCCACCCTGCCCCTTGGCGAAAACCTGCGGCACACCACTAACTTTATGACGTACGCCATCCTTGAAATGGATGAGCGCACCATCACGTTCAGTGATAAGTAAGCCCCCGTTTGGTAAAAAACCAACTGCCCAAGGCGTGTATAAGTTTTCAATAACAGGCGTAATTTGCACAACACCTGTATCATGCTTTAAAACATCAGCACCGTTTACAGCTTGAACCTGCAACAATAAAAACAGTGCAAGGTATAGATTTTTACCAATCGCCCACATTTTCCATCGATGCCCATGGTTCTACAGGTTGCAAAGGTCCGCCTTTTTGTATCAATTCAACCGATATATTGTCGGGGGATTTCACAAATGCGATATGTCCATCACGCGGCGGGCGGTTGATAACAACGCCTTTATCCATCAAGTCATTACAGGCCTCATATATATTGTCATAATGATATGCCAGATGGCCCCAACTGCGACCTGTTTCCAAAACCTCATCAGAGTCCCAATTATAAGTTAGCTCTAACTCAGGTGCTTTGTTTTCAAGTGCGATTCCTTCATCGTCTGGTGCTGCCAAAAACACCAAAGTAAACCTACCCGCAGGCACTTCTTTACGATGCGTTTCAATCAGCCCCATCTTGTTGCACCAAAAGTCCAGCGAGACATCCAGATCAGCAACGCGGATCATAGTATGGGCAAAATTCATTTCAGTTCTCCTAATTGGTTAGCGCTAAATTAGCACCCAAATGCGCCACGTCAAACACGCTTTGCTTGCATCGGCAAAAGAACGCCTCTATTGCTGTTTTACTTTCAGGTGAACAACAGGATTTATCGATTTTGACATTTTACAAAACCATACTTTTGGCATTCCTTATTGGCCTAAGCCTGATAAAAATTGCATCTAAATTCAATAAATCCGCAAAATGGCAAAACCCGTTGTTCATACTGGCCGGGGTTGCAATGGTTGGTTTAATCCTATGGTTACTTTTACAAATATTAATTGGCTTACCCAGCCTGGCTCAGACTGTTGATTTACCTGCAATTTCCCTTGGGTTTCTAATTGCATACGGGTTTCAGAATGCCGTTACTACCATTCAAAATCGCGCAAAAAATAAATTCAAATAATCTGCTTGGCAAATTCAACTTTCTACACTGATGCAGAACTTCAAAGTATGTGATTTTCTTCATTCTTAAAATTTATGTTATTTATCAATATATTACACTGAATACTCTAAACCAGTAAACTAGTCTAGTAATTTAATAACTCCCCATTTCACCCGCTGATTTTATCTGCTAGACCTCCATCATGGCACAAAAAGCAAAAATACTTTCGGTAGAACCGATGATGGATGGGGCGGGTTATTAAAAAACCCCTTTTAAATCAATCTATTACAAGACTCTAAAATAACGTGTTGCACCAAATGTTGCACCTTTTCACCTTATAATGTGAAAATCACAGCAACATAATCACATTAATCTCAAGTACAGACGTCTGCTTTGAGCCCATAGCGACAAGTTTACTCTAATCAAAATCGGGGCATCACCAGCGGAACAGGTTTTTCTTGAATAATTGCATTCAGGCGGAATTAAGTACTTACAGCTTATGGATTATGGATTATGGATTATGGATTATGGATTATGGATTATGGATTATGGATTATTAGTTACAAGTTAACTATTATTAAAACCCTTATTGTAGGAAATTTCATGTACTCTCTATTTTGTAAAATCAAGCTTCCACTTGCTATTGTTCTAACTGCTTTTGCACTATTGTCATTGTGGACAACTAGCACTGTTGCTCAACCTACCCTAAATTCTAATGGCCCTAAGGTGGAGTTTCTGAGAGAGTTATCATCGAACGAGAGAATAGAAATGCACTGCCCTGATTTCGGTGGGCGGTGTCTATTAATAGACCAATCGGGAACAGCAGTAACCCGAAAGATTTTTGAAGGTGGTAGTGGCTTTCGAGAAAACGATAAGACTACCGCAATTAAGCATAGCGGAAAGTACGGACTTTTGAATAGAAACGGAACATGGTTAATCGGTCCAACGTTTGACCTTGCAAAAGATTTTACAAGAAAAGGCCACCCCCTTGCAAGAGTTCGTATCAATGGGAAATGGGGATATGTAAATGTGCGAGGTGAATGGGCAGTATTTCCAAAATTTGATCGCGCAGCTGCATTTCGAAATGGATTTGCTAAAGTGAAAGTATTAAAAAAATACGGCTTCATAAATACAGATGGGAAAATTATTGTTCCAATAAAATACGACACAATTTACGTAAACGAATTCAGTTTAGGTTTAGTAGCTGCTGAGCACGAAACCAAGAAAAAGTGGGGCTTTATTAATGAGCAGGGTAACTGGGAAATCGCACCGACCTTTTCATACGCATCGAACTTCAGCGCAAATGGCCTTGCTTTAGTTAAAGTTAAAGACAAATATGGATACATTAATAGATCTGGGAAGATGGCATTTCCTGCTAGGTTCGAGTCTTCGTCTGATTTTACAAAACACGATGTTACCACTGCTCAAATGAATGGAAAATCTGGTATTATTAACACGAAAGGTGAATGGATAGTTGAGCCAATTTATCAAACAATATTTACAATTTATGACGATGTGACAACGACCGTATTTCGTCAAGATGGCCTTTATGGTGTTATGGATTTTGACGGGAACATTATCTTTGATGGTAAAGAAGTCGATTTAATTTATAATTACAATGACAAGCAGCTCGCTACCTTTGAAAACAATGGAAAAAGGGGTGTCATAGATGGATATGGATACATTATTGTTCCTGCTATTTATCACTCCATTAAATTTACCGGAAACCTATTGAGAGTTACTTTCGGTCAAGATGGTAAGAATATGGGTTTCTTGAATTTGCAAGGCGAACCCGTTACGTTCTCTATTGCAGAATTTCAGCTTGCTGAACTTCAGGCACTACAAGCATTGAATTCAAATGAATTGAAAAGTGCGAAGAAGAAGATAGAACAACTGAAGAAAGAACTTTCTTCTACTACGCCATCGAAATCCACAAATACTGCTTGTAAACATATCTATGTAGGGCAACGAATAAACCAAAAAGTACTTATGGGTCTTGGGCTGGTTATCTGGAAAGTCGCGGGTGTTAACTCTAGTACAGGCCGCGCAACACTTGTTGATACGAAGCGCGGTGAAGGCAGTTTGGGTTCAAAAGAGGAAACATGTTCAAGGTTGCCATACTAACTTAAATACCTCTGCTTTGTACTAAAAGCAGAGGTAAGCCCCAGCACCATTCCCTTTAAAGTAATGGATTTATAGAAGTTAGATTTCATAACGTCTACTGTGGTTACAACTTGCCTCACGCAGAAGTATCTGCATACCTAGCCATGAATCAACGGCAGCTTTGTCCGCATAGCTGACTTTGGCTGTTAGAAATGCAAATGGGCGTTCTTCCGTCCACTACCCATTTTACTTATTCATTTGTAGAAGGCGTCAATCTCTCGCTTTGCAATATCCCGCCTCTTATCTAAATAATTTGCCAAATCCTCAATATGCACACCTTTGGCGCTCTTTTGACTATTCTCTATTCGCACAATTGGGAGTTCAATTAACTTATCGTTTACTTTTCGTAAAAACTTTATAAGTGACAGGTGGTAAAAAAAATCCTGCTGAACTAAATGTAATGGGATAATTGGAAGCCCATTGTAGCGCGCAAGTAACAAAAATCTCGTATCCATTATAGATTATTTCCTGCCTATTGTTGTGTATTTGATTTTGCTTTATCAGACAATGTTGTGCAGTCAAACATAAGAAAATCCTAAGTCATGGAAATTAACAAAAGAAGAGCTATAAATAAAAATACAACTTTAAGTATAGCGCCGATGATGGACTGGACGGATCGGCATTGCCGGTATTTTCACCGTTTAATGTCGCAACACACTTTGCTTTACACCGAAATGGTCACTGCCCAAGCCGTTATTCATGGCGATCGTGATCGCTTACTTGGCTACAATTCAGCCGAGCATCCCATCGCATTGCAACTTGGCGGATCAAACCCCGAACACCTAGCAACCGCGACCCGCATCGGTTGTGACTACGGCTATAACGAGGTCAACATCAACATCGGTTGCCCATCTGATCGGGTGCAGTCTGGTAGTTTTGGTGCCTGCCTTATGCAACAGTCCGACCTAGTAGCAGATTGCGTCTCTGCTATGATAGACGTCTCAACGGGTGCTGAAATAACTGTAAAATGCCGCATCGGTGTTGATGACCAAGACCCGTATCAAATACTTCCTGATTTCATCGACCGCGTCAAAGCACGAGGTGTCAAAACCTTCATAATTCACGCCCGCAAAGCTTGGTTGCAAGGGTTAAGCCCCAAGGAAAACCGCGATATTCCACCCTTGGATTACGCGTTGGTACATCAGATAAAGGCCGATAATCCAGATCTTAATATACAAATCAATGGCGGTATTACCTCATTGGATCAAGCACTTGAACATCTTGAACAAGGGCTAGACGGTGTGATGATCGGGCGCACTGCGTACCACGATCCTGCCCAGATTTTGCCCAATGCCGATAGCCGCATTTATGGCGCGATGGATCAAAGAACCATTGAACAAGCCGTGTTGGACATGCTGCCCTATATTGAACAACACCTCATCAATGGTGGCCGCCTTAATCAAATCACCCGCCACATGCTGGGTGCATTCACAGGCCGCGCGGGCGCACGTCTTTGGCGGCGTATCCTATCAGAAAGTGCGCATAAAGAAGGTGCTGGCCCCGAACTGGTTGAAACCGCCCTAGACGCCATCAAACAAAAAGCCGCCTAAAGGATACAATAATGCCAGACATAGCAACACTTATACCTATCCTCGCCCTATTAATGATAATAGGCGCTTTCGCAGGCGTATTAGCAGGCCTTTTGGGTGTGGGCGGTGGTATCGTATTAGTACCTGCATTTTATTACACATTTTCAGGTCTTGGTTACACCTCGCCGCAACTGGTGCAAATCTGCTTGGCAACATCCCTTGCCACCATCATATTCACTTCCATAAGGTCGGTTTCCAGCCATCACAAAAAGGGCGCCGTTGACTGGGACATACTAAAAACATGGGCACCAGGCATCATCATCGGTGCCATCATCGGCGTTTTTGTCGCTGCTGAGTTACGTTCAAATACTTTGCTGTTAATCTTCGGCACACTGGCCTTTATTATCGGTCTCTATATGGCTTTTGGTAACAGCGGCTGGCGGCTAGGCGAAACCATGCCCACAGGTATAAAACGCGCGGTTCTTAGCCCCATCGTAGGTTTCTTATCTGTACTAATGGGCATTGGTGGCGGCAGTTTTGGCGTACCGATCATGACATTACATGGCCGCCCCATCCATCGCGCCGTGGCCACCGCCGCAGGCTTTGGGCTGATAATTGCCCTACCAGCAGCCATTACGTTCCTGCTAACACCCGCGCCCGAATTAAACCGCCCGCCTTTTACTATTGGGCATGTCAATATCGCGGCTTTTTTGGTCGTCATATCCATGACCACCCTCACCGCCCCATTAGGGGCTAAACTGGCGCATTCCCTTAATCCCAAACCCTTAAAGCGTGTATTTGCCGTGTTCCTGATCTTTGTCGCGGTAAATATGCTGCGCAAAGCCTACCTTGGATAGGGCCACATTTAATAAGCGCGGCTGGGTGAAGCTGCCCTATAATCCAGAATTGGCACAATGGGTAAAACACACCCGCCCCGAAGCCGTTAAAGCTGCAAAACATCCCGAAACCCGCGCCAACTGGTTACGCTCACAAGGCACATGGTTTGTCGGTGTTGACGTTTTGCACGACTACGCCCCCTTGACAGGCCCAACTCTAAAAGCCGCACAATATGCAATGGGACAGGATCATTTTGATTGGGGCAAGGGCCAGTTTTCGACTTGCTATAAAGGCTACCCAAAACAAGACACAAATGAGACTGGTGGCATGCTCAACTACCGTCGCAACCGCGACTTTGCCCACCTCGACGGGCTAAAGGCAGTCGGCCCGAGCCGCTTACGAAAAATGGATGAGTTTCACGGCTTTATTCTTGGTATTCCCCTGAATGAAACGCCACCAGAAGCCGCGCCATTTGTGATCTGGGAAGGGTCACATTTGATTTTCCGCGATATGCTGGCAACTGCATATGCTGGGATATCACCCGAAAACTGGCAACACACTGATATTACAGAAATATACCAAGAAACCCGTGCTAAAATCTTCAAAACTTGCAAACGTGTAGAGCTTCACGCGCGCCCTGGTGAAGCTTACATCGCCCACCGTTTCGCACTGCACGGCATGGCTGCGTGGGATAAGAGGTTAGATGGCCCAGATGATGGCCGCATGATCGCTTATTTCAGGCCATATTGGCAGGGTGGTTTGCAAGGGTGGTTAGAAGATTAGACCCGTTTACGCCCACCCTTGCGCACACCCTTCAACAAACCCGCCCGCGCGGGCAATTCTGCCATAATAGCCAGCCGTTCTTCGCGTTCCATACGTGCCCAGGCGGCAATCTCTGCATTGCGCCTATAACAGCCAATACAAATCCCTGCCTTTGGATGCATTACACAAACCTTCACACAAGGGCTGTCGGGTTCATTGCGTTTCCAAATTTCATCCATCAGGCATGCCTTATATGCGATAACCGGTCCAACACGCCCTGCAAAATATACGACGCTGCCACGTTATCTATCACAACCGCGCGCTTTTTACGCGACATATCCGCCTCTAATAATGCTCTTTCCGCCGCAACAGTAGATAACCGTTCATCCCAAAAAAAGATCGGCACCGAAACACGTACCGAAAGGTTCCTTGCAAAAGCCCGTGTTGATTGCGCACGCGGCCCTTCTGATCCATCCATATTCATAGGCAATCCCAGCACAATACCAGCGATCTCATTTTCGACAATCAACCGCTCTATTGCATCCGCATCAATCCCGAACTTCTTGCGTTTTATCGTTTCACGGGGTGTTGCCACGGTTTGCAATCGATCCGAAATAGCAACCCCGATTGTCTTGGTGCCAAAATCCAGCCCCATAAGCCCAGATATGGCCCCCGTGATCGCTACAAATCCTTCAATATCGTCGCAAATCTCACTCAATTCGCCACCTCAGCCGATTGTGCCGCTTCCAAAAGAATTGCCATAGCATCGGCATTATCACCAAACACTTCGCGCGCTTCGACCCATATTGCAGATGCCTGCGCCGTCTCACCGAAAGTTCCGTATGCTCTAATCAATCGCGCCCATTCTGCGGGGCTACCCCCATCTGTAGCCAATCGTTCGGCTAATCCCGCAACCATACCGCGTATCATATTTTGACGCTCTTCATCTGTCATATTGCCAGCAGCCTCCACCTGATCGGCAGATGGGCCGGGCGCATTTTGATCGACCGGGTTAATGCCCGCTGCACGCGCAACCGTACCAATTTGCCCACGGATCAGCTGTACCCAAGGTGCATCCTCTGGCCCCTCTTCCAACAGCCCAATCCACATACGGTACGCCACATCTGGTCGCCCGTTTTGCGCCAGTGCAAGCCCCGAATAATACCTTGCGCGGGGTGATTTTGCGTTCCGTGTCAAAGCTTTAGCCAAAGCCGCTTCCGCATCCGTAGACACATACCCGTTGGTTGAAATAATCATAAATTCCGCTAAATCGGCATAATCCACGCCAGAAGCTTTATCGCCTAACAGTAAAATAACCTTATCTTTTGCCCGCCACGCAGCCCGAACATTACCAATCCGCGACTCGTGTAAAACCAGCAGTTTCCAGCCTTCAACATCATTAGGGCGCGTCTTCATAGTATCACGTAATTTAGCTATCAATTCCAAATAATCACCATCCGCTTCAATCGCCAAAGCAGGCACTTGGGCTTCTGCCTCAAATTGGTTGGGTCGGTTTGCCCGTGCAATTTTTGCCGCTTCCATTCGTGCTTGTAACGGTTGGTCTGGCATTTGCGGGCTTCCTAAAAGGAAATACAAACCCATTGAACCCCCAAGCATTACCGCACTAAGAGCGGCTAAAAATAATTTTGATGTACGCCCAGTCTTCGCAACTGTTTCATTTTGTTTCCGTTTATCTGCCGCCAATATACGCTTTGAGATTTCCAATTTAGCCGATGCCGCTTCATCTTGTGAAACAACCCCGCGTTCCAAATCGCTAGCAAGTGATTTCAACTGATCCTTATAGACCTGCACATCAAATTCAGACGCCCTGAAAACAGGTGTCACCACCACAAACGCCCGCAAGATTGCAAAGATTACTCCCACTGCCATTAAAGCTGAAACTGCCCAAACCATCATCTAATCCTATAAATCCCACCCCTTGCTAACGAAGCAAAATGATTTGGGAAAGCCCATTTCCGTGTGCGCGACATTACAAGCACACAAAATGTCGTGAAAATCGAAAAACATGCCGCTCATTGTATCCTACTCTCTACCCTTTCATCGCATGAAGGATCATGGTCTGGCAGCATATGTCAGATCACACTATAGTCTTGTCCGATACTCCTTGCCATAGGCCACCCATATGAAACGTTATTCCGCATTTGCCATCGCGCGCGAAGCCTTCCGTCACCATGCTGGTTGGGAACGTGCGTGGCGTTCCCCTGAACCAAAATCCGAATACGATGTAATTATCGTAGGCGCGGGTGGTCACGGGCTGGCCACGGCATATTACTTGGGCAAAAATTTCGGCATCACCAATGTGGCAGTGATTGAAAAAGGTTGGTTGGGGGGTGGCAACACGGGGCGCAACACCACCATCATCCGCTCGAACTATCTGCAAGACCCGTCTGCCGCAATCTATGAAAAAGCCCGCTCATTATACGAAACCATGAGCCAAGACTTGAACTACAACGTTATGTTTTCCCCACGCGGTGTAATGATGCTAGCCCAAACACAGGCTGAAATTCGCGGCTACCAGCGCACTGCACACGCCAACAACTTACAAGGTGTAACAACTGAATTTATCACACCTGAACGCGTCAAAGAACTTTGCCCGATTATTGAATTAGGCGGCCCCCGCTACCCCGTATTGGGCGCGTTATGGCAACCGCGCGGCGGCACTGCCCGCCATGATGCCGTTGCTTGGGGCTATGCACGTGCCTGTTCTGACATGGGCATGGACATCATCCAGCAATGCGAAGTGACAGGTATCGACCAGTCACGCGGCAAGGTCACAGGCGTACAAACCACCAAGGGTGCGATCAAAACCAAGAAACTTGCGATTATCGTCGCGGGCAACTCTGGTGATCTGGCCAAAATGGGCGGTTTCCGCCTGCCAGTAGAATCAATCTCTTTGCAAGCACTTGTATCCGAGCCGATTAAACCCTGCATGGATGTGGTCATCATGGCCAACACTGTGCACGGTTACATGTCACAATCCGACAAAGGCGAAATGGTCATCGGCGGCGGCACTGACGGCTATAACAATTTCACCCAGCGCGGCAGTTACCACCACCTAGAAGAAACCGTTCGCGCCCTGATAGAAACATTCCCGATGGTTAGCCGCCTGAAAATGCTGCGCCACTGGGGTGGTATTATCGACATCACGGGTGACCGTTCACCAATCATTTCAAAAACCCCGCTGGGCAATTGCTTTATTAACTGCGGCTGGGGCACTGGCGGTTTCAAAGCCATTCCGGGATCAGGTTGGGCCATGGCCGAACTTGTCGCCGGCGGCGAACCCCGCGAATTGGCGTCGGCCTTTGGCCTAGAACGCTACCAAGAAGGTCGCTTCATAGACGAAAGCGTAGCTGCGGGGGTGGCGCACTGATGGCTTCGTTTTTCGAATCGCACATATTCTTCCAAATGGTTAAAAGATCCAAAGCACCACTTTTGCCATACGCTTTCCATACGCATTCCATACGCTTTCCATACACCCAAAAAGGCGCCACATCATGCTTTTGTTAACCTGTCCCTATTGCGGCGTTGAAGCCGATGAAACCGAACTAACACCAGGCGGCGAAGCCCATATCACTCGGCACGGCGCAGGCGCAAACGACGATGATTTTGAAACGTATCTGTTCATGCGCAAAAACCCAAAAGGTGTGCATTTTGAACGGTGGCGTCATGCATTTGGGTGCGGAAAATGGTTTCACGCAGCCCGTTGCACAATGACATTGGAAGTGTTCGGCACCTATTCAGGCCAAACATTTGAGCCGCCTAAGACCTTGATAAACAAAATTAAAAAGAAACGCCCTGACTGGGAAGGATTTGTGAAATGAGCACACGTCTGCAAAACGGCGGTCGCCTGATCGACCGCACAAAACAAATCGAATTCACATGGAACGGCAAACGCTTGCAAGGGTTTCAGGGCGACACGCTTGCCTCGGCACTTCTAGCCAACAACCAAATGCTGGTTGGCCGCTCTTTCAAGTATCACCGCCCACGCGGCATCGTGGCCGCAGGCCCAGAAGAGCCAAATGCGCTGATGGGCACAGGCGTTGATGGCCATTTTGAACCAAACCAACGCGCCACAACAACTGAACTATATCAAGGGCTTACGTCCCATTCCCAAAACCATTGGCCTTCGCTGGAAATTGATATAGGTGCGTTGAACTCAAAGTTACCGCGCTTCTTTCCGGCTGGTTTTTACTACAAAACCTTCATGTACCCACGCGCCGCATGGAAGCATGTTTTTGAACCGATCATCCGCAAATCAGCGGGCCTAGGCAAAGCACCCACCCACAAAGACGAAGACACCTACGAATATTTCTACGCCCACGTAGACATCATGATCGTCGGCGGCGGCATCGCAGGCCTTGCGGCCGCATTGACCGCAGGCAAATCAGGCGCCTCAGTTTTGCTTATGGAACAAGGCGTTAGCTTTGGCGGCCGCGCAATTACTGATGGTGTTGAAATCGACGGCAAACCAGCGGCGACTTGGGTAAAAGCAACTCTTGCTGCCCTGAAAAAAATGCCAAACGTGCAAATCCGCACCCGCATGATGGGTGCAGGTGTCTACGATCACGGCTACGCACTTGGGTATGAGCGTCTAACAGATCATCTAGGCCCCAACCAAAACGGCCCAAGGCACCGCTTATGGCGCATCCGCACCAAGCGGATTGTCACGGCAACTGGTGCCATTGAACGCCCCTTAAGCTTTGCTGGCAACGATATTCCAGGCGTCATGCTTGCAGGCTCTTTGCGCGACTACATCGCCGATTACGGCGTCAGTGCAGGCGACCGTACAGTGGTTGTCACCAATAACGATGACGGTTACCGCACCGCGATTGCACTGCATGAAGCAGGCCTGAATGTGCCCTGTATCATTGACCCGCGCGGCGATCTGGACGGTGAATTACCACAAAAAGCCATTGCCCTCGGCATTCGCGTAGAAAACAAATCCGCCATTGGCAAAGTCAAAGGCGGCAAGCGCGTTGAAAGTGTCACTTTGTGTGCCCAAGCGGGCGAAGGCGGCACATTGGAAGAGATCAAATGTGATGCGGTCGCCATGTCAGGCGGCTGGTCCCCCGTGGTACATCTGTGGTCACATTGCGGTGGTAAACTAAACTGGGATACAGACCTTGCCATGTTCCGCCCTGATCCATCACGCCCGCCATTGGGTGCCGATGGTACAGGTTTCGTGATTGCAACGGGTACTGCCAATGGCCATCTCTATTCCGCTTCTGTGTTGAAAGACGCCATTGCCGCAGGCAAGCAAGCTGCAAAAGATGCAGGCTTTAAAGCCACAGGAACCGTACCAAAAGCAAGCGATGAAAAAGCGGCGCCAATAGCGGCCGTATGGTCAATGCCACAAGGGGCAACTTATGATCTGAAATCGAAAACCTTCCTTGATTATCAAAATGATGTGAAGGTATCTGATGTACGCCTTGCAGCCCAAGAAGGTTTTACAAGTGTCGAACATGCTAAGCGTTATACCACGCTTGGCATGGCTACCGATCAGGGGAAGCTATCGAACATCAACGGCTTGGCCGTTCTAGCCGACAGCCTAAACAAAGAAATACCGCAGGTCGGCACCACCACTTTCCGCCCACCTTACCATCCGATTTCTTTCGGTGCGATAGTGGGCGATGCGCGTGGCGAGCTGTTCAAACCAATCCGCAAATCACCGATCCACCAATGGATCGACGACAATGGCGGCGATTGGGAACCCGTTGCTGATTGGCGTCGCCCATATTGCTATAAACAGCAAGGCGAAACCGTGGAACAGGCGGTAACCCGCGAAATTCTGAATACCCGCGAAAACTGCGGATTGCTGGACGCCTCGACCCTTGGCAAGATCATCGTCAAAGGCCCTGATGCTGGCAAGTTCATGGATATGATGTACACAAATATGATGAGCACATTGAAAGTCGGCTTTTGCCGTTATGGATTGATGTGTACCGAAAACGGCTTTCTGTCTGACGATGGTGTTGTAGCCCGCTTAAGCGAAAACACATATCTGTGTCACACCACATCGGGCGGCTCTGATCGTATTCATGCTTGGATGGAAGAATGGTTGCAAACCGAATGGTGGGACTGGAAAGTTTACACCGCCAATGTCACCGAACAATACGCACAGATTGCCATAGTTGGCCCCAATGCCCGCAAGGTGCTGGAAAAACTTGGCGGTATGGATGTATCACCAGAAGCCCTGCCCTTCATGCAGTTCAGAGATGGTAAAATCGGCGGCATTCAGGCGCGGCCTTTCCGTATCTCATTCTCTGGTGAGCTGTCTTATGAAATCGCAGTTCCTGCCAGCCAAGGCCAAGCGTTTTGGGATATGTGCATGGAAGCGGGTGCTGAGTTTGGCATGCAGCCTTACGGCACAGAATGCCTGCACGTGATGCGCGCTGAAAAAGGTTTTATTATGATAGGCGACGAAACCGATGGTACGGTAATCCCGCAAGATCTGGGGTTGAACTGGGCTATTTCCAAGAAAAAAGAGGACTTCTTGGGCAAACGCGCACAGCAACGATCCCACATGACAGATTCCAAACGTTGGAAACTTGTCGGCCTAAAGCCAGTTGATCCACAAGCGGTGATCCCAGATGGTGCTTATGCCACAGACGGCACGACGCGCCCCAATGGCGTAAAAAACATGATCGGGCGGGTCACATCAACCTATTTTTCACCCACACTAAACCACGCGATTGCAATGGGTCTGGTGGAACATGGGCCTGATCGCATGGGTGAGGTTATCGACTTCCCAACCATCGGCGGCGACATCATAAAAGCCGAAATTTGCGACCCAGTATTTCTGGATAAAGAAGGGGCACGTCAAAATGTCTAATGCTGTAAGTGCACTGCAAGATGCAGTTTTCAAAGGCTCGGTCACGATTAAAGACGCAGGCCTGCAAGGTATGATTACACTGCGTGGTGATTTATCATCAGATGCTCTGGCAAAAGCCGTTAAAACTGCGACAGGAACAGCTATTCCTGAAACAGGTTGCATAAACAGCGGTAAAAAAGGGGCGGCAGCATGGATGTCCCCTGATGAGTTGCTATTGTTGGTAGATTACGCCCAAGCGGAAACAATCGTTGCAAAGCTCGACAAAGCCCTAGCTGGCACACATATGCTGGCTTCAAACGTATCAGATGCACGTGCCGTCTTTACGATCGAGGGCAAAGGTATACGGGATGTTCTGGCCAAAGGATCACCTGCGGATATGTCAGCGGGGACTTTGGGCATCAACACATTGCGCCGTACACGGTTGGGGCAATTACCTGTCGCGTTCTGGCTGGGGTCGGAAACAACTGCAACAGTGATATGTTTCAGGTCTGTAGGTGAACATGTGTTCAACTGGCTATCAACCGCCGCACAAAAGGGCAGTTTGCCAGGGCATTACACATAACAACATAGCAGAACTAAAAAGCTATGCATATGACGCATAGCAAGATTGCACAATTATATGATGATTTCTTTTCATACGCATCCTAGTTCATAGGTAAGCAACTAAGGAACATCAAAATGAACATCGGCGACCTACAATTCGACCCACATGAACCTGCGGATATTAATGCCGCTATTGCACGCGCACATCAATTACGTGCGGAAACCATGCGTGAATATCGAACACAGTTCATGGCTTGGCTTAAAACTTTTAATGTTGGCTTTGCGGCTCGTGCAGCACATTAATCCCTTTAAAATTCAGTAAAAAACCGTTGCAAAAGCAGCGGTTTTTTACGTTTTAGAATTTGGCAAGTTTGCCTTATTCAACATACTTGAACGCAATTAGGCCTTTGTTGTTCAAACTTATTTCTTAATATCACCTTTGAAATTGCTCGGTTACCGCTCAAATCAACCACAATCATTAACCATATTAAATTCATACAAATAAATCTCCTAGGAGCAAAAAAATGAATATAACGGTCTTGAAAACAAAAATCGTAAAATACATTGCTGGATTGGCATTAGCATTGTCAGTAACGGCATGTGCCAGTACACAAAACGCCTCTCGCAATGATCTTATTCAAACCTCACCGCAGTCGATTGAGCTTACTGCACCTGCCTATCAAGTACAGCAGTTAAGCGTAACGATCCCAGATGAGCTAACAGTGTCAGAGGCAAACATGTTCTTGCCTATTGCAGATATTGTTTGGCGCGAAGACCCAATGGGCAACCGTAAAGAACAGGTACAATCCATATTGGTTAATGCGATTGCCAGTGGTGTTTCAAAAGTTAAAAATGGCCGCCCCGTTACTATGGAAGTTCGCCTAAACAAATTCCATTCCTTAAGCGAGAAGGCCCGATATACTGTTGGTGGCCGTCATAACATCAACTTTGATTACCTTTTACGCGATGCCGAAACAGGTATTCCTGTAGCCGATGTACAAAACGTTAATACCGTTTTCAAAGCATATGGCGGTTCAAAAGCGTTTGCAGCGATGGCACGCGGTGAGACGCAAAAAGTACGCATCACCCAGCACATACAAAATATGATGTATTTGCGTATGTCTGGAAACACAGAAATCTAATACTTAAAACAAGACCAAACTATAGGTGGCTTTCGGGCCACCTTTTTTTTGTGGGTTTCCGTTCCCAGATAAACCAGCTACTAGCGGGGCATGACACATACACCTTACCCCACAATCCGCCTTCTTCCTAAAGTCTCAACGCAAAAACTGCGCTTTGGGTTCCCTTGGGTCTATTCCAATGAATTGGTTATGGACAGACGTACCAAGAAAATACCACCTGGTAGCTTTGTTAACCTTAATGATGGGTTGGGCCAATTTATGGGGGTCTGTACCTTTAATCCCAATTCAAAGATCGCCGCGCGATTTATGGGGCAAACTGAAGGGCAAATCATCAACAGGGATTGGCTGCAAGCCAAGCTGACCACGGCATTAGGTTTACGTGACCGTTTATACGACAAACCGTTTTATCGACTGATCCACGCCGAGGCAGATGGGCTTCCTGGTGTTATCATTGATCGCTTTGGCGATACGGCCGTGATACAACCCAACGCGACCTGGGCCGAAGATATGTTGGAAGATTTCACTGAAATCCTTACCAACGATTTCGGCATTACCACTTTGGTTAAGAATGCTTCTGGTCGCGCCCGTAAATTAGAAGGCCTGGATGACGCAACTGTCGTTTTGGCAGGTAAAGTTGACGGCCCCATTGCCGTGTCGATGAACGGTGCCATCTTTATGGCTGATGTTCTGGGTGGCCAAAAAACGGGCCTATTTTTTGATCAACGTCCAAACCACGCATTCGCGGCAGGCCTTGCAAAAGACGCGCGCGTGTTAGATGTGTTTTCTCATGTGGGTGGCTTTTCATTAACCTGCCTTGCACATGGTGCAGCGACAGCAACAGCAATAGACGGCTCAGAACCTGCGCTGGAATTGGCACAGCTGGGTGCTGCAAAAATGGGCGTGTCTCACAATTTTGAAACGATACGCGGCGACGCTTTCGACAAAATGAAAGACCTGATTGAAGCTGGCGAAAAGTTTGATGTTGTGATCTGTGATCCACCTTCGTTTGCCCCAAACAAACCTGCCTTTACCGCAGGTTTACGGGCCTATGAACGGGTTGCTCGATTGGGCAGCCAACTTGTTGCACCAAATGGATATTTGGGTCTTTGCTCGTGTTCCCACGCGGTTGATTTGCAAAACTTCCGTGCCGCATCCCTTGCTGGAATTGGTAAATCAGCACGGTCCGCCCAAATACTGCACACGGGCTTTGCGGGTGCTGACCACCCAACTCACGCAAGTTTGGGTGAAACAGCGTATCTTAAGGCTATGTTTTTCAGGTTGGATTAAATCTAAATGCGTATCGTTCTGGATGCTTGTGTTTTATACCCCACAATCATGCGTGAGGTTCTGTTAGGCGCCGCTTCCGAAGGGGCTTTTACACCCCTTTGGTCAGCGCGTGTTTTAGAAGAATGGCGCCGTGCCGCTGCCAAGCATGGCGAAGCACTTGCACAAATTTCAGGCGTAGAAATTGCTTTACTACGTGCAAATTGGCCAAAAGCGGAAATACCTGAAAGCATATCAGACGATCTATGGTTGCCGGATGAAAATGACATCCACGTTCTGGCCACTGCGATTGCAGGAAGTGCCGATGCGATCATAACAGTGAACACCAAAGATTTCCCAACGCGCATTCTTTCCAATCATGGCATTTTACGCCTTAACCCAGATCAGTTCTTAGTCGAGTTTGCACAAGAAAACCCCACTGCTATGCACCGTGTCGGGCAAAAAACCAAACAGGCGGCTGAAACCCACTCAGGTGAGGCCAAAGATATTAGGAAACTTTTAAAGCGCACGGGCTTACCAAGGTTGGGTAAATTGTTATCCACGTAGACCCAACATTTGTTCGGTCAGGTTTGGACTGTGTTCAACTTTTTTCAACAGGTTCAATCTGTTAATGCGCGCTTTTCTAAACTATTCATAGTTCTTAATTTGCGCCCTGTTGTACGTTTTATAACCTTTACAGCGTCCAGTACATTCAGTTGAAACAGGTTTTTATATCCCATATTCTTAAGTGTTCTGCGCAATTCAAAATCTTCCACCGAAAGAATGCCCAAGGGCCAGCTTCCAAACCCACGCGTGCTTTGACGGGTCATAAGCCGTAATTTTACCGAATGGTGTATAGGGTTGGTAGTAATCTGTTTCATGGTTTCCACCACTTGCGCAGGACGACCTTCAACTACTTGTAAGAAACGCCAATCATCATAGTAAAGTATACTTGTCACGGCATGTGACAGATTGTTTGGCAATGCAGTGGTTTTAATCTGCCCGATAGTGCTTTCAGTAATGCGCGCGCGCGCTTTGCTTTCATAAATAGCTTGTACAAACATTGACTGCTTCCCGTTCTTGTAAAAACAGCTTTACGGGTAGAGTTTTAAAGTCTTATGAATTTTCGCCTGTGCCTGCCCAACGATTTTCAAGTTTTTCAATCGCCTCAATACGCAGCTGAGTTTTTGGATGACTCATCAACCAAGCCAATGGCTGACCAGAAACCCCTGTTAGGGTTTCTAATTTCTCAAACAAGCTTTTTTGCCCTGCCGTACCTATGCCAGACTTGGTAAGAAGGGCCGCTGCATAAGCATCCGCTTCAAATTCATCTTGGCGTGACAGGCGTGCGCCTACCATTGTTGCCAGCATATTTGCCAGATAAACCCCAACGCCGGGTATAAGCCGGCCCAAAACCATGCCAAGGGCTACACGAATGGCATTCTGGCCTGAAAAATCTATCATCCTACGGCGCGAGTGGCCAAGGGCCACGTGGCCTAATTCGTGGGCAATCACGCTGGCCAGTTCATTGGCATTTACTTCACCTGCCTGAAATTTATTCATAAACCCACGGGTTATAAATATGCGCCCATCTGATGCAGCCAAGCCATTAACCGGCTCCACCTCATGGACAAAGACCTTGATCTTATCCAAATCTAGGGCCGCTGCCATTTGATCTATTACGGGTTGTAGTTTCGGATCTAGAAGTCGTGTGGATTTAGCATCCAGTTCGGCATTGGTGCGCCATGCTGAAAAGCGGTACATGATAAACCCATAAAGCAGGGCCAGTAAGATGGGGGCTAGTCTTAGCATATATCAGATATGGGGGTGCAAGTTGTTCTTGGCAAGCCGATTAAAGGTTTTTAAGCGTGTAAAAGTCAATGTCCCAACTAGGACACTATGTTAAGTCGTTGATATTTATATATTTACCCAAAAAATCACACCCTATCTGCCCAGCTCTTTCATCGCGGCCTCTATGCCTTTAAGGGTCATGGCATACATGCGATTATCAAAAACCTGACGCACCATATCTATAGACTGGGTATAGCCCCATGCCTGTTCAGCAACTGGGTTGATCCAGACATTGTCGGGCCATTGTGCGCGTGCGCGTGCCAGCCAAGTTTGGCCTGCCTCTGCATTATAATGCTCATTCGCACCACCCACATAAGCAACTTCATAAGGCGACATGCTAGCGTCACCCACAAAGATACATTTATAGTCTTTGCCATACGTGTTTAGAATGTCCCAAGTTGATAGCTTGTCGCCCCACCGCCGCGTATTATCTTTCCAAACACCTTCGTACAAACAATTATGAAAGTAGAAATATTCCAGATGCTTAAACTCGGAACGTGCCGCCGAAAACAACTCTTCTACCGTCCGAATATAGGCATCCATTGAGCCGCCAACATCTAAAAACAACAACACTTTTACCGCGTTGCGCCGTTCAGGACGGGTTTTTACATCTATATAGCCCGTTTCCGCTGCGGCTTGAATGGTGCCAGGCAAATCCAGTTCTTCGTCAGCCCCATCACGTGCCCATTGTCGTAACCGCTTCAAGGCAACCTTTATATTACGCGTTCCCAACTCTATACTGTCGTCAAGATTACGAAATTCGCGTTTATCCCAAACCTTTATCGCGCGTTGATGGCGGCTTTTGTCTTGGCCAATGCGTATGCCTTCAGGATTGTACCCATATGCCCCAAAAGGTGATGTACCAGCGGTGCCTATCCATTTACTGCCGCCCTGATGCCGCTTTTCTTGTTCTTTCAAACGTTGTTTTAAGGTCTCCATCAGCATATCAAAACCGCCAAGCGACTTAATACCCTGCATCTCTTGCGCACTAAGATGTTTTTCAGCCAGCTTTTCCAGCCAATCTTGTGGCACATCAACCGCGTTCATCACGTCATCAAAACTGATATGTTCCAACCCTTGAAAAGTTTTAGAAAACGCCAGATCGAATTTATCAAGATTGCGTTCATCTTTTACCAGGCAGGTACGCGCCAGATAATAAAAATGGTCTATATCATAGGTCGCAATACCCATTTCCATTGCTTCGAGTAATGTAAGATATTCGCGTAAAGAAACGGGAACTTTTGCATCTTTTAGATTATCAAAAAGCGGTAAAAACACGGGCCTTAAACCAAACCAAGCCAATCAAGGGCGACGGATAGAAACATTGCTAAGACGAAGAATGCAATGCCGTGGGCTGCGCCATATTGCAGCATATCCAGTTTGGTTCCTTGTTTCTTGGCAGCCCGCCATGCGCCGATTAATGCGCCAATAAAAAAAGCTGGAACCATTATCATCTTAGAACCCTTTCGAAGATACCCGTGGCCGCAACGCTGCAACCTGTTCTAAGCGTCTAGCTATCTCAGTCTGTGTGCCAAGACCATAGTGCGCCCAGCTTATTGCCTCTTGTTTTAGGGTTTTTGCATCGGCAAAACGTCCCAAACCTTCATATATTTCTGATTTCATCGCCAATAGACTGAATAAGATTGACCCGTTTTGCGCGTCCTTAGCCGCTGGAATAGAATCGTTAATGAAACTTAACGCAGACTGATATTTACCCGCGGACAAAGATAGTGACGCCATTTGCACCGCAACATGTGCCGTATGGATATCTTTGACACCAAACAATGTTTTAAAGATTACATAGGCACGGGCATAATCAGATGCGGCCATTCGCGGATCAACCTGAAGCGATACTTGTGCGCGGGCAAAATGTGCAAACCCTAAACGATGATCATTATACCCATTATCTTTGGCAATTTTCACCGCGTCAAACGCTGCACTGCGTCTTTTCGTGCTGCTGGTTCTGGGCCCAAGGGCAGTTTCAATGGCCCGCACCCAACTATCTGATGTCTTTTGTAAACGAACAGGCGGCAACGCCTGACCGATTGGATTTAGACGGGCCAGTAGTGCTGGAAGAATTTTAGCGACTTCCGCCTTGGTCATGCCGTTTTGAATTTCAGGGGAGTAATATGCCTCTAGTATCAGCATATCATACGCTGTCAGAGAAATATTAAAGTTATCGTCATTATAAACACTGTCTGGCAAACGGTATAAGTCATTCACAGGGCCCAAAGCCTGTGCAATTTCTTCGTGCAGACAATCGCGCGATTCTTGTGGGGATACATCGTTGGGCATGAAAACTGTAATCTGTTCACGGGTTTGTAGCCGTGTCCAATCTACTGATTTTTTATACCGATTTTTGCGGTAATCAGCCCAACCCGACACGTTGGGCACAACAAAACAAGCCGCTGTAGGGATCAGGCTTTGCAGTTTCTTTTTAGGCAAAGTTTCAACATATATATTCGCAGATGGGCCTTTGATACGGTACACGTTTAGGCCCGCTTCAGATCTCATTCGTGCAATAAGACGATCAAGGTCTTGTACAACATGATTTGGTGCAGATGCGTTTATCGCAATGGTAACAGGATTTTCGAACCGTGTAAGATGCGTGATTTCCTGACCGCTTTCTAAGGCAAAGCTTAAATCTAGAAATTCATTGGCAATATCAACGTTTGATCTGCTTACTGCCCGCGTCGCTGCCACATTGGGAAAACTTTGCATACCGATTGAAGAAACAAGCGCACTTGCGTTACGGCTTACCTCTGTTTGGGTTTGCGTGCCGCAACTTATCAAAGCCAGACAACATATGGGGAAAAGGAAACGTTTCATACTACTTACACTCGCTACACAGGACACTTCACAAAAATTATACGCGTTACAACAGTGGCATACATAGCCCGTGCAAGCGTATTACAATGTGATGTTAACCAATAAACTAAGGCGAGATTATGATGCTTTAGGTGCTTTTCGGTGAATTTAACTAAAATACGCCATAAATCAGCACAGTCTTTCTGAGCTTTGTTTGGTATAAAGTGAATATCCAATTTACCGCCCCCCACGCGCTAAGAATGCAAGCCTTTCAAACAAATGTACATCTTGTTCGTTCTTTAGCAAAGCCCCATGTAATTTTGGCAATGCATCTTTGCCATCACGGCGCAGGTCAGCTGCGGATAAATCTTCAACCAGCAGCAGTTTCAACCAATCCAGAACTTCCGATGTAGACGGTTTTTTCTTTATTCCCGGTGTTTCACGGATTTCGAAAAACTGACTTAAGGCTTCGGCTACCAGATCAGGTTTTATGCGTGGAAAATGCACATCAACGATTTGTTTAAGCGTATCTGTGTCAGGGAACTTAATATAATGGAAAAAGCAGCGGCGCAAAAACGCATCTGGCAGTTCTTTTTCATTATTGGATGTGATGATAACAATCGGGCGGTGTTTTGCAGTGATGGTTTGCCCCGTTTCATAGACATGAAACTGCATCTGATCCAGTTCTTGCAACAAGTCATTGGGAAATTCAATATCCGCCTTATCAACTTCATCAATCAGTAGTACCAGCTTTTGATCTGCCTCAAATGCCTGCCACAACTTTCCTTTTTTGATGTAATTTGATACATCTTCTACGCGGGCATCCCCTAATTGGCTGTCGCGCAATCGTGATACTGCATCATATTCATATAGCCCCTGCTGGGCTTTGGTAGTTGATTTGATATTCCACTCAATGATCGGCAAATCTAGTGCTTGGGCAACTTGCCGTGCCAGTTCTGTTTTGCCTGTTCCCGGCTCGCCTTTAACGATCAAAGGCCGCTCAAGTGCTATTGCCGCGTTTACCGCCACGGTTAGATCATCTGTGGAAACATAATTTTTTGTGCCTGCAAACTTCATTTTACCTCTAAGCCTTTGGTTTACAACAGAGTATGCAGGAAATCACAAAGCCGCAAGTGAAGACATCTGGGGGTGACAATCCTTTGTAACTTCTATATCGAGGCGACAAATCAACCAACTATGTTGAACACAAGGATTCTGTAGAAGTGAGTGTAACTATGAAGTCTGAAACTATTCTTGATGCAAATTACCATCCTGTAGATGATGAACCTTTTATGAATGACCGTCAGGTTATGTATTTTCGCCGTAAATTACTGGATTGGAAATCTGATCTGGTAGAAGACAGCAAAGACACTATCGAAGGTATGCAAGACGGCGCGCGCAACATCCCTGATGTAGCAGATCGTGCATCTGAGGAAACTGATCGCGCATTAGAATTGCGCACCCGTGACCGCCAACGCAAACTGGTATCAAAAATCGATCAGGCCTTGCGCCGTATTGATGAAGGTGAATTTGGATATTGTTCCGAAACAGGTGACCCAATTTCGCTGAAACGTTTAGATGCGCGCCCGATTGCAACAATGTCTTTGGAAGCACAAGAACGCCATGAGCGCAAAGAAAAGGTACACCGCAACACTTGATATGTTGCATTGCCTGTTAAAAGTTTTACACCGAAGCCTACATGGTCTTCGGTGTTTTTCGTAAAGGCGTATATTTAATGGCTATAAACATCGCAGTTATCGGAGGTGGGATTGGTGGTTTAACTGCCGGGATTGCTTTGCGCCAAAAAGGTTTTTCAGTCACATTGTTTGAACAGGCCACTGAAATCAGTGAAGTCGGTGCGGGTTTGCAGATTAGTGCAAATGCTGTGCGTGTGTTAAACGCACTTGGGCTTAAACCGCAAGACTGGCAATGCAGCAAACCAAAATCCGTCATGCTGCATGACTATAAACGGGGCGATCTTGTAACAAGTGTTGCAATGAATGTAACACCTGACGCACCATATCTGCAATTTCATCGCGCTGATTTGATTGAAAAGCTAATGGATGCCGCAATAAACGCAGGAGTGACCATCAAACTTGGCAAGCAAGTTACCGTATCAGGAACAGGCCCTAATACAGTATTAATTGACGGGCAAAATTTTGACCTTGTGGTTGGTGCGGACGGCGTTCGATCTACGGTTCGCGACCAGTTTTATGATGGGGAAAAGCCGCAGTTTACTGGTAAAATAGCATGGCGTGGATTGGTGAACGCAGCTGATTTACTCGGCCAGCCTATTCAAAATACCCGTATTTATATGGGGCCAAACAAGCACATTGTTATGTATCCATTACGAGACGGAAAATTAATCAATATCGTCGCCGTTGAAGAACGCGCGACATGGACAGCAGAAGGTTGGAACCATGCGGGCAACGCGGACGAGTTACGCCATCTGTTTAACGGTTGGTGCGCCCCTGTCATAACAGCTTTAGCGCAAGTGAAATCTACAATCGTTTGGGGCCTATTCGCCCATCCCACCTTGCATAATTGGGTTAAAAACCGACTTGTACTGCTTGGTGATAGCGCACATCCAATGGTGCCGTTCGTCGCCCAAGGGGCCTGCATGGCTATTGAAGATGCTTGGGTTCTGGCAAACCAGTTGGCAAGAAAAAATGATATTACGAAGGCCTTGCAAGCGTATCAGGCCATCCGCAAACCACGCGCTACTAAAGTGCAGCAAACCGCCCTGAAATCTGGCAATATCTATCACACAGCCAACCCTTTGGCGCGGGGGGTTTTGCACACAGGTATGCGCCTTACTTCCAAGCTGTCACCCGCAATAATGGCAGGGCATTATGACTGGATTTACAACCATGATGTGACAGTTGATTAAAGCCTGCGGAACTAAGACCTGTTGATGCCTACCACGGGTGGGTAGCCAAGATATCACTTATAAGCGCATTGATTTTTTACTGTTTCCAATAGTAATTTAAAGCTTTCCACCTGAAGCGTAAAATAGGTGTGCGCACCTTTGCTTTGCCAATGAACCAACCCACCTTTTTCAAGGAACAGCAAGTGATGGTTAGCGGTGCTACTGGAATTTTGCTCATCTTTTGAAGTTGGCCGAATGAGAGTTTTTTGGGCCCGCTATTCAAGAATAGATTGAATAGAAGCACCCTGCGTTTATGCGAAAGGGCCTTGAAACTTTGTGATACTTGATTTAAATTTTCCATCCTTAAACCAGTAAACTAATTTAGTTACAAAATTGTTAGCAAAACTCACCCTAAGCATAAAACGGCTAAAACCGAAATGCTTAAGCGTCTAACGTCACCCAGATTGGCACATGATCGGATGGGCGCTCATAGGCACGAATTTCTTTGTCTATCTGGCAGTCCTGCAAAAGATCAGCACACTCTGGCGACAACAAAAAATGATCAATTCGAATACCGTGGTTACGGTTCCATGCACCCGCCTGATAGTCCCAAAACGTGTAGTTATCAGGGGCTTGATTGTTCACCCGAAACGCCTCTGTAAGGCCTAGGTTTTTCAACCGCTGAAAAGCCTCACGCGATTGGGGCAGATAAAGTGCATCCTCTAACCACGGCTTAATATCCCAACAATCCTCATGCTGCGGAATAACGTTGTAATCGCCCGCCATCAAAAACGGCTCTTCCATGGCCAACAACTCTTGCGCGCGGATATATTGGCGTTCCATCCAGGCCAATTTATAGTCGTACTTCGGCCCGGGCGTAGGATTGCCGTTTGGTAAATACAGCCCGCAAACACGTACTGGCCGCTTATCACCGATCACAGTTGCCTCAATCCAGCGTGCGTGGTCATCCGCAACATCACCAGGCAAGCCGCGCGTTACATCTTCCAGCTGTAATTTTGATAGGATTGCCACACCGTTAAAGCTTTTTTGCCCATGCGTTTCAACGGTGTAGCCCAAATCTTCTATCGCTTCGCGGGGAAAATTTTCATCCACAGATTTGATTTCTTGCAATAGAGCCACATCAGGTTTTGACTGTTCCAGCCATGCTAAAAGCGCAGGCAAGCGGGCCTTGATACCGTTGATATTAAAGGATGCGATTTTCATATTGGCCCAATCAGATATATTTAAAGGTACATTAAAATCCACAGCCCAGAGATGCAATAATTTTAAATAATTGTGTATCAAATTAACGGATTTGTAACCTCCATACCTACTAAGTTGGCTTGTCAGCAGTAGAAAAGGATTGCTTTTGGCTAGGCGTATAAAAATTTTCGGGGAAAGGAACACGGGCACGCGTGCGGTAAAGCAAATGCTGTGCCACGCCCCTCATGTGGTTTTACAACAAGGCAGCCTTGCGATTGAAAAGCGTGGTGCATCTTGGTGCCAACTGCATGAAGCCGTTGATTTATACTATCAAGATGATTGGCGCAGGCTTTATATGGATGCTTTGCGCGATGATGGCAGACAGGACAGTGACCAGATTTTTGCATGGAAACATGCAGCACCAGACTGGGGTATGGGATATTTAAAGCACCAGATCGATGTTATATTTATGGTTCGCAACCCTTATTCATGGGCCTTATCCACCGCGTGTAAACCCTACCACATCAAAGGCCCCCGCACATCTGACTTTACAAAGTTCATCACGCGCCCTTGGATGACAGAACGGCGCGATAATGTCTCTGCAGTTTTGCCTTCAGTGATGGATTTATGGACAACGAAAGCAACGGCTTATTCTGATTTCGCCCAAATGGCCGAACATTTTGGCATGACACCGTATTTTATGCTGTTTGAAGACTTTATTCTTGATCCTAAAGCCGCAGTAAGCCACGCATTAAATGTTTTTGGCATTCCCACCGATGGGGTTAATAAAATTGACGCATCGACCAAATTGGGGGGTAGAAACCTAACAAAGGCGCAACAGTTTTACCGAGATGAAAACTGGAAACTTCGACTGACACGTAGTGCGGTTGCGCAGATAAATACGCGCCTTGATGTGAAACTGGTGAAAGGCTTTGGTTATCCAATCCTTAATCCAGATGATTTCCCGCAAGAACTTCCCGAATTGGAACAACGCCGCTTTTCATATGAAATGATGGCACTCGACCCAGTGCCAAGCTGGGAAAAATCCACCCCGCAGGTATCACATGGAAAAGCTTGTACCACAGCCACAGCTTGATGTGGCATTGGGGTTTTCGATCACGAACCGCGCACCGATTAATTCTTGCGTGAAATCAATCACTGCATTGGATAAAAACGGCAGTGAAATACTGTCGATCAACACTTGTTGCCCGTCTTTTTCCAAGATCAGGTCATCGTCTGTCGTGCTTTCTTCTAATTTGATTTCATATTGAAACCCCGAACAGCCGCCACCCTCAACCGCGATGCGTAATGATTTAGCCGCATCACTATTTTCATTAATTTCAGACAAACGCGCAAATGCACGGTCGGTCACTTTTGGTGGTAAGGTAAGCTGCATCTTTTAAGCCGCCGTAAATTAGGTTAGGTGTTGGCTTAAATATAGGCGGGGAAGGCCCCCGCGACAAGGTAAAGGTTTTATCAAATGCTGGCAGCGTATGCTTGTGATCCAGATAACAGTCGCGGGCGGCTTCACACTGAAGCAGAATCCACACACCGTTCCGCGTTTCAACGTGATCGTGATCGCATCATTCATTCCACTGCCTTTCGCCGGTTGATGCATAAAACCCAAGTGTTTGTGGCCCACGAAGGTGGCCTGTTTCGCACCCGCCTGACCCACACGATTGAAGTGGGGCAAGTTGCCCGCACGATCGCATCTGTTTTGGGTCTGAATGTGGAACTGACCGAGGCCGTAGCACTTGCCCATGATCTGGGGCACACACCTTTTGGTCATAATGGTGAAGATGTTCTAAGCCTGTGCATGGCGCCTTACGGTGGTTTTGACCACAATGCGCAAGCCTTGAAAATTGTCACAAACCTAGAGCGGCATTACGCAGAATTTGACGGGCTGAACCTGACATGGGAAACTCTTGAAGCCATCGCTAAACACAATGGCCCCGTTACGGGTGAATTGCCGTTTTCACTGAATGATTACAATGCGCTATATAATTTGGAGTTATACACATATGCCAGTGCAGAAGCGCAAGCCGCCGCTATAGCTGATGATATTGCCTACAATAATCACGATCTTGATGACGGCTTGCGTGCGGGCCTGTTTACAGTGGATGACATCATCGAATTACCGCTGGTAGGCGACTGCTTTCAACAGGTTGATGCAAAATACCCACAGCTTGATCCCGCACGCCGCCGCCATGAGGCTTTGCGCCGTGTATTTGGGATAATGGTGGAAGATGTGGTAGCCCAAAGCCAGATGCGCATCGCAAAACTTGCCCCTAACTCAGCGCAAGAAATACGCGCCCACTCTGCCCCCGTGATACAATTTTCGGATGATCTGTTTGCTCAGCTCAAAGAAATTCGCGCCTTCCTATTTACCCGAATGTACCGCCACGACGAAGTCAACGAAATGCGTGAACGCACGGGCAAAGTCGTGCGCGACTTGTTTAACGTTTATATGGCTGCACCTGAACTTCTGCCAAAACAACGCCGCGCTATAACTGGTGGAAATACTGCACAGGCACGTGCGGTTGCCGATTATATCGCAGGCATGACCGACCGCTTCGCATTTGAAGAACACGCAAAACACTGCGCTTAATTGCTGGAGTGCGCGCACAGTTTGTGTTAACCCCGCGCAAAACCTACATGGATGCCCATAATGAACTTGTTCGCCGACATCAGAACCCTTGTTTTAGACGCACTTTCGCAAATGCAAACGGAAGGCACCTTGCCGTCTGGTCTGGATTTTTCCAATGTTGCGGTAGAGCCGCCACGTGATGCTTTGCACGGTGATATGGCAACGAATGCGGCGATGGTTTTGGCCAAGGTGGCAAAAATGAAGCCGCGTGATATTGCTGACGCATTAGCTGAAAAATTATTGCAAGATGACCGCATAGATGTGGCCGATGTTGCGGGCCCAGGTTTTTTAAACCTGCGCCTGGCACCCGCTGTTTGGTTGGCTATTGTTCCAAATGCGATTAAAGAGAATGCCGATTTTGGGCGTTCAAACATGGGCCAGGGCAAAAAAGTTAATGTAGAATATGTTTCTGCCAATCCAACCGGCCCATTGCATGTTGGCCACACGCGTGGCGCTGTTTTTGGCGATGCACTTGCAAGTCTTTTGGATTTTGCAGGCTATGATATTACCCGCGAATACTACATCAATGACGGCGGTGCGCAGGTCGATGTTTTGGCACGTTCCGTTTACCTGCGGTATCTTGAGGCCAATGGCCAAGAAGTACAGTTTGTAGATGGCACTTACCCAGGTGATTATCTAGTTAAAGTCGGTCAGGATTTAAAAGAGAAATACGGCGATACGCTTGTGGGCAAACCAGAAGCTGCTTGGCTGGCAGAATTGCGTGAATATTCCACAGAGGCAATGATGGATCTTATTCGGGCCGATCTGGCCTCTATCGGTATCAAAATGGATGTTTTCTATTCTGAAAAATCACTTTATGGCACGGGCCGCATTGAAGACGCACTAAATAATCTGGATGCAAAAGGCCTGATATACGAAGGCACCCTAGAGCCGCCAAAAGGCAAGTTACCCGATGATTGGGAACCGCGCAAACAAACTTTGTTTAAATCCACAGAACATGGGGATGATGTTGATCGCCCTGTCAAAAAATCTGATGGCGGCTGGACATATTTTGCCCCAGATATTGCCTATCACTATGACAAAGTGCAGCGCGGCTTTGATATGCTAATCGATATCCTTGGTGCAGATCACGGTGGTTATGTCAAACGCATGAAAGCGGCCGTTTCGGCATTGTCTGACGGTGCGGTACCTTTAAATATCAAGCTGACGCAACTGGTGAAATTGTACAAAAACGGCGAACCGTTTAAAATGTCAAAGCGTGCTGGTACTTTTATTACATTGCGTGATCTGGTTGAAATGGTGGGCCCAGATGTTACCCGTTTTGTGATGCTCACACGCAAAAATGATGCGCCGCTAGATTTTGATTTCGACAAAGTTCGTGAACAGTCAAAAGACAACCCTGTGTTTTACGTGCAGTATGCAAATGCACGGGTTAATTCAGTTTTGAAAAAAGCGGCACTTGCAGGCATAGATGTTAGTGATAACGCGCTTATTTCAGCTGATATTGTCCATTTAAACCATGACGCTGAACTGGCACTTGCCCGCAAAATCGCCGAATGGCCAAGGTTGCTGGAATTAGCTGCAAAGCATAATGAACCGCATAGGGTTGCATTTTATCTTTATGAATTGGCCTCTGAATTTCATTCATTATGGAACCGTGGCAAAGAAGAAACTGGACTTCGCTTTCACCAAGACGATAATATTGCCGCTTCACAAGCAAAAATTGGGCTAATTCGTGCCGTGAATGTTGTTATTTCCGCAGGACTTGGTATTTTAGGCGTAACTCCGATGGAAGAAATGCGCTAAATCAGGCAAAAACAGCATATTTCGGGGTTGGAGCAGGCAAATACACAATATAGTGTATCGAAAAGAGGCAGAACCCATATGTCCGAGTATGAAGAACAATATAATGCAGCATCCTATGTAGCCCCTATGGGCGCGTTACGGATGGCTTTAAATTGGATTGGTGCCATTGCATCCATCACTTTGATTGCAGCATTGGTCTATTGGGTGTTTCAGTTGGGGTCACGAAACCCAAATGAAATACCTATTATCCGCGCAATGGAAGGCCCTGCCCGCACACAACCCGAAACCCCGGGCGGCACACAAGCAAACCACCAAGGTTTGGCGGTAAACGCCGTTCAATCCGAAGGTGTCGTTGAAAAGCCAACTGAAACTGTAGTTTTGGCACCAAAGCAACAATCTTTGACACAAGAAGATTTAACCCAAAGCGAATTGGCAAAAGTACAACCTGAACTGCGGGCAGCACCCCAAGCGGAACAAACGGCTGTTACGCAAAATGCAGCACCTGTAATTCAGGACACATCGCTTATCACTGAAAGTATTGTGATCGAGACACAAAGCACAGTTGTGGCCTCTAGCCCTTATGCGCCTTTGAAATCAATTATACCCCATAGTCGCCCCGTCACATTAAACCAAAAAATCCAAGCGGCAACACCAGTTGCGGCATCCCCAACGGTCAGCACAAAAGTACCAAAGGGCACCCGATTGGTGCAACTTGGGGCATATGACAGCGAAGTTATTGCTGCAAAAGAATGGGTGAAGTTAAACGGCAAACACGGTGATTTGTTAGAAGGCAAAGAACGTCTTATTCAGGTTGCCACATCAGGGGGGCGCCAATTTTACCGTCTGCGGGCCGTTGGTTTTGAAAATGTAGAAGAGTCGCGCAATTTATGTTCTGCCCTTTTGGCACGCGGCACACCTTGTATTCCGGTCAGTGCACGATGACAAAGCCTGCTGCTTGTATTTTCGGATGCGATGGCCTGCGCTTAACCCTTGCAGAAAAGCAGTTTTATAAAACCACAAACCCTTGGGGTTTTATTCTTTTTGGCCGCAACATTTCCGACCCTGACCAAATCCGTGCGTTAACATCTGAACTACGTGATAGCGTTGGAAGGGACGCCCCTATTCTGATTGATCAGGAAGGCGGGCGTGTGCAACGTTTGCGTGGGCCAAACTGGGCCGAATGGGCACCACCCTTGGAACAGGTAATGCACACGCAAAACAGCCAATCAATATACCTGCGCTACCGTATAATTGCCGCAGAGCTTTATGCACTAGGGATCGACGTAAATTGCGCCCCAATGCTGGATATTGCCAGGCATGACAGCCACGAGATTATCGAAAACAGATGTTTTGGCCGCGATGCGGTAACGGTTGCAGAAATGGGGCGAGCTGCCGCCAATGGCCTGTTGGCAGGCGGAGTTTTACCCATAATCAAACATATACCTGGGCACGGACGCGCCAATATGGACAGCCATTTTGATCTGCCGGTTCTGACAACAGATTATGCCAGTTTGGCGTCCAGTGATTTCGTTCCATTCAAGGATTTGTCTGACCTGCCAATGGCGATGACAGCCCATATCACCTACACGGATATAGACCCCGATAATTGTGCCACCCAATCGTCTAAAGTGATTGAAGCAATCCGCACTAACATCGGGTTTGACGGGCTTATCATGACAGATGATCTGTCGATGAAGGCCCTGAAAGGCAGCTTGACTGAACGCAGTAACGCCTCGGTTAAGGCAGGGTGCGATATTATTTTGCATTGCAATGGCAATCTGGATGAGATGCAAGAAATTGCACAAGCTACGCCAAACCTTGCGGGCATTGCATTATCACGCGCTGATGCAGCACTTAGTAGGCGCCAAAAACCTGATGATTTTGATATAGACGCCGCCAAACAACAATTTCACACTATGATGCAAAAGGTTGCCTGATGCCCAGCCCGACACAACAAGACATTGAAGCATTCGAGCAAACCACACAACAACGTGTGGCGTCTGAAGCTTTGCTAGTTGATGTGGATGGGTTTGAAGGCCCGCTGGACGTGTTGCTGACACTGGCAAGAACGCAAAAGGTTGATCTGCGCAAAATCTCTATTTTAGAACTGTCTATGCAGTATCTGAAATTTGTAGAACAAGCCAAGAAATTACGCATTGAACTGGCGGCAGATTATCTGGTGATGGCCGCATGGCTGGCATTTTTAAAGTCTCGCCTGCTATTGCCCCCTGATCCCACCGATGAAGGCCCATCAGCCGAAGAACTGGCAGCACATTTGGCGTTCCAGTTGGAACGGCTGGAAGCGATGCGCAGGTCTGCGGCAAAACTAATGGCCCGCGATCAAATGGGGCGTGATTTCTTTGCACGTGGTATTCCAGAAGCGGTCAGTCAAAATCGCAAAGTGACCTATACCGCCACCATCCTAGATTTGATGCAGGCCTATGCCTACATTAAAACAAAGGATAACTTTGAACCGCTTCATATGCGCGAGCGTGACCGCTTGTTTACAATGGAACAGGCTTTGGGGCGGATGCGTACATTGATTGGCCATGCTATCGAATGGGGTGATTTGAACCAGTTTTTACCCGATGGGTGGCGCGACGATCCAAAGTTTCGCCGATCAGCCACTGCCTCTACTTTTGCGGCAGCCCTTGAGCTGGTAAAAGAAGGTAAATTGGAAATACGCCAAGAAGAAACATTTTCCCCTATCCAGCTAAAAACAAAGGGTTCAGAATGACAAAAGACCAAAATGATACCCTGTTTGATGCCCCGCCCATTGCCGAACAAGAACGCATGGTTGAAGCAATTCTGTTTGCCACAGCGGAACCCATTACCAAAAAAGCCATAGCAGATCGCCTACCCCATGGGTGTGATGTATCCGAGGCCTTGGCCCATTTGCGCAAACGCTATGAAGGGCGTGGGGTTAAGTTGGTTAAAGTTGGTGACGGCTGGGCATTTCGCACCGCACCCGATTTGGGTTTTTTGATGCAAAAGGAACGCTTTGAAACCCGGAAACTATCGCGTGCAGCGATAGAAACCCTTGCGATTATTGCGTATCATCAGCCCACAACACGCGCCGAAATAGAAGAAATTCGTGGTGTCTCTGTATCACGTGGCACACTTGATTTGCTGTTGGAACTGGATTGGATAAAACTGGGCCGTCGCCGTATGACACCCGGTCGACCCGTGACTTTTATCGTCACACAAGTATTCTTGGATCATTTCGGGTTGGAAAGTGAACGCGATTTACCGGGTATTAAAGAACTACGTGATACTGGATTGCTGGACAACCGCCCCGCCCCAGGCGGGTTAATGGGTGAAACATCACAAGAAGATGATGACAGTGATTTGGAAAATACTGACCAAGATGATATGTTTGAGTAGGCAAGAAAAAAGGCAGGTATAAAATGAACCAGATAATCAACATGATTGTGCGTCAAGTAATGCGCAAATTTATCACCAAAGGGATTGATAAGGGCTTTGACCATTTCAGCCGTAAAAGCGATGTCGATCCAAATTCAGCGGAAGGTAAGCAGGCAGGTGCAAATGCGAAGAGCAGTGCCAAAACCGCCAAACAAACTATGCAGATGGTGCGTCGATTGGGGCGGTTTTAAAGGTGCGCGCAGACTGTATCCGCTTCTTGCGACTTATACGTGGATATAAAAGGAGCGAACAATGAGTGAGAACGATTGCGGTAGAGACGTCGCAAACTATATCATTAATGAAGTCGACGAAGAACGTATCAAATTGCCAGATGACATTCGCCTAAAATATTTGTCAGATAAGTTGGGTTACACACCCCACCTAATTGGCCGTGCTCATGACTATAACATTACAAGACTTCTAAAACAAAAAGGTATAATTTCCAGAAAATGTGGGACTCCCCGTAGATTACAACTTTCAAGAATGGACAGCGACTCATCCAAAAGTTAGCAATCGCATCGCAACCTTAAAACGTGCCGCGTAACGCTTTACCGAATGCGGTAAACAACTGACGTGAAACTGGATCATGATCGGCACGCCATTCTGGGTGCCATTGTACGGCCAATGCAAAAGATTTGGCGTCTTTAACGCTTAACGCTTCGGGTGTGCCATCAGGTGCGTGCCCGTCAATAATGATCCGTGCGCCTGCATCCTTGATGCCTTGCCCGTGCAGTGAATTTGTCAAGACTATCTGATCCTCAAACACCCGTTCAAAAATACTACCCGCGTTAATTATCACATCATGGCGGTGAGCGAATTTTTCATCCTGCGTGCCATCGGGCGGCATGCGGTGGTTCATTCGGCCGGGCAAATCGCGGATTTCGGGATAAAGTGAGCCGCCAAAGGCCACGTTAAATTCTTGAAAACCACGGCAAATGCCCAAAACAGGTACGCCCTGTTCAACACATTCACGGATCAAAGGCAAAACAAGCGCATCGCGGCTACGATCAAACGTGCCATGCGCGACTGTTGCTTCTTCACCATATTCTTCTGGGTGCACATTGGGCCGCCCACCAGTGAAGACAAACCCGTCAAGACGATCAACCAGTTCATGTGCTTCGCTGGCTTCATGTAAGGAAGGTATCATCACGGGAATGGCGTTAGAAACGTTTGAAATTGCTTCGATATTACTGACACCAGTTGCCTGAACCGGGTAATCATCATCGATGGAATACGCGTTACCAATAATGCCTACGATAGGTCTTTTCATCACCTGAAACTCTGCTTGAATTGAATTTCTACCCGTATCGCATGATTATCAGGCAATGAAAATCAATAAATTCACATCACCCTTCAGCGATTAACCCAGCCGCTTCAATACCTGCAACAGCCGCGATCACATCGTTTTCAGAACTGTCACCCGTAACACCCACAGCCCCGATGATATTAGCTTTTTTATCCCGCACCAAAACGCCACCTGGCACAGGTATAATACGCCCGCGATATGCCCCGTTTAAAGCACCGACGAAATAAGGTTGTTGTTCGGCGCGCTCCATCAATTTGGATGATGGCATTCCCATTTGAATGGCAGCATTTGCTTTACCGTCTGCCACAAAAAACCGCCCAGGGGCCGCCCCGTCTTGGCGTGCAAACGCTTTGCAATGGCCGCCTGTATCAACCACAATAACCGACAGCGGTTTCAACCCCAGCTCTTGCCCCTTGGCAAAAGCCTGATTTATAATGCGTTTCGCTTTATTCGACGTTATTTCCACCATTGCATGATCCCTTTAGTTCCAGTCTGCGCGCGTGCAGAACAGGCTCAGTATAACCAGAGGGTTGCACGGTGCCTTGGTAGATTAAGTCACACGCGGCTTGAAATGCGACACCAGTGTAATTAGGTGCCATTGGCGTATAATCTGGATCATTTGCATTTTGCCCGTCCACAACTTTGGCCATGCGGTGCATAACTTCCATTACCTGATCTTTGCTGACCACACCATGATGCAACCAGTTGGCAATATGTTGGCTGGAAATTCGGCAGGTTGCACGATCTTCCATCAGGCCCACATTATTAATGTCAGGTACCTTGGAACAGCCCACACCCGCATCAATCCAGCGCACCACATAGCCCAAAATACCTTGGGCGTTGTTTTCCACTTCGCGGATAACTTCGGCCTCTGACCAATTTTGGCCTTTCGCCACAGGGAACTGCAAAATTGTGTCGATACTAGAGCGTTTACCACCTTTTAAAATCTCGTCTTGGCGATCGGTTACATTAACTTTGTGATAATGTGTGGCATGCAAAGTTGCCGCCGTAGGGCTGGGCACCCATGCGCAACTGGCACCAGCCAATGGGTGACCGATCTTTTGTTCCAACATATCTTCCATATTATCAGGAACCGCCCACATACCTTTGCCGATTTGCGCTTTACCCTGCAAACCGCACGCTAGGCCTACATCGACATTATTATCTTCATAGGCTGCAATCCACGGCTCGTTCTTAATGTCGCCTTTGCGTAAAAACGGGCCCGCTTCCATAGAGGTGTGAATTTCATCCCCTGTGCGATCCAAAAAGCCCGTGTTTATAAATGCCACACGGTTTTTGGCGGCACGAATACATTCTTTTAGGTTCACCGTTGTGCGGCGTTCTTCATCCATAATGCCAATTTTCACAGTGTATTGCGGCAAATCCAACGCCTGTTCTACAGCCGTGAAAATTTCATTGGTAAAAGCAACCTCATCAGGCCCGTGCATTTTTGGCTTCACGATATAAACCGATCCATGTGCGGTATTTCCTGAACGTCGCTCTAAATCATGCACAGCAATAGCCACGGTAAACATTGCATCCATCAACCCTTCACCGATTTCGTTGCCGTCACGGTCAAGAATTGCAGGTGTTGTCATCAGGTGGCCAACGTTGCGTATCAACATTAGGGCACGGCCCTTCAACGAAAATGGCATGCCTTCTGGTGAGGTATATTTACGGTCAGGCAACATACGGCGGCGCAAGGTTTTGCCGTCTTTTTCCAATGTTGTGGTCAAGTCGCGTTTCATCAAACCCAACCAATTGGAATAGGCCAAAACTTTATCTTCTGCATCCACCACGGCCACAGAATCTTCGCAATCCATGATCGTAGAAATTGCAGATTCTAAAATAACATCCGACAGGTTCGCTTTATCGGATTTGCCAATTACACTTTCAGCATTGAAATATAACTCTACATGCAGGTTGTTGTTACGCAGCAGAACACCCTCTGGGTTGGCAGGGTCATTTCGATACCCAACAAAGCTTGATGGATTGACCAAACCATGCCCATTAACCTTCAACATCCCGTCTTCAACACAATACAATGTGGCATCCGCATGAGACATGCCCGAAATAGGAAAGGTTTCGTCTAAAAACGTTTTCGCCCAAGCAATCACTTCTGCACCACGTGATGTGTTATAGCCTTTGCCCTCTGGCCTGCTTCCCATGGCATCTGTGCCATAAAGACAGTCATATAGTGACCCAAACCGCGCGTTCGCAGCATTCAGCGCAAACCGTGCATTGGTAATAGGCACCACAAGTTGCGGGCCAGATATTGTAGCAATTTCTGGGTCGACATTTTTAGTTTCGATAGAAAAATCCCGACCATCCTCAACGATATAATCAATATCATGCAAGAAAGTTTTATATTCTAAAAAATCAAACTCTTTGCCACGACGATCTATGTGCCAAGCATCAATGGTTTGTTTTAATTCATCCCGCCGCGCAAGCAATTCACGGTTTTTCGGGCCTAGATTGTGAACAATATATGACAGGCCTTTCCAGAATTGAGTGGCCGAAATATCTGTACCCGGCAGTGCCTCACTTTCAAGGAAATCCAGCAATTTGGTGTCAATTTGCAAAGCAAATTTTTCAGTACGTGACATGCGTATTCTCCTGCGATCAATATCAGTAATATGGCAATCATTGAAACCAGCCCTATAAAATGACCAGTTTCCTTTCGGAAACGGGCCTAGCATGGGGAAAATCAGATGGCAAGTTTACAGTATACATTTGTATGCAATTTTTTCTCTTGAATAGCAGTGCCAAAGGGTCACATTTATGTTTATGTAAAAAACGGAATCAAATATGCGCCCCTCACAAAACCCAACCATTTGTCTTAAAGATTACAAACAACCTAGCTATTGGGTAGATCATGTGGGTTTGAGCTTTCAATTACACCCCACAGCCACACGGGTTTTTTCCAAAATCACATTTCGCAAAAACGAAATACACACAAATAACCAACAAGACCTTCGGCTGGACGGGCGCAATCTAAAACTAATCTCAGCCTCAATAAACGGGGTGGCATTGGCACCAGATGAAGTTTTACACGATACCGAAGGGCTATCCGTACCCCATGATTTAATCCCCAAAAGCGACTTTATTTGGGAAGCCGAGGTTGAAATTAATCCTGAAGGCAACACCGCCCTAGAAGGTCTGTATATGTCGAACGGCATGTACTGCACGCAATGCGAAGCCCAAGGTTTTCGCAAAATCACCTATTACCCTGACCGCCCCGATGTGATGGCGACTTTCGACGTAACCATTAAGGGTGACGCGCCAATATTGCTGTCTAACGGCAATAAAATTGAACACGGGGTTTGGCATGACCCATGGCCAAAGCCCGCCTATCTGTTTGCACTTGTTGCCGGCGATCTGGTGTCTTTTGACGATACATTCACCACCCGTTCAGGGCGCCATGTAGATCTGCAAATATTTGTGCGCGACGGCGACCAAGATAAATGCGCCTATGCGATGGACGCCCTAAAACGTTCCATGACATGGGATGAAGAAAAATATGGCCGTGAGTATGATCTTGACCTATTCATGATCGTTGCTGTGGATGATTTCAACATGGGGGCGATGGAAAATAAGGGCTTGAACGTGTTCAATTCCAAATATGTTCTAGCCAGCCCCCAAACCGCCACTGACCGTGATTTTGAACTGATCGAGGGCATCATTGCGCATGAATATTTCCACAACTGGACTGGCAACCGCATAACCTGTCGCGACTGGTTTCAGCTGTGCCTGAAAGAAGGGCTCACCGTGTTTCGCGATCAGCAATTTTCGGGCGATATGCGGTCGCATTCCGTCACACGTATCAACGATGTGCTGCAACTGCGCGCCCGCCAATTTCGTGAAGATGCAGGGCCATTGGCACACCCAGTGCGGCCTGAAGAGTATATAGAAATCAATAACTTCTATACTGCCACCGTATATGAAAAAGGTGCCGAACTAATCGGCATGTTAAAACTTTTGGTTGGCGACGATCTATATCGCACGGCCCTTGACCTGTATTTTGATCGCCACGACGGGCAAGCCTGCACGATAGAAGACTGGATTAAAGTTTTTGAAGATGCCTGCAAACGGGATCTGACACAGTTCAAACTGTGGTATTCGCAAGCGGGCACCCCGCGTGTGAAAGTTACGGAAAGCTTTATAAATGGCGACTATACGCTGACATTCATACAAACAAACAAACCCACACCAAATCAGGATAATAAACAATCGCAAGTCATTCCAATTCGCGCGGGCTTCATTGATGCGCAAGGCAATGAGCCTATTGCCGAGCAACTGTTTGTGCTAACCGAGGCTAAGCAAAATTTCACCCTATCGGATTTTGACGTCAAACCTACCCTGTCTATCCTACGCGGTTTTTCCGCCCCTGTGATTTTGGAACACGACCAAAGTTTGGAAAGTCTGAATTTCCTTTTGGCCCATGACACCGACCCGTTTAACAAATGGGAAGCGGGGCACGCATTAGCGACTGATCTGTTGGCCCGCATGGTGCTGTTAGATGCCAGTCCCGACCCCGCATTCGTGTCCGCTATGCACAAAGTTGCGACCGACGACAGGCTTGCACCAGCTTACCGCGCGTTGCTTTTGGCATTGCCATCAGAAGATGCACTTGCCCAAACCATTCTGGACAAAGGTCAAACCCCTGATCCTGATAAAATATATGCGGCCCGCCAAGCCCTGTCTTTGGCACTGGCGCAAAACATGGGCACGGATTTGAACGCGTTATATAACAGCATGGCAGTAGATGGCCCCTATATTCCAAATGCAACTGACGCAGGAAAACGCAGTTTGCGCGGAATGGCGCTTGGGCTATTAACAAAACTGGAAACGACTGCAAAAACAGCCAAGGCGCAGTTTGCAACAGCCGATAATATGACAGAACAACTTTCCGCTTTGGCCATCCTAATTCATGCAGGTCAAGGTACTGCGGCCACCGCTGCATTCTACGACCAATGGAAAGATGATAGGTTAGTGATCGACAAATGGTTTGCCATTCAAGCTGGCAGTGCTGCCCCCGATGCAGCCCTAGCAATCGCTACAACCCTGTCTAACCACGCTGATTTTGACTGGAAAAACCCTAATCGCTTTCGCAGCCTGATCGGCCCTTTTGCAATGAACCCCGCCGCTTTTCATGCAAGTGACGGCAACGGTTACGCTTTTATTGCCGATTGGTTGATAAAGCTTGACCCCGTCAACCCGCAAACCACGGCACGGATGTGCGGGCTGTTCGAAACTTGGCGCAGGTATGATACCAACCGCCAAATCTTGCAAAAGACACAGCTGGAACGCATTTCAAGCACGCCCAATCTGTCAAAAGACAGTGCCGAAATAATTGGCAAAATTCTGGGATAAGGACAAAAAACTTCGCGTTTAAAAAAAGTGAATACAGAATATTTAATTCTGTGTTACGCTTTGCTTGTCTGAAAAAGAGGAGATAGTGATGACTCTCTACAAAGTCTTTTATGATGTTTTGGCTGATCTAGCCGATCTGTTTGACGGTGAAGATCATATCGGCGGACATGAAGCAGCACGCGAGCTTCGTGCTATTACCAAACGTGTACACACACCGCTTTTGCCCGCACATCAGGTTTTAACCAAGACAATACAGTCGGCCCTATCTATAAGCCCGCTGCCAATCGCGGCAAAGATAGCCAAAGCCATGCCGCTGATTGACTGGCACAGCTCTGGTATGGTCGATGGGCGGATCAGATCGGAAATTTCCGATCATATGGCAACAGCAGAACTTGTGGGCCCAGACGGCATGATCTATAGCGAACATTTGCGCGTTGGCTTGTTTGTTCAATCCGCCAATCTAGATTATGTCACCCGCGAACATGCCGCAGAAGAAAGCTTTATCATGCTTGGTGGTTCAGCCTACTGGCATTCAAGCGCATCCCCACCCAGATTGTGCAAAACGGGTGATATAATTTTCCACCCCTCAAACACATCACACGCCAGTGTCACCAAAGATGAACCCTTTATTGCGGCATGGCGTTGGACGGGTGACATAGGCTATGACACATACACTCTGACAGGTTAACTGCTGGCCTCTTCATTTAAGCTTGCCCCGCGCCCAATGTCAGCCTAAAACCCATCGACAAAACTGACAGAGATATACCCCATGGCCGCACTTGCTTATTCCGAACCTAAACCCAAAATAATCGCGGGCGCCAAAGGCGACTGGGAACTTGTGATCGGGCTAGAAGTTCATGCTCAGGTGGCATCCAAAGCTAAGCTTTTTTCAGGGGCTTCTACCAAATTTGGGGCCGAGCCCAATTCAAACGTATCTTTTGTTGACGCCGCAATGCCGGGCATGTTGCCTGTTATCAATGAGTTTTGCGTTGAACAAGCGGTGCGCACTGGGCTGGGCCTAAAGGCTGACATCAATCTTTATTCCGCATTTGATCGTAAAAACTATTTCTACCCCGATCTGCCGCAAGGCTATCAAATATCCCAACTTTATCACCCCATCGTGGGCGAAGGCGAAGTTCTGGTCGATATGGAACCGGGTATTGCACGCAAAGTGCGTGTTGAACGTATTCATCTGGAACAAGATGCTGGTAAATCCGTGCATGACATGGACCCGAACATGTCTTTTGTAGACTTGAACCGTACAGGTGTTGCCCTGATGGAAATCGTCAGCCGCCCAGACATTCGCGGGCCAGAAGAAGCCGCGGCCTATGTTGCCAAAATCCGTCAAATTCTGCGCTATTTGGGCACTTGTGACGGCAACATGCAAAACGGGAACTTGCGGGCAGACGTGAACGTATCAGTTTGCAAAGCTGGTGATTATGAAAAATTCCGTGAAACTGGTGATTTTGGCGTGCTTGGCACGCGGTGCGAGATCAAGAACATGAACTCTATGCGCTTTATCCAAGCCGCGATTGATGTAGAGGCCCGACGCCAGATTGCAATTTTGGAAGACGGCGGCAGCATTGACCAAGAAACCCGCCTGTACGACCCTGACAAAAACGAAACACGTACCATGCGGTCAAAAGAAGAAGCGCATGATTACCGCTACTTCCCCTGCCCTGATTTGCTGCCATTGCGCATTGAACAATCATGGGTAGACGCCATTGGTGAGACCTTGCCAGAACTACCTGATGGTAAAAAAGCCCGTTTTGTTACCGAATATGGCATGACCGAATATGATGCAGGCGTTCTGACCGCCGACATTACTGACGCTGCCTTTTTTGAAGAAGTAGCCGCTGGGCGTGATGGTAAACAAGCTGCCAACTGGGTGATTAATGAATTGTTTGGCCGCCTGAACAAAGAAGATCTGGATATTTCCAACAGCCCAATTTCTGCCGCACAATTAGGCGGTATACTTGACCTGATAACCAAGGGCGACATCAGCGGTAAGATCGCCAAAGACCTGTTTGAGATTGTCTGGAACGAAGGCGGTGACCCTGCTGAACTCGTTGAAAAGCGTGGCATGAAGCAAGTCACTGATATGGGTGCTATTGAAGCGGCGGTTGATGAAATTATTGCCGCAAACCCCGATCAGGTTGAAAAAGCCAAACTTAACCCTAAACTGGCAGGATGGTTTGTGGGCCAAGTCATGAAAGCCACAGGTGGTAAGGCCAATCCTAAAGCTGTGAATGAAATTATTGCTACGAAACTTGGGTTTTAAGATGGGTTCGATTTAATGGAAACTTACGAATATAAAGTCATACCCGCACCGCGCGACGGTGTTCGCACAAAAGGTGCCAAGGGTATTCCGGGCAGATTTGCAGGCGCATTAGAGCAAGCAATGAACAAGTTGGGTGCGGATGGCTGGCAATACATTCGTGCAGACACCCTACCTGTGGACGAACGCAATGGCATCACGCGGCGCAAAACAGAAACCTACCAAAGCGTTCTGGTGTTTCGCCGCCAAGTTGAAGAAGAGGTTGTTCAAGAAACGTTTGAAGAAGCTGTCACAGAGGTTGAAGACGATCTTTTTGAAGACATCAATGATGACATTCAGATGGATGACGATATCGTTGAACACCAAGAAGACCCCGATGATGCACATTTTGATGCTGAAATGGAAACTCTGGAAGAAGAACCAGACACCGAAGAGCATAAGCCCTAATCACTGGTCGCTTCTACCGATAAAGCCAGTGCATGAAGCCCGTCTTCAAATTCTTGTACCAGTTCCTTATTAATCAATCTTTGCTGGGCCACTCGACTTAGCCCATTGAAAGAAGACGATTTTATTGCCACGTTAAAATGTGTATTGCCACCTTCACGATACCCGCCATGCCCGCGATGGGCTTCACTGTCGTCAACCACATCCAATGCAACAGGATCAAATGCCAGTTGTAGTTTTGATAAAATTCGCTCACGCATATTCATTTTTTCGCCCTTTCATCAAATCACCCCTTGGCGATTTCTTAGAATACGTTAAACTCCCTGATCGAGCTCGTAAGGTAAATAGGTAATTGCATGGCAAATCGCCCGTTATTTGAATTTGATATATCGGTTTCAGCCGACAAGAAACGCCGCAAAAAAGGCAGGCGGGGCATGTCCGGTGCATCTGAAACCTCAACACAGATGTGTCAGCATCCCGAATGTGATGAGGCTGGCAAATATCGCGCGCCCCTGAACCCAGATAATTTGGAAGAGTTTCGCTGGTTTTGCTTGGCGCATATCCGTGAATTTAACCAAAAGTGGAATTTCTTTGAAAACCACACCCAAGAGGAATTGGAAGAGCAATTTGCCGCTGATCGCGTTTGGGAACGACCAACCAAGCCTTTTGGCAAAGACGATGGCAAACCGCAAACCGCCGAAGAAAAAGCATGGGCGCGTTTGGGCATCAAAGATGCCCACGAAGTGCTGGGCGACAATGCCACGCGCAACCACGGACGTGGCAGCGACGTAGGCAGCGCCAAACGCCTGCCACCAGCCGAACGCAAGGCCATCGTAATTCTAGACGCCAAAGACCACTGGACCAAAAAAGAGTTGCGCAAACAGTATAAGGCCCTAGTCAAAACTCTGCACCCCGACATGAACGGTGGTGATCGCTCTGATGAGGATCGCTTGCAGGAAGTTGTTTGGGCATGGGATCAGATCAGGATTAGTAAGTCGTTTAAGGATTAGAGTGTAGGGTGCGTAATTTATACAATTTCTTCCCCACGTTTGAGATGAATACATGAAAAACGATTTAATAACGCGATATAGAAATGCGGCAATAACGCATGGCGAAGGAACGCGATCAGGTGATTCAGTTAAAACTAATCGTGCCTATGATGAACTGGGTGTTTTACTAAAAAAATTACAGAAACGGGTAATGATGATGATATTTGGGTTCAAATATGGGCGGCAGCCCATACATTAGAAGTGAATGAAGAAAAAGCGCTAACCAAACTTCAAGTTATTATGGACGCAGCTATTCCATTAGCCAGTACGGGTGCTAGATACACAATTCAAGAATGGAAGCGTGGAAAACTAACCTTTCGAGTTGGTGTTCTCAAATAAACGTAAGTTTACAATGTCATAGGCACCTACCGCCGATGATAATAACCTCTAAAGAACCACATATTTCACACCCCTTCCAGTCCAACGGCCGCAAAAGCCCATCCCCGATCCCCCCAGAGGGGGATGGGCTGTGCATTCTACGAATGCGCTCAATGGGCGCAACGATTTCGAACCCTTCAAACTTGGTGTTTATGGATGGGTGTGGATAAAGCGCACGCATAGTTTATGAACCCTAAACCCTTCCAAGCGCATACTACCCCTGCTAGCAAAAGTAGTTACGGGTTCTCAAATATTGCAAAGCAATCTTTTGCCACCTCAACGGGTTTTCAAAGGGCGTATAAAACCGCCAAATGCGAAGACCACCGAAATTACGCGTAAGTAGGCGTTTCGACAAAAATCGAAACACCATAGGTGCAAGGGGCCAAAACCCTTGTTCGGTCATATAGTTACAAGCGGCAGGCCTGCCTTCCTTATAACCAACATACCCTAATGAAGCGCAAAAACCCGCCACCCAAATCAGGTCGACGGGGTAAAAGGCGTATGCTTACGCCTGCAACCATGTTTCCAGATCTGCCGCATTTGGCAGGCCACCTGCATGAACCAGTTTACCGTCAACAGAAATGCCAGGGGTAGAAACCACACCTGCCATTGCGATGGCGGCGTAATCACTGACTTTTTCAACCTGCAGCTCTATGCCCAGCATTTCGGCTGTTTGCCTGACCATAGCCTCTGTCGCATCACAGCGTTTGCAGCCGGGGCCATATACTTTTACATCTTTCATTTTTCCATCCTTTATTAAAAAATCATATTGAACAAAAAGCCAACTGCCAGAATACCACTGCCAACGACACCGGCAAAGACCGCGATCAACTTGAAGGTCAGCACTTTGCGTAAGATCAGCATTTCGGGTAGCGACAAGGCAATCACCGACATCATGAACGCTAAAACCGTACCTAGGGCTGCACCCTTATCCAGCAAAGCTTCGACAATCGGGATCACGCCTGCGGCATTGGTGTACATCGGAATGCCCATAATCACAGCCACAGGAACAGACCACCATGCGCCTGACCCCATGATCTTAACCATTGCATTTTCCGGCACATATCCATGGATCAGCGCACCTAACGATATGCCTACAACAACCCAGACCCAGACTTTACCGACAATTTCTTTAACGGATGCAATGCCTTGTTGGTAACGATCCACCATCGTCAGTTTTTCGTCGGGTATCTCGGTAGCAACAGCCCCCATATGGATGTCTTTGACCCAATCCTGAAGCCAGTCTTCCAGATGAAGCCGCCCGATAATCCAACCTGCTACAATGGCAATGCCCAGACCGAATACCAAATACGTTACGGCAACTTTCCAACCTACCAGACCGAACAGCAGCACCAAGGCCACTTCGTTAACCATCGGGGCTGCTATTAAAAATGAAAATGTTACCCCCAAAGGCACGCCAGCGGATACAAAACCGATAAACAATGGCACGGCCGAGCATGAACAAAACGGCGTTAAAATACCAAGACTTGCCGACATCAAATTGCCAGCACCCTCGCGTTTTCCCGATAGCATTGCGCGGGTTTTTTCAGGACTGAAAAAACTGCGAACCACCCCCATTGCGAACACGATCAATGTTAGCAACATGATGACCTTGGGGGTATCATATAGGAAAAACGCCAGTGCATCGCCCGCATGGCTTGCCCGTTCTACTGGTAACAACCCTGTCAACCATTCCGAAAACCCTAAAAGTTGTTTGTAGATCAAAAACCAGGCCACAACAAAAACGACCACGCCCATGTGCCAACCCCAAGATGTTTGATCTTGCTTGCCCATCGGGGCACCTTGCGCGTGCAGGCTCATGCCGCATTCCTTTGTTGTGATATATCGACCGCCAAAACGGCATTGATAATGTTTTGATATTCCGTAGACAAATTAGAGTTCAGCCGATACCGCACCCATTGCGCATCACGCCGGCCCACAACAACACCTGCGGAAAGCAGGGTTTTCATATGCCGCGACATGCGCGATTGAGTGGTTTGCAGCGTTGCCATCAGCTCACACACGCAATGTTCTTTGCCATCCGACAACAGATGCAATGCGGCCAAACGTGTTGGCTCTGACAATGCGGATAAAACGTCTGTGATCATAATTGCCCACCTTTCGCTTATGCGTTTAAGCGCATAAGCGAAAACGTTCTTTGATCTGTATCAAGTTGAGAAAAATACTTACGGCCCAAGACAGTACCAAAGCGTAAGAGACCTGAGCAAGAGACAACGCGCCCTAAATCTAGGTTATCAGAGCATGAATGAAGCGCGTTTTAAGTAACCACACTTCAAAAATAGATGCATAATCATATGATTTTACTTAGTTATTATTCTATTTTTAAAATTACTAAACTAGTTTAGTAGTTCTGTTGTCTCAACGGTTTTAGAGACGTGTTTAACGAAACGAATTTCGCTGGATTTTGACGAGATTTCTGTAAGGTGCAACCTTACCCTTTGGCATCCGCTTTCATCATATCCGCAGCTTTTTCTGCGATCATGATCGTCGGTGAATTGGTGTTGCCCGATGTGATCGACGGCATCACGGATGCATCCACCACCCGCAAGCCTTGCAATCCATGTACACGCAAACGCGCATCGACCACAGCCATCGGGTCATCGCCCATTTTGGCGGTACATGTGGGGTGGAAAATTGTGGTGCCAATGTTACCTGCTGCCACAGCTAATTCCGCATCCGACTGATACTGCTCACCCGGCAGATATTCCGATGGGGTATAACGCGATAACGCCTGTTGCCCGACAATCCTGCGCGTTAACTGTATAGCGCGCGCTGCCACCAATCGGTCAGCCTCAGTCGACAGATAGTTCGGCGCAATCAGGGGCGCATCCTTAGTGCTGGCTGATGACAATCGCACAAAACCACGGCTTTCTGGACGCAAATTGCAAACACTGGCGGTAATCGCTGGGAAATCATGTAACGGGTCGCCGAACTTTTCCAGCGACAAAGGCTGTACATGATATTCAAGGTCAGCGGTTTCCTTAGACGGATCAGATTTAGCAAATGCGCCCAACTGCGACGGTGCCATCGACATCGGCCCTGTGCGCTTCAACGCATATTCTAACGCGATGCCAGCACGCCCCATCAGGCTGCCCGCCCGCTGGTTCAGTGTTTTGGCCCCATTAACCTTATAAATACAGCGCAGTTGCAGATGGTCTTGCAGGTTCTCACCCACGCCTGCCATTTCATGCACCACGTCCACGCCATGTTCGGCTAAAACCGCCGCTGGCCCCACGCCTGATACTTGCAACAAATGCGGACTGCCAATCGCACCTGCCGACAAAACAACCTCGCCATCTGCACATGCGATATGTGACACGTCCCCTTTTTCAAACTGCACCCCCACAGCACGTTTGCCTTCAAAGATAATCCGCTCTGCATGGGCCTCGGTTACAATCGTCAGGTTCGGCCGTTTTTGCGCTGGTTTCAAAAACGCCTTGCGCGTATTCCAGCGGAATCCCGACTTTTGGTTAACCTGAAAATAACTGACGCCTTCATTGTCACCAGTGTTAAAATCGCGCACTCTTGGAATGCCTTCTTCAACACAAGCATCGGCAAAATCGTCTAATATCTGCCAAGACAGGCGTTGCTGTTCCACCCGCCATTCGCCGCCTTGCCCGTGCAAATCATCGCCGCCGTCAAAATGATCTTCGGATTTGGTGAAATAAGGCAAAACATCATCCCAGCCCCAACCAGCGTTACCCATCTGCCGCCAACCGTCATAATCACGTGCTTGGCCGCGCAGATACAGCATGCCGTTGATCGAAGAACACCCGCCCATCAGTTTACCACGCGGATACATCAAGCTGCGCCCGTTCAAACCAGCCTCTTTCACCGTGTTAAACATCCAGTCAGTGCGCGGATTACCGATGCAATACAAATATCCCACAGGAATATGCACCCAGATGTAATTGTCCCTTTTACCCGCTTCCAGTAGTAAAACCTTATGTTTCGGGTTTTCCGAAAGACGTGCCGCTAAAACCGAACCGGCCGAGCCTGCGCCCACTACGATATAATCAAATGTGCCATATTCTTTTATCATACCGCACTATTTGATAGCCCAAGGCCAAGATCAAGGCCAAACAGGAATTTATTCCCAAGCCCTTGCGAAAACCTAAAAATTATATCACTAAGCTTATGAACATTCAGACTTGATATAAGACTCATAGGACATCCGAAAATGGCAGACGGTAATTTAGACATCAACGCAACACCCACACGCGATATATCTGTGCGCGAGATTTTTGGCATCGACAGTGATATGGTTGTGAAAGGGTTTGCCGAAAGCTCTGACCGTGTACCTGCGATCGACAGCACATATCAGTTTGACCACGACACCACATTGGCCATTCTGGCGGGCTTTACCCACAACCGCCGTGTGATGATCCAAGGCTATCACGGTACGGGCAAATCAACCCATATTGAACAGGTTGCAGCCCGCCTAAGCTGGCCATGTGTGCGGGTCAATCTTGACAGCCACATCAGCCGTATTGACCTGATCGGCAAAGATGCCATCAAGCTAAAAGACGGCAAACAGGTAACTGAATTTCAAGAGGGCATTCTGCCTTGGGCCCTGCGCAACCCAACTGCGATTGTGTTTGATGAATATGATGCAGGTCGTGCTGACGTGATGTTCGTCATCCAACGTGTGCTGGAAGTGGACGGAAAACTGACGCTTTTGGATCAAAACAAAGTCATCACACCACACCCATATTTCCGCCTGTTCGCTACTGCAAATACTGTGGGCTTGGGTGACACAACGGGGCTTTATCACGGCACACAACAAATCAACCAAGGTCAGATGGACCGTTGGTCTATTGTCAGTACGCTGAACTATCTATCACATGAAGCCGAAGTAAACATCGTTGCGGCCAAAAACCCTGGCACTGATCGCACTGTTATCGAGCATATGGTAACAGTCGCAAACCTGTCGCGTAATGCGTTTATGAACGGCGACATTTCCACCGTGATTTCACCGCGTACAGTGATTACATGGGCACAAAATGCAAAGGTGTTCGGCAACGTAGGCTTTGCCTTTCGCCTGACATTCCTGAACAAATGTGACGAGCTGGAACGCGAAACCATTGCAGAGTTCTATCAGCGTTGCTTTGACGAAGAGCTGCCAGAAAGTGCAGCCAGCGTAAGCTTGGGCTAATGGCTAAACCAAACGACAACCCATCTGATCCTTTCAAAAAGGCATTAACCGAGGCCACACGGGCCATGGCCAATGATGCCGAGTTGAACGTGGCCTTTACGGTTGACCCGTCTGGTATGACCAACGAAGTGATGCGCCTGCCACAGGTCAGCCGCCGCATGACGCTGGACGAAGTGATGCTGGCACGTGGCACGGCGGATGCTTATGCGTTGAACAAACGGTTTCACAATCCAGGCACACATAATCGCTACATGCCCGAAGGCACGGATGCACGTGAGATATATGAAGTTATGGCCACCGCGCGGTGTGAAGCCGTGGGGGCACGTGCCATGCCGGGCACAGCTGGTAATATCGACGCCAAAATGGAAGCGGATGCGCTAAAACTGGGGTACGATCAGGTCAATTCTTTCAAAGAAGTGCCCATGTCCACCGCATTGGGCTATTACCTGCGCCACATGGCAACAGGCCGCGATATGCCGCCTGCGGTCGATCATGCGATGAAGCAATGGCAGACCCAATTCGAAGAGCGTTCCGGCGACACCTTCAAAAATCTAGAAGATGCAATGACCGATCAGGTCGAGTTTTCCAAATTCGCCCGCCAGTTAATCGAAGATCTGGGGTATGGCGACCAATTAGGTGATGACCCAGATGAGTTGGGCGAAGATAATGATGATAGTGCTGAACAAGAAGATCAGGACTATGAAGAAGATACACCTGATACAGATGCAGGCGATCAGGATGAGCAATCGGATGAGTTTGACGATCAACAAGATCAACAACAATCCGCTGACCAACAACAATCGCAAGTATCTATGGATGACCGCGATGATATGGACGGCGCCGAAGAGGTGGATGCCCCCGAAGGAGAAGCCCCGTTAGAGCCGCCTACCCCGCCCAGCATTTCAGATGCTGACCCTGATTACCGCGTGTTCACAACCGATCACGACGAAGAAGAACTGGCAGAAGAACTGGCAGAGCCCGCTGAACTGGAACGCCTGCGTGCCTATCTTGACCAGCAACTTGAACCGCTAAAGGGTGCTGTGGCCCGACTTGCCAACAAGTTACAACGCCGTTTGCAAGCCCAACAAAACCGCAGTTGGCAGTTTGATATGGAAGAAGGCATGCTAGACGCTGGTCGTCTGGCGCGTGTGATTGCCAACCCGACAACGCCGCTGTCCTTCAAAGTTGAAAACGATACCGAATTTCGGGACACCATCGTGACGTTATTGATCGACAACTCTGGTTCTATGCGTGGTCGCCCTATATCTATCGCGGCTATTTGTGCCGATGTTATGGCCCGCACATTGGAACGCTGTCAGGTGAAATGCGAAATTCTGGGCTTTACCACACGTGCATGGAAAGGTGGTAAATCCCGCGAAGAATGGCTAAACGCAGGCCGCCCAACCGAGCCGGGCCGCCTGAATGATCTGCGCCACATCATCTATAAACGTGCCGACACGCCTTGGCGCCGTGCGCGGCCCAACTTGGGGCTGATGATGAAAGAAGGCCTGCTGAAAGAAAACATTGATGGTGAGGCTTTGGAATGGGCCCACCGCCGTATGTGCGCCCGCCCTGAACAACGCCGTATTCTGATGGTGATCTCGGATGGGGCGCCCGTGGACGACAGCACGCTTTCTGTGAACTCTGCAAGCTACCTTGAAAAGCATCTGCGTGACGTCATCACCATGGTTGAGAAACGCAAAATGGTTGAACTAATCGCCATTGGCATCGGCCATGATGTGACGCGTTACTATGAACGCGCGGTCACGATTACCGATGCCGAACAACTGGCGGGTGCCATTACAGAACAGCTTGCCAGCTTATTTGACAATGATCCACGTTCGGCCAAGCGCGCGACTTTGAAACGGGCCAGTTAATGTTCCAGTCATTTGAAAGTGCAACCTCGCCTGATACCGGTGCTGCACGATTGAAACAGCTGCGTGATGAAATAGACAAAGAAGGTTTAGACGGTTTTTTAATCCCGCGTGCCGACGCCCACCAAGGCGAATATGTTGTGGTCCGCGATATGCGGTTAGCTTGGTTAACAGGCTTCACCGGCTCGGCTGGGTTTTGCGCAGTGTTAAAAGACAAGGCAGGCGTTTTCATTGATGGCCGCTATACGTTGCAGGTGCATGACCAGATTGACCTAACCTGTTTCAGCCCCGTGGCATGGCCCGAAAACAAGCTGGAAAACTGGTTACCTAAAAGTGGTAAAATCGGTTTTGATGCTTGGCTGCACACCCGTGCAGAGATTGAAAAACTTCGCGGTGCCGGTATTAATCTGGTGGCAACAGATAATCTGATAGACCGCATATGGCACGATCAGCCAGTAGCGCCGCTGGATAAGATGGTACCACACCCGTTGGAGTATGCTGGTCAAGATCATGTGGAAAAAATTACCTATATTGCAAAAAACTTAAAGAATTCAGGCCACAATGCGTTTATATTGACCCAACCAGATGCCATCGCGTGGTTACTGAATACACGCGGCACTGATCTGGGCCAAACCCCCGTCGCTTTGGCCTTTGCAATCATTCATGCGGCCGGAAATGTTTCACTTTTCATGGATGAACGCAAAACAAACGCGGCACTAATCGAACATTTTGGTGAAAATATAGGCGTATTACCCCCAAAAAACTTCATACCCGAACTTTCAAACTTAAATGGCCCTGTTTGCATCGATAAATTAACAGCCCCCGAAGCCATAGTAAATCTGTTGGAAAAACAGGGCATAGAAATCGTATTTTGCGATGACCCAACAACTTTGCCAAAGGCCTGCAAGAACGACACAGAATTGCACGGCACCAAGCAGGCGCACATCCGAGATGGTGCGGCAATGTGCGAATTTCTTGCATGGGTTGACACTATTAACCCTGCCACTGGCATCACCGAAATTGACATCGTTAAAACGCTGGAAGCAAAACGTGCGGCCACTGGAAAGCTGAAAAATATATCTTTTGATACCATCTGCGGCTCTGGCCCCAATGGTGCGATTGTGCATTACCGCGTGAACAATCAGACCAACCGTACCCTGCAATTCAATGAGGTTCTTTTGGTCGACAGTGGTGCGCAATACATGGACGGCACCACCGATATTACCCGCACATTGGCCATAGGCGCCCCACCGCCCAAGGCAGTGCATAATGCGACTTTGGTGTTAAAAGGCATGATCGCCATATCTCGTTTGCGCTTTCCAAAAGGGTTAACAGGTAAAGATATTGATGCCATTGCCCGCACTGCACTTTGGGCCGAAGGGTTAGATTATGACCACGGCACGGGCCACGGTGTGGGGTCGTACCTGTCTGTACACGAAGGCCCGCAACGCATTTCACGCCTTGCCACCACCGCTTTTAAACTGGGTATGATTGTATCTAATGAACCCGGTTATTACAAAGAGGGTGCCTACGGTATCCGCATTGAAAACCTTATTTTTGTAAAACAAGCAGATGCAATAAACGGTAGTGACGACCGTGAAATGCTATGCTTTGAAACCCTGACACTGGCCCCGATCAGTAAGGCTATGATCGACAAATCCCTACTGACAATGGATGAGTTAAACTGGCTGAATGCGTATCATCAGCAGGTTTGGGATAGTTTGAATGGGTTGGTGACGGCGACTACCAAAGACTGGTTAGAGGCCGCTTGCGCGCCGCTGTAGTGTGATATAAATACATGTTTTAAATCTCCGTTATAATTTTCCAAAAGATCTTTAAAACAAAAAAAGGAAGAAAAAATGAATAATTCTTTGAGTTATCTAGCTTATAAGAAAAGCCCTTTTCAAAGCTTGAAACACACCACGTACTTCGAAGTTTATGATCAATTGTTCGCTTAATACCGAGGCAAAGACATCACATTCGTCGAGATTGGTGTACTTGGCGGTGGATCGCTTTTTATGTGGCGAGAGTTTTTCGGCCCTAAGGCGAGGATTATTGGCATTGATCTAAATCCAAATGCCAAAAAATGGGAAGAACACGGGTTTGAAATCTATATTGGCAGTCAATCAGATGAATCATTCTGGAATGATTTTAAAAAGAAAATAGGGTTAATTGATGTCGTACTTGATGATGGGGGGCACACTTATGAACAACAAATTATCACTACTGAGATGCTTATTAACAATATCAATGATGGCGGCATATTGGTTGTAGAAGATACCCATACTTCGTACATGCAAAACTTTGGCCCAATGAAGTACTCTTTCATTGAGTATACCAAAAACATGATCGACTTAATCAATCAACGTTTCAGTAAACTTGACCATAGCAACTCTGAAAAACGTATTTGGTCTGTGTATATATTCGAGTCAATTGTTGCATTTAGTGTGAATAAAAAAGCAACCGCACTTTTATCAGAGCCTACTAAAAACAACGGCGAAGATGATGCGGCAGAAGATTTTCGGCATGCGGATAGCGTAGCGATCTCAACAATTGATACAGCTTCAAGAAAGCTAAACATGCTAAAGCTTGTGCCGGGTGCAAAGGTTATTGCTAGACGATTGCGAACACTGCTTATCAACCGAAACTTTAAAGCCCGTCGATATTTTAGGTAATAGGCTTTGAGTTTCTTAGGCAAATAGCATACCTCATTTGCTTCGAAAAACAAAGAATGTGAGGGTAAATAGGTTACTACGGTTTACCAAGCTTGAATGTATAGTACGCGGCGATGGTTGCGTGAAGAAGAGCAAAACTTAACATACTCAGCTGTTGATTGATGGATCGCAGCAAGTGTAGGGCGGGTTTCCACCCGCTCTACTATAAGTATTTTATATTTAATAACATCAACAACTTAACACACCGTACCAATCGGTAAATTCCGCCACTAAGCACAAAGCCAACCTCTAAGAATGTTCCTCTCGTGCGGTTTCAATCAAGGCCTGATTAAAGGCCCGTAAAGCATCCACTTCATACAACACCCCCACCAAGGTCAGATCATTTGTATCTACCACTGGAATAAATCCTGCATCGCTTTTATCGAACATTGGCATCGCCTGTTCCAAAGTTGCATTCATATCTACAAACAGGCCTTGCTTTATCATGGCTTCCAAATTCTCTATTTCGGTATCAATGTTGCGCATCAACCCCTTGATACTGAATGTCGCCAACAAATACGCCTGCGGCCCTGCCGCCAGATGAACGCCTTGTCGTTCCAGCTGTGTCAAGAAGAACGATTTGTGCACCAAACGGCTGGCCAGTGCGGATGATGTGGAAACCGCCACCAATATCGCCAGTCCAGTTTGCCAATCGCCAGTCATTTCAAACACCAGCAAAGATGTGGAAATTGGTGCGCCCAATACGGCGGCGGCCACGGCGGCCATGCCAGCCAGTGCGTATAATGTGGCGTAACTTTCAAGTGACGGGAAAACCCCCAATGCTACCCAGCCAAAGGCGATACCAGTTAAAGCGCCCACCATCAAAGACGGTGAAAATATCCCACCGCCCATGCGGCCCGCAAATGTTACCGCCACGGCCAGAACTTTGGCGGCCACAAAACTGACGGCAACCCAAAATGTAATGTTTCCATTCAACGCATTCCACGTGGTTTCATACCCAACCCCGATAATATGCGGGAATGCCAAGGCTATCATCCCCAGTCCCGCGCCCGCAATCGCGGGGCGTAACCACGCGGGAATTCTTAGCTTGTCCTGTAGTTTATCGCCCACATCTTCAGCCAGAAATATCGACTTCATCATGGTAACGGCGACCAAACCGCAGACCAAACCTAGCAATAAAAACGCAGGCAGTTCGCTATAAAACTGCAACGACATTTGCGGCAAAGTGAACTCTACAAAGTCACCAAAAATTAAACGACTGACGATGGAACCCGCTACAGAGGCAATAACAATCGGGGCAAACGCTTGCACCGCGTAGTGGCGCAACACCACTTCGAGCGCAAACAAAGTGCCCGCTATAGGCGCGTTAAATGACGCGGAAACTGCCGCAGCGGCCGCACAACCCATCAGGTTACGCCCTGTGATGGCATCGGCATTCAGCCAACGTGACACTTTGCTAGAAATCACGGCCCCCAGATGCACAACTGGGCCTTCGCGCCCCGCAGAGCCCCCCATTGAAAGCGTAATCATTGAAGCAAAAGCAGATGCCAGGCCGGCCTTACCTTCAACGCGTCCGCCGGTTAGGGCCGCCCCACGAATAACTTGCGCTACGCCACGGGCACGCCCATCAGGGGTGAAGCGCTGTAAAATAACACCTACGATCAAACCACCTACAATCGGTACGCACAAAATCCAGTACCACGGTAGAAAAACTGCATAGCTGACCAACCCCATATCATCAGCACCATAAATCAGTGTTTCCAACTGATTGATCCCAATGCGAAACAGGCTGGTTGCCCCACCTGCGGCAATCCCGATCACAACGGCCACCAGCCAAAATTGCACCTGCCCAATACCTTTGTGACGCACGACCTGAGCGGCAGCCAAAACCTGTTCACGAGAGGTTTTCAGTATATTTATGGTCTTTCTAGACACGGTTTATCCAATTAGCTCTTTTCCAAGTGTTAGTTATTTTCTACCCTAAGCGCAATTCTATCGGAGAAAAGAATGTCAGATATTGCTGGGGCTATTTCAGAGCTAAAGAAATTACTTGGGGAACGCTTAAACACCAGCCGTGCGGTTCTTGACAGCCACGGGGAAAGTGAAACTTATTTTGCCCACGCGCCGCCCGATGCAGTGGCTTTTGCCCGTAGTGCGCAAGATGTATCAGACATCATTAAAATTTGTGCCAAATACAACTGCCCGATTGTGCCTTGGGGTGTTGGAACTTCGCTTGAAGGCCATGCCTTGGCAATTAAGGGGGGTGTGACCATCAACATGAGTGAGATGGACAAAATCATACAGGTTTACCAAGAAGATCTGCTGGCCGTCGTACAACCTGGCATTACCCGCGAGGTATTGAATGAAGAGTTGCGCGCAACAGGGTTGTTTTTTCCTGTTGATCCAGGTGCCAATGCCACTATTGGTGGCATGACGGCAACACGCGCATCAGGTACCACGGCAGTGCGCTATGGCACGATGAAGGAAAACGTGTTGGCATTAGAGGTTGTTCTGGCTGATGGGCGGATCATTCGCACAGGCAGCCGCGCAAAAAAATCATCCTCTGGCTACGATCTGACAAATCTGATGGTGGGATCAGAGGGCACGCTTGGCGTCATCACAGAAATAACCTTGCGCCTGCAAGGCCAGCCTGATGCGATTGCTGCTGCTGTTTGTGATTTCCCTGATGTAGAGATGGCCGTGAACACAGTGATTACTGCGGTTCAAATGGGTGTTCCGATGGCGCGTGTGGAATTGCTGGATGCACTATCTATGCAGGCCATGAACAATTACAGTCAACTGGGTCTTCCAGAAAAACCACATTTATTCATGGAGTTCCATGGATCAGAGGCAAGTGTTGCAGAACAATCTGAGATTATGAAAGACATTGCATCCGATTTTGAAGGGGGCGATTTTCTGTGGTCAACAAAAACCGAAGATCGCAACAAGTTATGGCATGCGCGCCACAATGCGTTCTTTGCAACCAAAGCCTTAAAGCCGGGCTTTGATGGCATGTCTACAGATGTTTGCGTGCCCATTTCTAAGCTGGCGCAAGCGATTACCGACACCACAAAAGACGCAGCCGATCACGGTATGTTCGCACCTATTCTGGGCCATGTGGGTGACGGTAATTATCACACGTTATTCCTAACCGACCCGAACAAACCTGAAGAGTTGGTATTGGCCAAAGAGCTTGCCCACCGCATGAATGCCCGCGCTATAGATATGGGTGGAACGGTAACAGGTGAGCACGGTATCGGTATGGGAAAAATGAAATATATGACGCAGGAACACGGGGGGGCTTGGTCGATTATGGCAGATATTAAGCGCACGCTTGACCCGCAAAACATTATGAACCCTGGGAAAATTGTGCAAATAAATTAGGCGCTAGAATTTAAAGCAGAGCATTGCCGTCTTTCTATATCTTTAATCTAGTAAAGCCCGTGCAGCGGCACGTGCCTGATCGGTAATAACATCGCCTGCCAACATGCGGGCTACTTCATCGGTACGTGCGGTTGCATTTAATTTTTCCACAGAACTTAACGTTTCCTGACCATCGGTTGTCTTTGAAACCAACCAGTGATGATCCCCATATGCGGCGACTTGTGGTGAGTGTGTAACAACCAAAATCTGCCCGTTATCCGCAAGTTTAGACAAACGCCGCCCGACCGCATCGGCGGTGGCTCCGCCAACACCTCGGTCTATTTCGTCAAAGATCAGCGTTAACCCGTCAGCCCGCGATGTAAGGCAAACTTTCAATGCTAGCAAAAACCGTGATAATTCCCCACCCGATGCAATTTTATCAATCGGGCCTGCGGGCGCACCCGGATTAGTTGACACAGTAAATGAAGCGGTATCAGCCCCATCTGGGCCTTGATCCGCTTTTGTTACTTTAGTTGTAAAAATCGCCGCGTCCATTTTTAACGGCACCAGTTCTTTTGCCATTCTCGCATCCAGATCGCGCCCAGCTTTACTTCGACTGATATACAGTTTTTCAGCAAGCTTATCATAGGCTTCCTGTGCTTTTACTGTATCAGCCTCTAGAGCAGTTATGCGATCTTCACCAAAATCCAGTGCCGTTAGTTTAGCGGCCATTTCTATGGCAAGTATGGGTAACTCGTCTGGCTGTATCATATGTTTTCGTGCCAAGGCACGTATGGCAAACAAACGTTCCTCAACCTGTTCCAACTCGACTGCATCAAATTGTAACTGGTCAATACTTTGTGCCAAACCGCTTTGGGCATTTGCAAGTTCATTCAAGGCCCGCATGATAGCGCTTAGCGGTTCATCAAGATGCCCTTCAGCATCATCTGCCACCCCTTGCAACCAACGGCCCGCATCGGTCATCATGCCTTCCGCAGCATTTGGCCCCAAAGCTTCTTGAGCTTTGTCCAAATCTTCACAAATACGCGCACTTACTTGCATTAAACGGCGGCGCGCATCCAATTCCTGATCTTCAACGGCGCGCGGTGAAAGTATCTCTAACTCTTGCACTGAATGGCGGATGTACTGTGCATCTTGCTGCATTGCTTCCAGTTCTGCACGAGCCGTCACGGTCTGTTTTTCCAGCGCGATCAAAGCCCGCCATGCAGTTCTGATCTTAGTTAAGTCGTGCCCTGCAAACGTATCAAGCAATGTTTTGTGGCCAGATGCATTCAGCAACCCCCGATCATCATGCTGGCCATGCAATTCTACTAAACATGCAGAAAGCCTGCGCAATATATCCCCTGAACAACGTCGATCATTTACATAAGCGATCTTGCGCCCATCTGGTGTATTGGTTCTGCGCAAAAATAATGTGGCCTCTTGTGGCAGGCCCGCTTCGCGCAAAACTTCTTGTGCTGGGTGATCTGCGGTTAAATCAAACCACGCAGAAACTTCGCCTAGGTCAGCCCCTGAACGCACCATATCCGCACGCCCGCGCCAGCCTAATACAAAGCCAAGACTGTCTAATAAAATCGACTTACCCGCACCTGTTTCACCAGTTAGAACATTCAATCCTGCTTGGAATTCCAAATCCAACGCATCAATTAAAAGCATGTTGCGGATATTTAAACCGGACAGCATCAACCTGTCCTATGACATAAGATCAGAGCCATTTGCCTTTGACCACTTGTCGCCAAACACGGCGCAACCATTTAGAGCTTTTCTCACTTGGTTTATCTACCTCAACTCCGGCACCAGTAAGCAATACATGCGTATCGTTATACCAGTCAGTGCCTTGGAAATTGTGGCCCAAAATTGCGCCAGCAGTTTGTGCGTCAGCCTCTATCCCCAATGAAAGGTAGGATTCGACAAGGCGATGCAATGCTTCAGGCGTATGTGTTGTTGTTTGGAAATCTTCTACAACAACGCGAAAACGGTTGATCGCGGCAGTATAATGGCCACGCTTTAGGTAATAACGACCTATTTCCATCTCTTTACCTGCCAAATGATCCAATGCCAGATCGAATTTTAGCAATGACGACGTAGCATATTCACTATCAGGGTAGCGTTCAACTGTTGTACGCAATGCCTGTAACGCCTGAAATGTAACACCTTGGTCGCGACTTACATTATCAATTTGGTCATAATAACTAAGTGCGATCAGATATTGCGCATAAGCGGCATCTTCGTCTGCGGGGTAGAAATCAAGGTAGCGTTGTGCAGCAGAGCGGCTTTCAGTATATAATTCAGCTTCGTGGTTAGCGAATGCAGACATGATGATAGAGCGCTTGGCCCAATCAGAATACGGATATAATCTTTCGACTTCTGAAAACCGTACGGCCGCTTTACTTGCTTTGCGTTTACTTAGTAAAGCCTCGGCAGATTGAAAGATTGCTTCAGGCGATTTACCATCAAGCGAAATGCCGTCTTTCTCTTTTCCTTTGCCACCACACCCTGCCACAGCGAGTGCTACAGAAACTGCTAAAACCAATGTTATTTTATTACCAGAGAAGATCATTCAATTTCGCCCAAAGATATTGAGGCAAACATATAACACTGTTTGCGCCCCTACCAGTACATTTTCGAATTTCTTTCAACTGTGATAGCTAAATATATCAGCTATTATTAAATTCAGTTGTTTCAGTGCTTTATTATGCGCTCAACCGCAAATCAGCGGCCTGAATATGTGCGCCAGGCAACATTTCTGCCTGTGCTTCGTTACACACAACCATTTCCCAAGCATCAGATCTTGAAAATAGTTCACGCAGCAATAGGTTCGTTGCGCGGTGACCCGCTTTTACACCAACATATTTTCCCAATATCGGCGCACCAGCCAATGCCAGATCGCCCAAAGCGTCCAACATTTTGTGACGTACACATTCATCTGTACGACGGAACCCTTCAGGGTTCAGAACCAAACCGCCATCAACAACGATTGCGTTTTCCAAACCACCACCTTGGCCAAGGCCAATAGCGTGTAATGCGTCTACGTCTTTGCGTTGGCAAAATGTCCGGCAATCACTTAACTCGCGTACGAATGTACCGTTGGCCATTTCCAGCGTTTTGTGTTGAAGACCGATTGCCTGATCTGCAAAATCAATGGAAAAATCAATTTCAAGAACTTCTGAAGGCAGCAATGTTGCTACGGTTTCATCAAATGAGATTGATACTTCTTTAAGAATACGTATTGCACGTACAGGTGCATCCAGTTCACGAACGCCCGCATCCATAATTGCATTAACAAACGGGTAAGAGCTGCCATCCATGATCGGTACTTCTGGGCCATCAATTTCAATCAGCGCATTTTGAATACCAGTGCCCGCCAATGCAGCCATTAGATGCTCAACTGTTGACACTTCAACGTTTTCTTCATTCGCAAGACGTGTACACATTTGCGTATCATTAACAGCGTCGTAAAGTGCGGGGATCAGATTGTTTTTGTCTGTTACATCAACACGACGAAACCAGATGCCGTATTCGGCAGACGCAGGATGTACAATCAAACGCGCAGGTTTTCCAGAATGGACACCTTTGCCTATCATTGTGATCTTATTAGCGACTGTTTTTTGCACGATTAACTCTTCATTAATTTCCTTGAGCTTTAAATAGCAACTAACTGCGCAATACCCAATTCACGCTTTATGACCGATTGCAACAATTCTGTAACTAGCAGACATAAAAAAAGCGCGGCTGATTTACCGCGCTTTTTTCATTATTTTACAGAAGCTTAGTTAGCTTGGCGTCTTAAGAATGCAGGGATTTCTATGCGATCCTGATCTTCAGATGTTTCAATTTCGTCATGTTCTGGCTCTGGGTTACTGGCAATAAGGCTTGGCTGTTCCATGCGATGTTGATTCGAACCCTGTTGATTATCATTGTGACCCGTCATTTTAGAAATCAAACTATTAAGGCCAAAACCACGTGATTTCTCTTTTGCTTCAACCGCTGGTTTTGCAGCTTCCTGATTTGCCGGCTTAGATGCAGCGGTATGTAGGCGCGCCATCGTTTCAGCACTTGGTTGCCCAGTTGGACGAGGTTGTGGTGCTACGAATGCAGAACGATCCTCTTCCATCTGGAAAAAATCATCTACAGGCGCGTCATCTAACGATGTTGCTTGATATGCAGGTGGTGGCAGATCGGTAAATACATTACCTTCGCTTGGCATTGCATCCAGTTCGGCATTAACCCCAAACATATCAGGTTCATTCGCTGGAAGATCAGTAGTAAGCGTGTCTTCTGATGTAAGTTCAGTGATCGCTTCGACCGTATCTGCAATTTCCGTTTCTTTATGCTCCATTGATACTGCTTGTGCCAAAGGCGCTTTCATACTGCGACGTGGCACAGGAACATCCGTTACATGAATGCTTGCGTCAATACCGGTTGCTACAACGGAAACCCGCATCACACCTTCAAGGCCAGTATCTAAAGTAGAACCAACAATGATATTTGCCTCTTCATCAACTTCTTCACGAATGCGGTTGGCCGCTTCATCCATTTCGAACAAAGTCAGATCATGGCCACCTGTAATGTTAATCAGAACGCCATGTGCACCTTTTAGTGAGATTTCATCTAGCAGCGGATTGGCAATGGCTTTTTCAGCCGCTTGTATCGCACGATCTTCACCAGTTGATTCACCAGTACCCATCATCGCTTTACCCATTTCATCCATCACGGAACGAATATCGGCAAAATCCAGATTAATTATACCAGGGCGAACCATTAGATCGGTCACGCCTTTTACCCCTTGATACAGAACATCATCAGCCATTTGAAATGCTTCTGTGAAGGTTGTTTTTTCTGTCGCGATACGAAACAGGTTCTGGTTTGGAATGACGATCAGCGTATCGACAACTTTTTGCAACGCTTCTACGCCCTCTTCGGCCTGACGCATCCGTTTGGTGCCTTCAAACTGAAACGGCTTAGTTACAACACCAACTGTTAAGACACCCAATTCACGTGCTGCCTGTGCAATAATCGGGGCAGCACCAGTTCCTGTACCGCCACCCATTCCAGCAGTAATGAAACACATGTGGCACCCAACCAACTGGTCAACAATCGCTTCAATGCTTTCCTCTGCAGAGGCGGCACCTACTGAGGGTCGTGCGCCTGCGCCCAGCCCTTCAGTGACTTTTTCACCGATCTGAATTCGATTGTCTGCTTTAGAAGTTTGCAAAGCCTGTGCATCTGTATTGGCCACAACAAAATCGACACCTTCTAGGTTTTTCTCGATCATATTGTTTACGGCATTACAGCCCGCACCCCCAACGCCAAAAACTGCGATATGTGGTTTTAGATCTGCCATTTCTGGCATGCGTAAATTCAAAGTCATGATAATGTCCGCCTGTGTTGCCCGCTTTGGCCGAGTTGTTCGGCTCATATTACTGATTCGTATCGTAACGCAGCGATTCGACCACGTCACGAAAAATCGTTCATTTTCATACTAAACCTAGGTATTTAAGCGGCTTTTAGCCCCACTTGTAGTATGAAAGCCGCTTACCAGTTATCTTTAAACCAGCGCATTGCCTTTTTTAAGGGCCGCCCGCCAATGCGTTCAACTGGCAAATCAAAGTCCCAGCATTCATCTTGGGGATAAGCTGCGTGCATCGCTAGACCGATTGTCGAAGCAAATGCAGGCCCTGTTGCGGCTTGTGGCAAACCTTGCACCCGCATTGGGCGGCCAAGGCGTACATTCTGGCCCAGTATTTTACTGGCTAGGCCTTCAAGACCTGGAACTTGGCTGGTGCCACCTGTTAAAACAATACGCTGACCTGGCAAATGGTCAAAACCTGATGCGTCTAGACATGCGCGCACCTCTTCCAATATTTCTTCCAACCTTGGGCGCATAACGCCGATTAATTCAGCACGGCTTATGCGGCGGCGATCATGGTCAAAATCACCTGTGTCACCGCCCACTTCGATCATTTCACGATCATCAATAGATGTGGCGACAACACCGCCATGCAGTGTTTTGATCCGCTCGGCAGCGTCATATGTCATTTGCAAGCCTTGGGAAATATCCGATGTCACCAAATCACCACCCATACGAACACTATCGCCGTAAATCATGTGCTTTTTCAAAAACACTGACACACCCGTTGAGCCGCCACCTATATCAATACATGCCGCCCCCAGTTCTTGCTCGTCTTCGACAAGGGCTGAAACCGCACTTGTATAGGCCGCAGATGCTACACCTGCCAGTTCCATATCGCACCGTTTGACGCATTTCAAAAGGTTCTCAATCGCTTGCGTATCTACTGTTAGCAAGTGCATATCGACACATAGACGGGTGCCAATTTGCCCACGAGGATCTGTTAAGCCACTGCGGTAATCCAGCGTAAAGTTAACGGGCATGGCATGTATCGTTTCACGCCCTGCCCCATAATCTGGCAGATCACAGCCTGCCAAAACGCGCCCTATATCGCTGTCAGTAACTGTACCGCTTTCCAAATCAACCTCACCTGCCACCCCATAAGAGCGTGGCTGGGCACCTGCCAAACAGGCAATCACATGATCCACACGCACATTCGCCATTTTCTGCGCCCCTTGCACAACTGTGCGTATTGCGCGTTCAGTTTCTTCCATTGCCGCTATTTCACCGTACCGCACACCGCGCGAACGCGTTGTTGCGACACCGATCACCCGAAATGACCCGTGATTGGCCAAACTGCCCGCACCCAAGCGCAGTTCAGCATCAGCCTTTCCATCAAATTGCAAAACCATGCAGGCCATTTTTGTTGTTCCTACATCCAGGATGGCAATCAAGCCACGCTGCAAGGCATTTTTGCGTTTCTGGCGCATGGCACGTTGGGTGTCGTACAAATATGACATCGTCTAATTTCCTTCTCCGTTTGCAAGCAAACGTAATTTTTTCATTCCATCTAAAGCGGGGGCCGTTAACCTTAAAATCGGCTTACGGCCATCTCGTACATCGACGACAACTATGTCGCGGTTCAAAATATCTTGGGCTTTGTGCAGCGCAAAAACCCGCGCAAGTGCTGCAATCGGCTGGGTTTCTGGTAGCTTTAAAACTTGATTGCGATCTAAAGCTACATCCCAACGCCTGTCCCCTACACGCATCAAACCGCGCACGCGGCCCGAAAGGGGTTCCAGCTTTTTGAATATTTTCAAAGCTTGTGGAACCACACGGTCAACACCTATACCCAGTGCCAAAGGTAAATCTTTGCGCGCAAGACGTGATGTAATTTGACCCGATTTATGGCCGCTTTTATCAAGCAAAATCAAACCTTCTGGGCTACGCCAGATCAGTGCGGGAACACGTTCAACAATACCAACCTCAAGCACACCGTGCGCGCCCACTAAAAGAGTGACACTTTCAACGGCATCAATATTTTCGACGGCCTGTTTCAAAGTTATCAGATCCAGCTGAAACGAACTTACAGGAAACTCGATGCCCAATGCACCGCGTGCAAGTTCATCAACATACCCCGATGCGCCTTGAATACGCATCTGTTTGACCATAAATTCCGGGCGTTCTTCTAACATGGTCCGCGCGTTATTAATATTTGCAACAATTCTTTTTTGAACAGTTGGGTCTTGTAAATATGTCAGCGTAACAATCGCTATACACAATATTGGCACGCCTGTTCGTATCAGTGCACGAAAAATCGGCGTCAGCCATAAACGGTGTAATTTATACTTTACCCGACTTGGGGCAGGATCGCGCTGTGCGGGGGGCGTTACCTGTTGCATGACGCATCCTCGACCATCCAACGCACCAATTTACCAAATGACATACCGCATGCTGCCGCTTGTTCAGGCGCAAGTGATGTAGGCGTCAAACCAGGTTGTGTATTGGTTTCTAGCAGGATCAAGCCGCCCAAACCTTTGCTTTCATCCCAGCGAAAATCAGTGCGTGACACACCACGACAACCCAAAACCTTATGCGCGCGTTCGGCGTAATCTAAACAAGCATCGAAGATTTCGGCAGGAATATCGGCAGGGATCACATGGCGCGAGCCGCCTTCTTCATATTTTGCAGCATAATCATACCAGCCATCGGTCTGAATATCAGTAACAGAAATAGCTTTATCACCCATCACTGTCGTGGTTAACTCGCGCCCCGGTACAAATTTTTCAACCATCACAATTTCGGGCATTTCCGCGTTCAGACGCGCTGGCCCATCGCCTGCATTTACAATATATATCCCGATAGATGATCCTTCATTATAAGGCTTCACCACGTAGGGCGCTTCCATCGGGTGACATGCCTGCACATCTTCGCGTGAAGCCAGAATACTTGTCGCAATAGGTAGGCCAACGGATTGATACAGGCGTTTTGTCTGCTCTTTATCCATCGCCATTGCGGACGCCATAACGCCCGAATGTGTGTATGGGATTTGCAGCCATTCAAGCAGGCCCTGAACACAACCGTCTTCGCCCCAACGGCCATGCAAAGCATTGAACACGACATCAGCATTGGCCGCAATCAAGTCAGCCGCAAGGCTTGGCCCTGCGTCCAATTCTACAACTTGAAAACCTTCTTCGCGCAGTGCGGATACTACTTCACAGCCCGAAACCAGCGAAACTTCCCGTTCCACCGATGGGCCGCCCATTAGGACACACACACGCGAGATTGCCCTGCTCGACATACCCGCCTCTTTCACCCACGACCATTTGCTGGCTCTTAGGGTTTGTTATCAGTCAGATCGTTCACCGACCCGCATTATTTCCCACTCTAACGTGATCTTACTGTTTTCGAAAACCCTTTTTCGCACTTTCTCACCTAAATTTTCCAAATCTGTGGCAGTGGCACCCCCTTTGTTGATCATGAAGTTAGAATGCATCGGCGACATTTGCGCCCCGCCAATACTGGCACCACGCATTCCCGCATCATCAATAACTTTCCAAGCCTTTAAATCATGCACATCGTCATCGCGCCCAGTGGAGCTAAAGCCAGAGGGGTTTCGAAAGGTCGACCCACAAGAACGTTCTTTGACAGGTTGGGTAGCGGCGCGTTTTTCCAACGCATCTGCCATCTTGGCTTCGATTTTTTGTGGATCACCCGAAGTTCCTTCCAGTAAAACCGAAGCGATGATCATGCCATTTGGTATTGTGGTTGAACGATAGGCAAAATCCATGTCCGCTTTGGTAAGTGTGACCAGTTTACCTGCCCGTGTAATCGCTTGCGCCTCAATAAAAACATCTGCGGTATAAGTGCCATAGCACCCCGCATTCATCTTGGCAGCCCCACCGATGGCGCCCGGTATAGTGCGCAAAAACGCCAAATCAATCCCCGCAGCTGCCGCTTTTCGTGCCACATGTGCATCCAATGCCGCAGCCCCTACACGTACTCGGTTACCATCAAGTATCTCGATACCGTTGAACCCGCGCCCCATACGGATCACCACACCCCTGATGCCGCCATCGCGGATAATCAGATTAGAACAAACCCCGATGGGCATCACAGGAATTTCAGACGACAAGTTTTTAAAAAAACTTTGCAGGTCTGCCACATCAGCAGGCTGAAACAACACTTCCGCAGGCCCGCCAACTTTTAGCCATGACAAATCTGCCAAAGGGCGGTTAAATGTATAGGTTCCTGCAACTGCGGGCAGGTTTTCTAGAAGTGGTTTGCTCATACCCAGACCAATGACATAATAAGTGCAGCCCCTGACAGTAATAACCCCGCCCATGGCACGGCCATATGCACACAGTAAGGTGCATCGGGTTCGCGACGTTTAATCACAATAAGCGTCAGGTTCATAGATGCAAATATAGCTAACAGGAAAATAGAGGTCAGCTCAGCCAATGAAATCAGTGGCAGATAGAGGGCTGCCAGTATTACCGTGACACCGCCCAGAACGGTTGCCAGCACAGGCGTGCCGAACCGCGCATGGGCGTGGGTAAATACGGATAGCCACGCTGCATTTTCGCCCAAGCCAAACAGCACCCTTGCGGCCAGAATGATCTGTGCCAACACCCCGTTAGTGGCAGCCGCCACTGCAATCACGGCCAGAAATGCCGCTGATTTTTGCGTGGCAGTTTCAAATACAAGGGCCAGTGGTTGGCGGCTTTGCCCTAAAGCATCAATCCCTACTGTGCGTACTGCTGCAAAGGTTACCAATATATATAAAACCGTAGTGATCCCCAAAGACCAGTATATTGCACGCGGCATAGTGCGTTCAGGATTGCGGGTTTCTTCGGCCATATTGACCAGATCCTCAAACCCGATAAAGGCGAAAAATGCCAGAATACCAGCAAACGCCAACCCCGAAAAACCGCCCTGTGCGGCCAGTTCAGGCGTTGTTGCCCACTCCACAGATTGCGGCCCAGTTAAGCCGACATAGGATACTATTAACAGGCCAACCACCTCTACGACGGTGAAAATAGCGGCCAGTACCAGCGACTCGACAACTCCAGCAATCGCTATCAGGGTCAGGACAGCACCCATCACAATGGTCAGTATTTGTGTGTCCCAAGGCAGTAGTTTTTGCAAATATCCAACACCACCCTGCAACACCACGGCAGCCGCAATCGTGCCAGTTACAACCGTCAGCAATCCGACCGCTTGCGATAATGCGGGTGAACCGAAAGCCCGCATAAGATAAGCCGCTTCCCCTGCGCTTTTAGGGATACGCGAGGACAGCTCTGCATAAGTTGCCGCCGTGGGCAAGGCTATCAACCCTGCCGCTAGAAAAGCAAGTGGCGCATAAATACCCGCGGCCCCTGCGGCGGCCCCGACAAGTACATAAATGCCAGCCCCGACCATAATACCGACACCGTAGAACACCAGTAACGGGGTGCCCAGTTTTCGTTTTAATTGATCCGTCATTCAATAGACTCTACGGCTTAAAAAGCTATTCTTCAACCAACCCGTTGGCCCAAGTGCTGATCGTACCAGCCCCCAGACAGATCAACAGATCACCCGGTTGGGTTTCCGATTGCACAAACTCACGAAACGACGCTTCATCTGAAATGCCATGCGCATGTTTATGCCCGCCTGAAATTAACCCAGCGACAAGACTATCACGGTCAGCGCCTTCTATACGATCTTCGCCTGCGGCATACACATTACTTATCCCAACAATATCCGCGTCATTAAAACAGCCACAGAAATCATCAAACAAATCATGCAGGCGCGAATAACGGTGTGGTTGGTGCACAGCAATCACACGGCCATCAGTCGCTTGCTTGGCCGCACTTAGAACTGCTTTAATTTCCACTGGGTGATGCGCATAATCGTCTATGATGGTCACCCCATTCAATTCGCCCACACGGGTAAAGCGGCGGTTAACACCTTTGAAATCTTTCAAGGCTTGTTTGATTTCATCGCGCTTCAGCCCCAAATAACGTGACACGGCGACTGCCGCTAAAGCGTTAGAGACATTGTGATCGCCTGGCATGGGTAATGTCACACCCTCAATGCGCTGATCCTCTGCCTGTAGCACAATGTCAAAATACGCAGAGCCTTTTTTATACGTCAGATTTTCGGCCCGTACATCCGCCTGTTTGTTAAAGCCATAAGTGATAATGCGACGATCATTCAATCGCCCAACCAAAGCTTGCACCTCTGGATGATCTGTATTGCAAATCGCCACACCGTAAAACGGGATGTTGGACACGAACGTATAAAACGCATCGCGCAGATTATCAAATGTGCCGTAATGCTCCATATGTTCCGGGTCGATGTTGGTCACAACTGCTACGGTCGCAGGCAGACGGTTGAAAGTGCCGTCACTTTCATCCGCTTCTACGACCATCCATTCACCCGTACCCATCCGCGCGTTTGAGCCATAGGCGTGAATGATCCCGCCGTTAATAACAGTCGGGTCAAGTCCGCCTGCATCCAACAAGGTTGCAACCATCGTTGTTGTAGTGGTTTTGCCGTGTGTGCCTGCAATCGCTACATTCGATTTCAGGCGCATCAATTCGGCCAGCATTTCAGCACGGCGTACAACTGGCAGGCCACGTGCACGTGCGCTATCCAGTTCAGGGTTGCCCGGTTTGATCGCGGATGAGATCACAACCACTTCAGCATCTTCCAAGTTTTCCGCCAGTTGTGGAAAGGAAATGCGCGCGCCCATCTGTGCCAGACGATCGGTTATTTTACTGGGCCGCAGATCTGACCCTTGCACCGTGTAGCCATGATTTATCAGCACTTCGGCAATGCCAGACATGCCGATACCGCCAATGCCTACAAAATGGATTGCCCCAAGCTGTGTTGGTAATTTCGTTGCACTCATCTAATCACGCCCCTTCGCGTTCATCTTTTCTACCAGATTTGCCAGTTGCTCTGTCGCATCAGGTTTCGCTTGCGTCAATGCAGCTTGCGCCATTTTAGCCGCACCATCTGCATCTTGCAAAACCGTTGTTATACATTTCGCAAGGCTTATCGCAGTCAGTTCTTTTTCTGGAATGACAATCGCCCCGCCTGCGCCCGCAAGCCCGCGTGCATTGGCTGTTTGATGGTCGTCCATTGCAATAGCCAATGGCACCAAAATAGAAGGCCGCCCAATGATCGAAATATCTGCTACAGATGAAGCACCTGCACGAGACACAACCAGTTGTGCCTCTGCCATATGGCGTGGAATATCACGGAAAAATGGTGACACTTCGGCCCGCACACCTGCCTGCGCATAGGCCGCTTCACAAGCTTCCACATCTTCTTCGCGTGCTTGTTGCACCACACGTAACTGCGCTTTTATATCATTTGGCAACAAAGCTACTGCTTGGGGCATGGTTTCGGACAATATCCGCGCCCCTTGTGAGCCGCCTATTGCCAAGATACTCATCGGCCAATCCCCGGGCGTGATATAACCCACGGCGTGTTTATCCATTACCGCACGGCGCACAGGATTGCCTACATGTATACCGTCAACCTCTTCAGGCAAGATTGCAGGCCATATACCACAGGCAACAACATCCACCTTTGGTGCAAATCTCTTGTTCACACGGCCCAAAACACCATTTTGTTCATGGATTAAACGCGGCACCTTTAAACTACCTGCCGCCAGCATTGCAGGAATGGCTGGATAGCCGCCAAAGCCCACAACAGCAGCAGGGCGATCACGTTTCATAGAGCGACGCGCACTAAGCGCCCCCATCATTATCCGAAACGGCACCCGTAGTTTTGCCATCAAACCACCGCGTGCGAATGTACCAGAATTTACCACTTCGACCTGAACTGTATGGGGAAAGCCGCCAGTATATCGTGCACCGCGTGGATCAGTTGATAACTTCACACGCCACCCACGGCGCAGCATTTCTTCGGCCAAGGCTTGTGCAGGGAACATATGCCCGCCTGTACCGCCTGCCGCAATCACCAACAGCGGGCCATCAGTCATGTCGAATAATCCTAGGGCCAGCACCACCGCGCCTAAGTAAATCGCTCATATCACCTTGTGGGCGCGTTCGGGTAAATGCCAGTAACATACCCAGCGCAATACCCCCTGCCACAAGTGACGATCCACCGTAGCTGACAAACGGCAATGTCATACCTTTGGCTGGTAATAGGCGCACAGCGACACCCATATTAATCATCGATTGCATCCCGAAAAGAACCGCAATACCAGTACCTGCCAGACGAATGAATGGGTCACGTTCACGCACAAGACGAAACAATGACCGCACAGTCACAGCCATGAATAAAAAGATAATTATCAATACCAGTATCAGGCCATATTCCTCTGCCGCAACGGCAATTATAAAATCTGTATGCGCATCTGGAAGTGACCATTTTACCTGTCCCTCACCGATGCCCACACCAAAAAAACCACCTTCTTGAATAGCATTTGTTGCATAACCAAGTTGGGTGCGTGGGTCTAAATCCGGGCTAAGAAACCCATCAATTCGTCGTGCGAAGTGTTCGGAATTATTATATGAAAACAATCCAGCCGCAGCCACACCGCCTGCTATAATAACCAGCAGTAACATTGGCGCACCTGCAATAAAATACATCACTCCCCATGCGGCAATAATCAAGCAAGCTTGCCCAAAATCAGGCTGCAAGGCCAACATCAAGGCAACACTCATCGTCACAATGAAAGAGATACGTTTTCCAGGTGGCCCCCCTACAGAAAAGGATGCGGCCATCATCCATGCTGAAAAAATGACAAAGCAGGGTTTTAAAAATTCTGATGGTTGAATTGACGTAAAGCCCAATGAGTACCAGCGTGTGGCACCTTTGCCAAAATCAGTGCCAAAAATCGGCAAAAACAACAAGGCTACAAAGCAGCAAAAAAACCCGAATACCCCTAGTCTACGCACCAAAAGCGGCGACATCATAGAGGTCACAATCATCACGCTTAAAGCTACAACACCAAAGAATATCTGCTTATAAACATAATAGAATTGCGGCAAACCATTGCGGTTAGCCAAAGGAACCGAGGCTGCAAGCCCCAATAAAATTCCGACCAAGAAAAGCCCTAAGATACACGACAATGCGACCCGATCTACGGTACGCCACCATCTTGGTAAAATAGGATCACTGGGTTGTTGAACAACCCTGCCAAAGGCCATTTCTGTCATTGTTACCTGCTCGCCATTTATATGCAGCCTCATTTAACGGGCCGCTGTTGCTTATTTGAATGCCATAAATTTTGGCTTTTGGCTAGTGCTTTACGTGGAAACCAGCAAAAATCAGCCGCTTGTTACTGCTTGCACCGCTGTCACAAATGCATCACCACGTGCTTCAAAACTTTTGAACTGGTCAAAACTGGCACAGGCAGGTGCAAGCAGCACCACATCCCCTGATTTGGCGTTTTTTGCCGCCGCTTCTACCGCCGCAGCAATCGTGCCTGACTTTACATGAGGTACATCGCCTAATTGATCGGCAAACTGATCTGCCGCATCACCGACTAAGTAGGCTTTGGCGACGCGGTTAAATAACGGGGCCAATGATGCTATCCCACCCGCTTTCGGCTGACCCCCAACAATCCAATGAATGTTCTTAAATGTAAGCAATGCTTTTTGCGCGGCATCCGCATTGGTAGCCTTACTGTCGTTCACATAAATTACACCCTTATGCTGCGCCACAATCTGGCAGCGATGCGCCAAGCCGCCATAAGATTGCAATCCTGCCTCAATCACTTTGGGTGCCATCGCTAGTGCGCGGCAAACCGCATAAGCCGCACAGGCGTTTTGATGATTATGAGCACCAGGCAAACCTTGCATGCCACGCAGATCAATAGACGCCACTTGGCGGCCTTTGCGCCATTCCGCCAAAAAGCCTTTGCGGGCAAACACAGACCAGCCGCGCCCTTGCAATTTCCGCCCTGATGAGATCGCTATTACTGGGTCACCTGTTTCGCTGTCTTGACGCACCTGATTGGCAAGGTAACGACCTTCAACTTCGTCCACACCAATAATGGCTTTGTCTGGCCCGCCTTCAGCGAACAAACGCCGTTTGGCTGCAAAATAGCCACCGATACCGCCATGCCGATCCAGATGATCGGGGGAAAGATTCATAAACACGGCCATGTCTGGCGCCAATGCGCGGGCAAGTTCCGTTTGATAAGATGACAGTTCTAGCACCACAATTTCACCGTCGCTGGCAGGATCAAGATCAAGTACCCCGCGTCCGATGTTACCGCCCATTTGCACAGGTTTATCCGCCTGTTTCAAAATATGCGCAATCAGAGCAGTTGTTGTCGATTTACCGTTTGATCCTGTGATGCAAATTATTTTGGGCATCACATCAAGCTTGTCCCAGTCAGGCGTGGCATATGAGCGAAAGAAAAGCCCTATGTCATTGTCCACAACAACCCCCATACCCCATGCTTTTTGCACAATCGCATGTGGTTCAGGATATAGATGTGGGATGCCGGGTGATACGATTAGGCTGACCACATCATCCCAAGATTTATCTTTGTTCAGGTCAGCGACAAGCAGCCCTTTAGCCTCGGCATTGGTGCGGGCACCCTCATTATCATCCCAACAAACAGGTATCGCACCGCCTGCGCGTAATGCCAAAGCCGCTGATAGGCCCGAACGACCCAATCCCAATACCGCCACCTTGTGACCGTCATATCCGCGTACAGGGATCATTTAACACCAAATTTCATTTGGTGGACACCTAGTAGCATCTGCATATTTTCCATCACCACATATGTTTCCGTATTGTACATCATATCCTTAGCGCACCTTCAGTGTGGCTAAGCCAACAAGTGCCAATATCAAGGCGATAATCCAAAAACGGATCACGATTTGTGGCTCTGACCAGCCCTTTTTCTCAAAGTGGTGATGGATCGGTGCCATCAAAAATACCCGTTTACCCGTCTTTTTATAATACAGCACTTGAATGATAACCGACAAGGCTTCAACCACAAACAGGCCACCAACAATGGCCAAAACAATTTCGTGTTTGGTGCAAACCGCTATCGCCCCAAGTGCACCGCCCAAAGCCAATGAACCTGTGTCACCCATGAACACAGCGGCAGGAGGGGCATTGTACCAAAGAAAGCCTAAGCCACCGCCGATAAGCGCAGAGGTAAAAATCAGCAATTCACCTGTGCCAGGTACATAATGCACATCCAAATAATCGGTAAAATCAACGCGTCCAACAGCATAGGCAATGATCCCCAGCGTGGCACCAGCAATCATCACAGGCATAATCGCTAATCCGTCAAGCCCGTCGGTCAAGTTCACTGCATTGGCAGAGCCAACGATCACGATGATTACAAATGGCACATAAAGGAAACCCATGTTGAAAAGCGTGTCTTTCAAAACTGGCACCGCCAACTGACCTGACAAAGCTTCAGGATGTGCATAAGTTGCGGCAACCGCTGCAATAACTGCAATGACCAGACCGATTAACAACCGTGCTTTTGACGAAAACCCTGCAACAGTTTGTTTTGACACTTTCAGGTAATCATCGGCAAAGCCTATCATCCCGAAGCCTGCGGTCACAAACAGAACAATCCATACATACGGATTATCCGTTCGTGCCCATAAAAGCGTTGAAGCCAGTAATGTCCCAAGGATCAAAACACCGCCCATTGTGGGAGTGCCCGCCTTTGCAATGATATGGCTTTCAGGCCCATCGTCCCGAATGGGTTGGCCTTTTTTTTGTTTACGTTTCAACCAATTAATTAAAGGTTGGCCAAACATGAAACTTAAGATCAGGGCGGTGAAAAACGCCCCACCTGCGCGAAATGTAATATAGCGAAACAGATTGAACACATCACCGCCATCTGACCATTCACTTAAAAAATATAACATTACGCCACTATCCCTGCTTTGTGTGCTTTATGCACTTATTTTTCTAATCACGTCCACAATTTTTGAAACCTTTGACCCAAGCGAACCTTTCACCATTACAGTATCATCCGCTTCTAAAAGTTCGCTGATTTGTGCTGATAGCTCATCCACCGATGCCACCCATTGCCCTCGTTTGTCACTAGGTAAGGCTGCATGAAACATATGCATTAACGGCCCTACAAGGTGAAATACATCCACGGAGTTTACCGCTTCTAGCTTTGCCAGTTCTGCGTGTAAAATATGTTCATTTTCACCCATTTCAAGCATGTCACCCAAGATAGCAACCTTGCGGCCCTTTGGTTGTGCATCGGCTAAAACGCTTAGTGCTGCCGCCATCGAGGTCGGGTTTGCATTGTAACTTTCATCTATCAACTCTATCTGGCCATCTGCCAGTTGAACCGTTTCACGGGTGCCACGCCCCAATGGTGTTGACCAGTTTGCCAAATCAGCAATGCAAACGCTTAAGTTTGCCCCGATCGCATCACATGCGGCCAGCACGGCCAATGAATTCATCGCCTGATGCACACCTGGGGCCGCTATGGAATAATTCACTTTTTGACCCGCCAGATCAAAAGCTACCTTCGTAGTTGTATTCGAAACATATGCCCCCGCCAGCCTGAAATCAGCCTGCGTGGAATGCCCGAAAGTAACAATTTGTGCGCCTGCTTTTTCTGCACCGTTTCGCAAGATCGGTAACGTCTTTATATCCGCATTCAAAACGGCGGTGCCGCCGCGTTTCAAGCCTTCAAATATTTCGGCTTTGGCTTGCGCAATTTCATTAATCCCTGAAAATGCTGCAAGATGAACGGGCGCCACGATGGTGATAACCGCCACATCCAGATCGGCCATACGCGCCAAAGGCCCGATTTCGCCTGCATGGTTCATTCCGATTTCAATCACTGCAAAATCTGTATCGCGGGGCATTCGTGCCAATGTCAGCGGCACACCCCAGTGATTGTTGTAACTTTTTTCCGCTGCATGAACATGGCCTTGCCCAGTAAGGGCGCAGCGCAACATTTCTTTGGTGCCAGTTTTACCAACAGACCCGGTGACCCCTATCACTTTGCCTGTAATACGTGCGCGTGCAGCCAAACCCAACGCTTCCAAGCCTAGCAAAACATCATCGACAATTAACAATGGCGCATCTGCTGCTACACTATCTGGCACACGGCTAACCAAAGCCGCTGCCGCCCCTTTTTCCAACGCATGTGCGACAAAATCATGTCCATCGCGTATATCTGTTAATGCTACAAACAAGTCGCCCTTTTGCAATGTGCGTGTATCTATTGAAACACCTGACACCTGCCAATCAACAGCACTTTTACCCCCCGTTGCCGCAACCGCTTCATCCTTTGTCCAAAGCATATTCATGCGCCCAACTCGTCTAAAGCTGCAACAGCAATACTGGCCTGTTCTACATCGTTAAATGGCAGTATCTGATCCATGATAATTTGCCCTGTTTCATGACCTTTACCCGCAATCAGCAAAGCATCGCCTGCCTGTAGCGCATCTATCGCGGCCAAAATTGCCGTGGCACGGTCACCGATATTATTGGCTTTCGGGCAAGCCACCATAATATCTGCACGAATGTCGTTGGGCTGTTCTGAACGTGGGTTGTCATCGGTCACAAATACAACATCTGCATTTTCAATAGCAGCTTTGCCCATCAAGGGGCGCTTGGCACGATCCCGATCACCCCCTGCACCAAAAACCAGAATAAGCCGCCCCAATACATGTGGGCGCAAAGCTTTTAACGCGGTTTCCAGTGCATCAGGCGTATGGGCAAAATCAACAAATACCGCTGCATTATTTGCCCGCCTTGCCGCAAATTGCATACGCCCCGGTACAGTTTCCAACCCTGACAATGTGCCAAACACATCCGCAGGCAAAGCCCCTGCAGCAATCACCATACCAGCCGCGATTAGAACGTTTTCAGCTTGAAATCCACCGATCAAAGACAGGCGCACCGTATGCACCTCACCACGCCATGAAAATCGCAAATCTTGCCCTGTCGCATCACTGCGCTGGTTTAGAATTTGCAAATCGGCACTTTTATCGCCCAGTGTAATCACATCTTGGCCACGCTGTTGCGCAATCGTCACCAATTCTGCCCCTTTAGGATCAAGCGTGTTTATCACGGCTGACCCTTCAGGCGGCAAAACCCGTGAAAACAGGCCAGCTTTAGCCGCAAAATAATCCTCAAATGTATGGTGGTAATCCAGATGGTCTTGGCTGAAGTTTGTAAAGCCCCCCACAGTTAGATAAACCCCGTCAAGACGTCGCTGTTCCAACCCATGACTAGAGGCTTCCATTGCCGCGTGGGTTATGCCTTCTTCTTTTAAAGTACGCAATAATCGGTGCAGGGTAATTGGCTCTGGTGTGGTATGTTTTAAGCTTTCGCTATAGGCCCCTTCAACACCAGTGGTGCCAAAATTAACCGCAGCCATACCCAGAACTTCCCACATCTGGCGAATAAAATTTGCCACCGATGTTTTGCCATTGGTGCCAGTCACCGCTGTCATCGTTGCGGGCTGCGCCCCAAAAAACCTTGCCGCTGCCTGTGCCAGTGCCAATCGCGGATCATCCGCAATAATGAACGGAATGTTCAGTACAGCCACATCGCGTTTGGCAATTTCCAAACCTTTGGCGTCGGTCAGAACCGCGCCCGCTTGCATGCGTATTGCATATTGAATGAACTCACCGCCATGCACTTCTGATCCTGGCATTGCCGCAAATAGATCACCTGCGCGCACATCGCGGCTGTCCACACAAATCCCTGAAACAAACTGATCTGCACTGCCCCGACCTTGCGTAGGGTTCAAACCCAATTCTTGCAAAGTTTTTTGGGTCATTTAAGGCGTCCTCATTCAATTTTGTATCTGCGTGTAGTGAACTTTCCCACTGCCTGCAACCTCTGGGCGCATATTCAAAATCGGTGCCAGGCGGGTGATAAGTTCGGCCGCAACTGGCACTGCTGTCCAGCCTGCGGTACGTCGCATTTCGCCTGCTGCCCGAATGGATGGCTCATCCAACGTCAGCACCAAAACATACTTCGGATCATCGGTTGGAAATACGGATGCAAAGGTTGCAATCACCTTATCATCATAATAGCCACCCGACGGTTTTGGCTTATCCGCAGAACCTGTTTTACCGCCTACTGAATAACCTTTTACTTCACCAAAGCTGGCCGTGCCGCGCGTCACTACATTGCGCAACATACCCATCAGAGTTTTTGATGTGGCTTCAGATAAAATACGCGGCCCATATGCGGTTTTCGCGTCAATTTTCAACAAAGTAGGGTCAACCTTCAACCCACCATTCGCCAGTGTTGCATAAGCCGCTGCTAAATGCAGCGGAGTGGCAGCAATTCCGTGACCGTAAGATATTGTCATAGTTGACAGCTCAGACCAGTTTTTTGGCAATAAAGGTTTTATATGTTTGGCCTCGACCAATTCCAGCGGCGTTGGATCTAACATTCCAAGTGCGCCCAATAGATCTTTTTGCACCTGCGTTCCCGCAGCCTGCGCCAAGCGTGCAGTACCGATATTAGACGATTTCACAATCACATCCATCACAGATAGCTGTTTGCCGTAATCATGAAAGTCACGGATTTTGAACTTACCCCATTTAATCGGTCCTTGTGTGTCGACCATGGTATTCTCATTCACCAAGCCTTTGTCCAAAGATGCGGCCACTGTGAACAGTTTAAATGTTGAGCCTAATTCATACACACCTTGGGCCGCACGGTTAAACAATGGGCTGTCAGATGGGTTGCCTTTTAGCAAAGGTCTAGGTCTGTTATTCGGGTCAAAGTCAGGCAGGGACACCATCGAGATAACCTCGCCGGTATGAACATCCATCAACACGGCCGCCGCCCCTTTGGCCTGCATAATTCTCATGCCGCCCTCAACCACACGGCGCATGGTTGCTTGTGCAGTTAGATCAATAGACAGCTGCAAAGGTATATCCACTTGCGCAGGATCGCGCATGCGCGCATCAAAAAACTTCTCAACACCCGCGACACCCACCAATTCAGCCGCGCGCACATCTTCTTTGCCAAAACTGGCGCCACCTAAAATATGAGAGGCGAATGTGCCGTTAGGATACAAACGCATCTCACGTGGGCCAAACAACAGACCTGGCTCACCTATTTCATGCACCCGCTGTTTTTGCTCTGGACTAACTTTTTTACGCACCCAGACAAATTTTCGTTTACCCGTGAATTGTTCTGTTAGTTTCGCATGGTTAATATCTGGAAATATCTTTGCTAATGCATCTGCTGCCCGCTTAGGTTCGATCATCATATGAGGTTGGGCATAAAGCGACGTTGTCACCAGATTAGTGGCCAGCGTTATTCCATTCCTATCAATTATATCAGCGCGTTGTGAATGTATTCCAGTATTGGCTGCAGCCAATCTTGGCTCTACCGGTTCACTAACAGCAAGCATCGCCATTTTGCCACCGATCAGGCAAAACCCAAAAAAGAACGCCAATCCAAGTACAGTCAGACGTGCCTCTGCCCGTTTTCGAAGTTTCTGATGGGTTGCATGATCGCGCTTGCACCGTTCTGCCGCTTCTATGGTATCAGGGTTTTGGCCATGTTTGCGCGCGTCTATCACACGGGCCAAAGGGCGTAAAGGAGTGCGGTTCATTGTGACACCTCACTTTGGTCTGCTAGATCACTGCCAATAACTTCTTGCGGTGAATTATATATCCACACATCTTGCGGCGGGTAAGAAATCATTTCACTGTCGCCAAAGTGGGATGGCAATAGCGGGATTAATTTTAAATCGGCGAAGTTCAAATCTACAAGATCGCGCAATCGATCTGGACGGTTCAAATAGGCCCATTCCGCTTTCAACACTGCAATCGCCTCTTTTTGCTGGGCTATTTGTTGTTGCAGTTCTTTAACTTCTTTCAAAGCAGACTGAGTTCGGTAATTTTCTTTATAGGCCCAATAAGCCAAGCCAATCACAAACGCTGAGCAAATGAGGTAGAACATCACACGCATCAAATTAACCTTTCCCGATCAAAACCTGGCAACCCTACGGCTTTGGCATCAATTTCACCACACGCACCAGAGGTTCGCCGTGCAAGACGCAATTTAGCCGAGCGCGAACGCGGATTTATCTCTAATTCTTCCGCATCAGGCCCGATGGCCTTTTTGGAAATCTTTTCAAACTGTGGCACAGTTTGCGTCATTTCAGGTGCGTAACGGTTGCCACGTGCTTGCGTACTGCGGGTCTGTATAAACCGTTTCACAATACGGTCTTCCAGCGAATGAAAAGTCACAACCGCCAAGATGCCACCCACGGCCAATACTGCTTCGGCAGCAATCAATCCGCGCACCAGTTCGCCCAATTCGTCATTTACCACAATACGCAAAGCCTGAAATGTACGTGTTGCGGGGTGTACTTGCCCCGGTTTGGGCCGTGGTAAAGCCGCTTCAACCACAGTTGTTAATTGCTTGGTAGTTTCAAACGGCGTCGTATTGCGCATCTCTACAATGCGCCGCGCAATCCTGCGCGATGCACGTTCTTCGCCGTATAGATACAATATATCCGCCAGTACCGCTTCATCCGCCGTATTAACTACATCGGCGGCCGTCATGCCTGATTGTGACATCCGCATATCCAGCGGCCCGTCTTGCATGAATGAAAAGCCGCGCTCTGCCTGATCTATTTGCATAGAAGACACGCCAATATCCAGAACCACACCATCCAGTGGCACCGCATCATGCGTGGCGGCCAAATGATCTAACTGCCCGAATGTACCCTCGATTAATATCAGCCGCTCACCGTAGTCATCTGCCCACGATTTGGCGCGCTCAAAAACCTCTGGGTCACGGTCAATCGCAAAAACCTGCGAAGCACCTGCATCTAAAAATGCCCGTGTGTAACCGCCTGCACCAAAAGTGCCATCTAGCCAACGACCTTGCACTGGGGAAATGGCCTTTAATATTGGCGATAACAAAACAGGAATATGAGGGGAAGACGTGGAACCATCCAACACCTGCGCCATGCTTATTCCCCCGTTGATGCCATGTCTAACAAGACCAGTGGATCAAAATCATCCTCTTGTTCATCAAACCATTCATCCATAGCGGCCGCATTCACATCATAGGCCGAAGGTTCCCAAATTTGGAACGTATCACCAGATGCAATAAAAAATGCTTCGTTGGTAACGCCGATTTTATCACGTAGTTTTGGGGATAAAACCAACCGCCCTGTCGGGTCTACTTGAACCTGTATTGATTGCCCGGAAAACATACGTTCCAGCAAACGGCGTGGTTTTGAACCGCGCGGCAAAGCACCGATGCGGTCATCCACTTCATCCATTGCGTCGACCGTGTAACCTTCGATGAAGTTACGCCCTTTATTGCCGTAAACCAGAATAAGGTTGGGAAATAAACCTTCAGTCCAATCAGGATCGCCTTCTTCCAGAACACGCCTAAAGGGGGCTGGGATAGACACCCTGCCCTTAGCATCCACCTTGTGGGTGCTTTCACCTCTGAAACGTCGTGCCACGGAAACTGGCCTCCTTTTAAACTTCTTGCCCCTGGAATGGAAACGGCGGATTGAACTGCTGCCACTGTTCAATCCGCCGTTCTGTCCCATAAGGGATGTCCAACTATGGTGCCACCTTGGGGGGGTGTCTGCTCGCAACCCACGTCGGATCTTTCTTGGATGTGGCGGGTGCCTGTATGAAACCTGTTTGGGTTTTCGAGGGTCTTAATGCCCTTTAATGTCCTACCTCATCAATGTATTCTATATCCCATGGGTCTAGATGGAAATCAACTGTTTTTTATGGGCTTTCATGGGAATTGATATAACTGACTCAATTCGCCACTCGTTAGTTTAACCAAAAATAAGCGAAAATTCGCTCAAGTAGTGGAATAAATTTGGCCAACCACTATATGTGGTATGCCTCGTCCAAATTGATAAAATTCATAAAAATGTCCATAATCCTTCTAAACCAACAGGAACATATTGAGAACATTATAATTTTCCTGCTTACTGGTTCACAATAAGACCCAAATGAGTCGAATATGAGTCGCCTTATGAAAACATATGAAACGTCTACCAAGCCATAGACAAATGCGGTAAACTACCATCATATTCTGCAAAAAAGGTACGATTATGCTGACAGACCGATATGACAATAAACTATCGACCAGTTCTCAGACTGCCCGCGACCTTTATGTAAAAGCGGTTGACCGCTTAATCAGTGCTGACGCGTATATGGAACAAGGGTTTCAGGCGGCAATAGATGCCGATGCTGGTTTTGCACTGGCCTATTCTGGCCTTGCACGGGCAAGGCAATTATCTGGAAATCCAACGGGTGCGCGTGATGCAATGCGTGTGGCACAAGAGTTAAGCGAAAAGTTACCCACCCAAGAGTCCGCACATATTCACGTCATGAGCCTGCTTATTTATGGCAAAATGCAAGAAGCCTATAAAGCCATTCGCGCCCATGCTGCGCAATACCCCCGTGATGTGATGATTGCCCAGATCTGTACCAGCGTATTCGGATTGATAGGATTTTCAGGGCAACCGGGCCGCGAAGCAGAGTTATTAGCCTACACAACATCCCTTGCCCCACACTATGGTAACGACTGGTGGTTTCTTAGCATGCATGCATTTTCATATCTTGAAACAGGTCAGACTACACGCGGGACAGAGCTAATAGATCAATCCCTTGCAATAAGGCCGCGTAATGCAAACGCTGCCCATATAAAAGCCCATGTTCATTATGAAACAGGTGAAACCAAAGCAGGTACCGCTTACTTGGAAAACTGGCTTCGCGATTATGACCGCGCGGGGCTTTTGCACGGGCACATGTCATGGCACGTGGCGTTATGGGCGCTTGAACAGGGCGATACCGACCGCATGTGGCAAATGGTTGATGATAATGTCATCCCCGGCGTGGCCCTAGGATTGCCGATCAACATTGTGACCGATACCGCCTCTATTTTGTATCGAGCAGAGTTGATGGGCGAAACGGTTGCCCCTGAACGTTGGGCACAGATCAGTACCTATGCAAAACAGTTTTTCCCGAAAACTGGTATTGGTTTTGTTGATGTTCACGCAGCCTTAGCCCATGCGATGGCAGGTGACAGCGATGCATTGGAAAACATCCGCACAACAGCAGCTGGCCCAGCCGCAGACCTTGTAGGCGAGTTTGCCCAAGCTTACGGTGCGATAGCCCAACAAAACTGGGCCGAGGCAACGGCACATCTGACTGTTGCTATGGCAGATCACGCTCGTATCGGTGGCAGTCGCGCCCAGCGTGATTTGCTGGAATACAGCCTGCTTCAAACCTTGCTAAAGCAAGATCGCGCTGATGAGGCCAAACGCCTGCTGGCTTTGCGCCGCCCTGTTCAAGCGGGCACACATCCTGTTCACGGTATGTAACCTAGAAATCACTGAAAGATAAAATGACCCGTCGCAAATTTTTGAAATGGTTAAGCATTGCCCCATTAACAGCCCTGCTAGGCGGGTCGTTCTGGGCCAGAACACCGCATAAGACCAACCCGTATTACACAGGGCCCGTAACCGATCACTTTAACGGGCAAACATTCCACAACCCAAATGGTGTAAAGCCCGGGAAGTTCACCGATCTGCTGAAGTGGCAGTTTAAAGAAACCAAAGCTAAATGGCCTGAACACTATCCCAGCGATTATACGGGCACCAAGCCTGCCGCAAAAATCGCAGGTAATAAGCTGCATGTCACAATGATCGGGCATGCAACGATGCTGATCCAAACTGGTTGGTTGAATATCATTACCGATCCTGTGTTATCCGAACGCGCAAGCCCAGTTCAATTTTTTGGCCCCAAGCGCCACAACCCGCCCGGCGTTACCTTTGATGATTTGCCCAAAATTGACTTGATACTGCTTAGCCATAATCATTACGACCATCTTGACCTACTGACGCTAGAAAAACTGGTTCAGCGTGATGCACCCCTGATTATCACCCCTTTGGGCAATGACACGATCATCCATAAAGCTATCAAAGGCGCAAACATCAAAACAGGGGATTGGGGCGATGTGATTGATATATCTTCACAAACCAAAATCCACGTTGAGCCTTGTCATCATTGGTCTGCGCGCGGCACAAAAGATCGCCGCATGGCGCTATGGGCCGCCTTTGTAATAGAAACGGATGGGCTGAAAATCTACCACATCGGTGATACGGGCTATCATTCGGGAGTTAATTATAAGGCTGTAGCCGAAAAGCATGGCAGTTTTGATTTGGCGATCTTGCCCGTTGGGGCCTATGAGCCGCGCTGGTTTATGAAAGGCCAGCACCAAAACCCCTATGAAGCAGTAGAAGGGTTTAAACTGTGTAATGCAAAAACCGCCATCGGCCATCACTGGGGAACGTTTCAGTTGACCAATGAGGAGATTGATGCGCCACCAAAAGCTTTGGCAAAAGCCCTAAAAGATGCAGACATATTACCGGAACGCTTCAATGCATTAAGTCCCGGTCAGGTTTGGGTGCGGCAAAACCTGTCATAAAGCTTGCAATTTTACGGCCAAATACTTCTACTTGCTCCAAGACTGAAAGGCACAGATTATGACTACCGACCAAATTATACTGTTCACAATTTTTGCAGGCTTCTTTGTCGTACTTCTGACAGGGCGCTGGCGCTACGATATGGTAGCGTTCGTGGCCCTTCTGGCAGGGGTTTTATCAGGTGCCGTCAAAAGTAAGGATGCTTTTTCGGGGTTTGGCCATCCCGCAACAATCGTTGTGGCCCTAGTACTTGTCGTGTCCGCTGGTCTGGTGCGGTCAGGGGCGGTTTTCCTTATCACCCGCAGCCTGATTGATGCGACCCGTAAAATGGGCACACATATTGCTATCATGGGTGGTGTTGGGGCGGTGCTAAGCGCGTTTATGAACAATGTTGCAGCCCTTGCGCTTTTGATGCCTGTTGATGTGCAAACCGCGCGCAAAGCGGGGCGCAATCCGGGGGCGACCCTGATGCCTTTGTCTTTTGCAACCATTCTTGGCGGCATGGTTACACTGATCGGCACACCGCCAAATATCATCATTGCCACCATACGCGGCAAAGCGACAGGCGTTCCGTTTAAAATGTTCGATTTCGCCCCTGTTGGCGGTATTACAGCCCTAGCTGGCCTGGTATTTGTTGCCTTTGTCGGCTGGAGATTGATCCCAGTACAGGCCACAAAGCAAGGTGCTGCCGACCAATTATCAGAGCTTTCAGATTATGTCGCGGAACTAATTGTGCCTGAAAAATCCACCCTGATCGGCAAGAAATTACACATGTTGTATGATGAAGCAGAACAGGCTGATGTTGCAATTCTAGGCCTTACAAGGGGCGGTAAAAGGTTTGCGGGCACCGCACGCAACACCGCTCTAAAAGCAGGCGATGCACTGGTGATGGAAGCCGCACCTGACAACCTTGATGAATTTCGCACTACCCTGAAACTTGAAATAACCGATGCGGCTGGAAAAAAGCTGGGCGTTGCAAGTGACGGCTTGGACATTATCGAAGTGGTGGTGCCTGACAGTGCGCGCATAGAAGGCCGCTCTGCCATTGCAATCGGGCTGCGGTGGCGCAAACGCACGGTTCTATTGGGCATTTCACGCAAAGGCACACGGATTTTACAAAAAGTACGGAATACACAAATTCAGGCAGGCGACATTTTACTTCTACTTGTCCCGCATGATGCCAAAGACGACATTATCAACTGGTTGGGATGCCTGCCGTTGGAAGATCGCGGTTTGGCCGTAACCCAAGACAGTAAGACATGGCTGGCAATCAGTGTGTTTGCTGCAGCAGTTCTGGCAGCCAGTTTCGGTTGGGTCTACCTGCCCGTCGCTTTAGGTGTTGTCGTGGTGGTTTATGTTTTATTGAAAATCCTGCCACTGGCAGAAATATATGACCACATCGAATGGCCCGTGGTGGTTTTACTTGGCTCGATGATCCCGCTGGGGGCTGCATTGGATGATGCAGGGGGCACGCAACTGATCGCCAACTCTTTGCTAGGCTTGACCGAAGGCTTACCTGCATGGGCCGTGTTGACGGTTCTTATGGTCGTAACCATGACCCTTAGTGATGTGCTAAACAATACTGCCACAACAATCGTTGCGGCCCCTGTTGCCATTGCAATGGCTGATAGCCTGAACGCGTCACCCGATCCGTTCCTGATGGCCGTGGCTGTTGCGGCAAGCTGTGCATTTCTAACCCCGATAGGTCACAAGAATAACACCCTTGTCTTGGGGCCGGGCGGTTATAGTTTTTGGGATTACTGGCGCATGGGTTTGCCACTGGAAATCTTAGTAATTATAGTAAGCATCCCATCCATCTTGGTATTTTGGCCCTTATAATGCATTTGAAAGTGACCCCATGACAGATATAATTTATGGCACCCAGCACCAAATAGACGTTATCAAAAGATCCACAGCATTGTGGGCTTTATTGCGCAACGACCCACGGTTTAGCTTTCAGGGTCGCGCAGTATCACTTACCGATGCAACCCTTGGCGGGCCAGATATTGTTATCGCATTGGCGCGCCTTGAAGGTTATGCTAGCTGTCATTTTGTACCAACTGACAAAGCTTCCACTTACACAGATGCCTATAAAGCCGCAGGCTTAAATCCCGTAGTTTGGAACCAGTTCTGGGGCCGTGAAACTGCCTTAACCGCAAGTAAGAAATTCCTATCGGACTACACACGTCCCTTAGGGTTAACCCTGAAAGCCGTTACCGACAGTACTACAGATGACACCATCCGTGCGATCTGTGAGACATCTGTTAACGCGGGCGTTCTACCCGTTCCGGGGTCAGCTATGCGCGGAAAAGACCCCAAAGGGTTGATGCTATATATTGAGGATCAAGATAACCGCGTATTAGCCGCAGGCGGCGCCTATATGTCGTATCACCCAGACAGCCCGCGTTTTGATGAGGCTTTTTGGGGAATGCTTGCAACCCATGAAGCCGCACGTGGGCAGCGACTTGCCTCTTGGTTGGGTGCCGAACTTATCCTGCGCATGGCCGATCAATACGGCGCACGCGGATTTTCCAGTGGCGTAAAATCAGACAACCCCGCATCACAAGCGATGTGCAAACGCTTAGGCGTCAACCCATCGGATATGGTTTATGCAGGGGCCACCGACCCCCTTCTTATGGGTAATGCGCCGATTACCCGTTAGATGCGTAAAACCTAACTGTTCAATCACAATCATCCTGTTGAGTTTGTTTGTTCTAGATCAAGGCAGCCATCGTATATTTGTGTTCTTTTAAGCCGCATAACCCTTAGAGGAGGCCAAAATGGACCAACAACATCAAGATCAGATTACAGCAATCCTGAACGATGTAGATGATATGACACTTGCAACCCAGCGCGAAGACGGGTTTCCGCAAGCCACAACTGTTACCTTTGTAAACGATGGGCTGGTGTTGTATTTTATGACGCCGGAAAAAGCACAGAAAACCAGTAACATTGATAAAAACAATAAAGTATCCCTGACAGTCAATCGTGCTTATGAAAAATGGGATCAGATTGAGGGCCTGTCGATGGCTGGCATCGCCCGTTTCGTGAATGACCCAGAAGAAAAAGAAAAAGCAGGCGGGTTGATGTTTAAAAAATTCCCACATCTGGCATCCTTCATTCCAGCCCATGACGATAACGAACTTGCCTATATCCGCATTGACCCAAAGGTTATTTCAGTGCTGGATTATACGAAGGGGTTTGGGCATGCGGAACTGGTAGAGGTTTAGGCAGGCCACAACCGTTCCCCCATCATGGCCGTCGTCCCTATACGAGGGGCGCGCCTGAAAGGTGGGATTTGCGAAGTAATTCCTACTACCACCACGGGAGGGCGCTTCGTGGATGATTATGGTGCTTTTACACGTCTTTATTCAATTCAATTTCAAACAAATCAATAAAATCGCGCTGCTCCTTCGTGTCGGGGACTAAAACGCCTCTCGCTTTAGAGACAATCTCAACCGCAGCTTCAGGGGTATTGCCAAAGTAAAGTAACGCACAACAAACCACTATGCCAGAGCGGCCAATACCTGGCCTGCAATGCACCGCAACTGTCTCGCCTCTTTTCAATTTAGCAACAACCAGATCCATCATAATCAGAAACGCTTCATAAGCAGGTAAGCTTCTATCTGGGACAGCGAGTTGAATGAAATCAATTTGATTTTGCTTACATATTATCTGTTCATCTTGAAGGCCCAACTCGTGCACTTCATCTCTTTCCAACATCGATACGATAGTATCTATTCCAATAGATCGGTAGTGGTGCATATCATCTTGAAGCCATTCGCCAGAAGGCTTTGGCATTATAATTATGCTGCCAGGTAATGATAAAGCAATGCGATATGTTGACGGTTTCAATAGTCATATTCCTTAAGTTTTATAAGAAGGTAAAGCAACCAAGTAGGGATATATTTAGCGGATGGCCTGTAAGCCGGATTTTGTTCAGGCCGAAGCCGTCGATGACCATTCATCTGGGCGCACCATTGCTGATACGCTCTTGCAACCACCCGAACCTGCTGGGGCTAAAGCGACCCCGGCCCGAAGGCCACGCGGTTCCTACTTGGTTTTGCTTCAGGCGGGGCTTGCCATACCAGTGATGTTACCATCACCGTGGTGGGCTCTTACCCCACCGTTTCAGCCTTACTTAGTAAACTAAGCGGTCTATTCTCTGTTGCGCTATCCCTCGGGTTACCCCGGGCGGGCATTACCCGCCGCCTTTGCTTCATGAAGTCCGGACTTTCCTCACCCCCGATTAAATCAGGGGTGCGGCCATCCAGCCATCCGCTGGGGTGCATTTAGACGGGATGCGAGCATAGGTCAATGTGTATGCTGTAAGGGTGGGTCATACTCTATAACTTGCACAAGACTGGAAAGTGCGATGTCAGGATAATGCTCTTGCATCCCTGCAAGCATAATGTTGTCGGGCCATACATCAGAACGCCCAACAAAGGCTGCAGCATCTGATAGCGGCATTTCACTACATCTGGTTACGGTCACCAGAACAGTTAAGTTAGGGTCTTCTTTGCAGAAAAACATCAGGGGGCCTAGTGTGATATGCCGCTCACACCATCGAATAGTTGATGTCTTTTCACCGCTCACAATTAACGGAAAAAGCCGTTCCACCACGGCAAGGCTTTGGATGTTTTCTGTCATAATTATATCTTTACCCAAATCGTTAAACAGCGGCAATACTGCAAGGCCATTGATCTGCCAACTGCATGATCACGCTGATATCCTTAGCATCCAGCCCCCCCGTCTTATGGGGCAAAAACCGCAACCGAAATGCTGACAGTAAACTCTGCCCAGTGCCGCGATAACCAAACCGTGCTGCATGAGCCTCAAAATCATCCCATGACCCTAATACGTCTTTGGCCTCCTTCGGCCAGATCGAAAACCCGCCCAGTGCCAAACGCTGCCAGTCAAACTTAGGGCCGGGATCAAACTTGCGTTCTGGTGCCATGTCTGAATGTGCGATCACCCGTGCGGCAGGAATGGCCCAGCGGCTTTGAATACCTGCCAGTAATCCTTCCAGCGCATCCATTTGTGCCGCAGGAAACGGCACATCGCCTGTATTCGCCAGCTCAATCCCAATAGAATGCGAGTTCACGTCCGCAACATTACCCCAAGCACCTGCACCTGCGTGCCATGCCCGCATGTCTTCATCAACAAGTTGAAAAATAATACCTTGTTCCGAGATCAGATAATGCGCCGAAACCTCGGCCGCCTCGTCACACAATCGCGCACATGCCGCATCTGCCGTTTGCATCGCGGTGTAATGCAATACCACCATATCAGGCGGCAGGCCGTGGCGTCTTGGCCCGAAATTCGGAGACGGGGTTTGTACTATATCAGCCGTGGCATTCGCCACTTACTGACCTAACAAAGCGCGGTAAACATCTGGTGACCAACCGCAGGCATAACCATCCCCATCGGGGTCAATACCGCGCCTGTCTTTTTGCGGCCCGCCTGATTTCAGAAATTCCGTTTGGGCTTCGTCATTAGATCCGTATGCCGCGCATTTACGTTTGGCCCGCTTACCGCCTAAAGGAAAACGTGTGTAGATTTTGTTTCCCACAGGATTGCTTTGTGCCAAAGCATATTTTGCCAGATTAAGATCAGATCCGCGTTTTGGTGCGGCCCCTGGCTGCACTATTTCATAGTTGCTTTTTAACTCTTCCAGCTTTGCGGCATCCGAGGCTATGGTTTCATTCGCCTTAACCACCTGAAAATCTTGCGAGTTGGAAATCTCACCATTGGCCTTTGCAGGCGTGTTGGTTTTCACAGGGGTGTCGCCTGTCAAATCAACCGTTACAGTCGTATCACCTGATTGCACCGCTGTTCCTTCTGGTGCAACTGCAATCGCACCAGTCACAGTATCCACAGGCAGGTCTATAACAACAGTTTCGGTTTCAGCCCGTTTCAGCCGATCCTCTTCAGATTTGCGTTCTAAAGCGGCCGGATCAGGGGTTATTTTATCAAAATATGTATCGCCATCATTGGGGGGTGTTGGCGCACATGACGCTAAAACAGCCATTAAAATAGACGTGCCTATAAAATACCGCATACCTTACCATCCTGTTTTTAGATACGTTCTACCACCAGTTGCGCGGTTTGGAAACAAAACCTGCATCTTGTTCCAAACGATAAGCGATATTCAGCATATCGCCCTCTTCCCACGGCCGCCCGATAAGTTGCAAACCAAGTGGCAAGTTTTGATTATCTAGACCCGTTGGCACTGCAACGCCCGGCAGGCCTGCAAGGTTTACTGTCACGGTAAATACATCGTTCAGATACATTTTGATCGGGTCAGCATCCGCCATTTCACCCAAACCAAATGCCGCAGACGGCGTTGCAGGTGTTAAAATTGCGTCAACACCACTAGCAAACACATCATCAAAGTCTTTCTTAATCAATGTGCGCACTCGCTGGGCGCGGCGGTAATATGCATCATAAAAACCCGCAGAAAGCACATAAGCCCCGATCATCACGCGGCGTTGCACTTCAGCCCCGAAACCCTCGGCACGGGTACGCATGTACATATCATCAATCCCGTCACCGGCTTCCAGCGTCGCACGGTGACCGTAGCGCACACCATCATAACGGGCCAAATTGGATGATGCTTCTGCGGGTGCAAGCACATAATAAGCAGGCAGCGCGTATTTGGTATGTGGCAAAGACACATCCACCATTTCAGCGCCTGCGCTTTTCAGCATATCGGCACCATCAGCCCAAAGCTTTTCAATTTCAGCAGGCATTCCTTCCAGATGATATTCCTTTGGAATACCGATCTTTTTACCCTTGATGTCACCTGTCAGCATCGCCTCAAAATTCGGCACTGCAAAATCGGCACTGGTGCTATCTTTCGCATCATGGCCTGACATTGCTTCAAGCATTATAGCACTATCACGCACGGTTTTGGTCATCGGCCCCGCTTGGTCTAGTGATGATGCAAACGCCACAACACCCCAACGTGAACAACGGCCATATGTGGGTTTCACACCTACAATACCTGTAAAGGCCGCAGGTTGGCGGATAGAACCACCTGTATCTGTACCCGTTGCCCCAAGACACAAGTCAGCAGAAACCGCTGCGGCCGATCCACCTGATGAGCCGCCCGGTGTTAAAGGTGTGTTCGATCCATCACGCCGCCAAGGGCTAACCACAGGGCCGTAAGCAGAGGTTTCATTTGAAGACCCCATAGCGAATTCGTCCATGTTGAGTTTGCCCAACATCACCGCACCAGTATCCCATAGGTTTTGGGTTACAGTGCTTTCGTACTCTGGTTTGAAGTCAGCCAAAATGTTAGAGCCAGCTTGCGACTGCACACCTTTGGTGCAAAACAAATCTTTGATGCCCAAAGGGATGCCACACATATCAGGTGCACCCCCCTTTGCAATGCGCGCATCCGCCTTAGCGGCTTGCGCCAAAGCAATCTCTGGCGTTTTTGCACAATAAGCATTCAGTGCATCCGCCGCATTTACCGCATCCAGACAGCTTTGTGTCAGTTCAGTAGATGTAATCTCACCTGCGCGCATTTTATCACGGGCATCTGTAATCGTTAGTTTGGATAGTTCTGTCATATCGCTTACTCCACCACTTTGGGCACGGCAAAGAACCCTTCACGGGTATCAGGTGCGTTCGACAAAATCTGCGCTTGTTTATTACCATCCGTCACAACATCATCACGTCGTTTCAAATCCATCGGAGACACGGATGTCATAGGTTCTACACCTTCAACATCAACCTCATTCAACTGCTCCATAAAGCCCAAGATACCTGAAAGTTCACCTGCCAGATTTTCCAGCTGATCTTCCTCTACTCTGATACGGGCCAAATGCGCCACGCGCCGTGCTGTGTCTTTGTCGATCGACATGTCTTCGCCGTCCTGTTGTTACGATATATCGGGGAAAGCTTTAGCGATGTGCGCGAATGTTCGCAAGGTTGGTTTGTGTAAATGCTAAAACAGAATAGGGTCTTCTGTTGATACGCGGCAAGAACAAGTTCAGTGCCAAATAAGCCCACACCCCATTAAAACCCTAAATCCCCCACAATATAGCCTTTATTCACCTTAATAAAACGCGAACATCTATTAGATTAAACCCATTGCGATTACCGCATCAACTAAGATAACCCATACAAATGAAACTATGTAAATTACTGCTAATCACCCTACCCTTGTTTCTGTTTGCTTGTGCTGAATCAGTATCGCGCAATCCTAATTCCAGAATACTTGCAATGGGCGACTCGTTACTGGCAACCAATCAGCTAACAGGCCAATCCATCACTGACACCGTTGAAAAAAAATTAGGTGTAAAGGTTATAGACAGGTCAGTTATGGGCGCGCGTATTTTATATGGCTTACCGATTTCTGGTAGTTTAGGGCTGAACATCACAAAGCAATATAGGCCCAGCGAATGGGATTGGGTTATTTTAAACGGTGGTGGCAACGACTTGTGGCTGGGTTGCGGCTGCATTCTATGTGATCGCAAGATGAATAGGTTAATCGCCAAGGATGGCAGCAAGGGGGAAATACCCAAACTTGTTTCAAAAATTCGCAAATCTGGTGCACAAGTAATTTATGTGGGGTATTTGCGCAGCCCCGGTGTTGCCTCATTCATCGACCATTGCAGAAATGAAGGTAATGAACTTGAAAGCAGAATTGATGCCTTTGCCAATACCGATGAAGGCGTACATTTCTTATCTTTAAAAGAACTCGTACCCAATAAAGACCGATCCTTTCACGCGCCTGATATGATCCACCCTTCTGTAAAAGCCAGCAAAACCATTGGTGCATTGATTGCAGAAATTATACAACCGTAGGGTTAAGTTTTATGTAAGATTGTCATGTGACACAACGGTCTTTTCCATATGAACTTTATTTCCTTCACGATTGGTAACGTGCCAACCCAAGTATTCATAAAGACTTACGTTCTTTGGCATTTTTGCGTGGGTAGATAATCTGATATTTGGTATTTTTAATTCTCGACAAGTATATTCTGCCTGTTCAACCAGTGCTTTTCCCAAGCCTGTCCCACTTGCAAAAGGGGTGACTGCAACATTTGCCAATATAGCGTAGTTAGCTTGCAACACCAAAACCACGCCCCCGACAATTCCACCATCACTCTCTGCTACCCAGACCAAATTGTTAGCAATGTCATCTGCAACACCTTCCGATACCGCAGGCAGATCATTTATTTGTTTCGCATATATAGAATACGCCAGTTCGAAACAGACTGCCAAAGCTGTGGCATCATCTGGTCTTGCTTTGCGTAGGTGCCAGTTTTTCATTTTTGATGAACGTCTCGCAGCCCTGCAAAGAACGCGCTTAACACCTCGGCACACGCCGCTTCATTAATCCCGTCATAAACCTCTGGCATATGGTGGCATTGCGCGTGGGTGAAAACCTTGGGCCCTTGCGCCACCCCGCCTGATTTCGGGTCGGATGCGCCATAATACAGGCGCGCAATACGAGCGTTTGAAATGGCCGCAGCACACATCGGGCATGGTTCCAATGTGACGTACAAATCGCAACTGCCCAAACGTTCCTGCCCTAAAGCTGCACATGCAGCGCGAATTGCCAGTATTTCGGCATGGGCTGTGGGGTCACACAATTCACGTGTGCGGTTGCCTGCCTGCGCAATCACTTCGCCATTCATAACAATCACGGCACCCACAGGCACTTCACCGCGTATGGCAGCCTGTTTGGCCTCTTGCAGGGCTGTGTCCATATGGTTGTTGAATTGGTTCATCTGATTTTATCCACCGCTACACAATCAACCAGTGATCGTAATGCATCCGCTTGCAGGTGGGTTAAATTGGTTTCAACCATATTCTTGATGCAGTTAGAATAAATCGGCCACATACGTTTGCGCACAGCTTTACCTTCATTTGTGATTTTAACCACATGCCCGCGCCCGTCCATACTGCAAGGAACGCGCTGGATATAACCTGCTTTTTCGATCCGCGCCAACAAACGCGATGTGCCATACTGGGGCATTAAAAGACGTTCGCGCAATTCATAGGGCCGCACGCCTGTTGCGCCTGATTTTTCCACTTCGATCAAGGCATCATACCAACTAAGTGGCGGCAGGTTTTGATATTTCAAAACGGCTTCAACCTGTGAAACTGCACGTTCACTGGCACGTATCAAGCTTACCCAGGCAGCCATGGTATTCGGGTTTAAATCGGTTGTCATACCCCTATAAACCATAAAGATGCATCTGCATCAAGGTTGACAATGGTTGTAATATAAAACATACATGCATATGCATCTATATAAAGGAACCCCCCATGCAAGATACTTTAGTCTTAATGAGCCACCATCTTTGCCCATATGTTCAACGCGCTATTATTTCGCTTGAAGAAAAAGGCGTGCCTTATCAACGCAAATACATCGACCTTGCGAATAAACCAGATTGGTTTACCGACATATCCCCCCTTGGAAAAACCCCAGTTTTGACAGTAAATAACAAGGCCATTTTCGAATCGTCGGTGATTTTGGAATACCTTGAAGATACACAGGTTCAGCCATTACACCCAAACGATCCACTTGATCGCGCGCAACACCGTGCATGGATAGAGTTTGGTGCGGCCACTTTGAACGACATAGGTGGTTTATATAATGCCAAAGACGCTGATATGTTTTCGAAAAAGGCAGAAGATTTATCAAAGAAGTTCGCACGCATTGAACAAGAGTTGGGCGATACCCCATATTTCAACGGGGCGGAATTTAGCTTGGTTGATGTGGCTTTTGGGCCGGTATTTCGGTATTTTGATGTTTTCGATCAAATCGGCGATTTTGGTATATTTGACACCAAACCAAAGGTCATTGCATGGCGCAAAGCATTGGGGCTACGCCCAACCGTTAGCAAAGCTGTAACATCTGATTACAACGAACGCCTTATGAAATTTCTGGAGATGCGAAAATCACATATTTCCAGCCTGATGTCATAAATCTAAACCCTGCCGCGCTGTTAAAGCAGCTTATTTCCCAGTATAGCATCCGACAGTTTTTCCGCGATCATCATCACGACTGCATTGATATTGCTGCTGGCGATACTGGGCATAATTGACGCGTCCACAACACGCAGACCTTGAATACCGCGCACTTTGCCGTTCACATCAACAACTGCCATCGCATCATCGTCGGCCCCCATCTTACAGGTACCACACGGGTGATAGGCACTGCCTGCATGCTCGCGTATAAACTCTTCTATCTGTTTGCGGGTTTTTACCTGCGGGCCAGGTATGGCCTCGCCTGCATCATATTGGGCAAATGCAGTTTGGCGTAAAGTTTCACGTCCCAATTCAAACCCATCAATGGTTTCCTCGCGATCGCGTTCTGTAGAAAAGAAGTTCGGATCAATCGCAAGGCTTTGCGCAGGATCGTTTGACCTTAACCGCACCTCGCCCACACTGGTTGGGCGCATTGGCCCTGTGTCCAGTAGATAACCGCTCACATCATGGCGCGGGTTCCAGCCGTCAAAAAATACAGGGAAAAAATGGAACTGAATGTTGGGGTGCATAATGCTATCGTTGGTTTTCAAAAACGCGCCTGTGTTGGCCTGATTACGTGCGCACACACCTGTTTTTGATATGAACCATCGCACACCGGCCTGCACCATTCGATCAGGCCGTAAGTAACGGTTCAGCGATATGGGCTTGGTGCAATGGTGCTGAATATGCACCTCTAGATGGTCTTGCAGGTTCTGGCCCACACCCGGTAGATCAACACGGGGCTTAATGCCCATCTCGTGCAGATGCGCCGCAGGCCCGATACCCGACAACATCATAAGCTGCGGCGTACCAAATGCACCAAGACTTAGGATTACTTCATTTTCTGCATAGGCGATTTTACTGACCTTGCCCTGCCGATATTGAATACCAACCGCCCGATCACCTTCAAAAACCAGTTTTTCCACCAGCGTGTTCAACCGAATTTTCGGACTGATCCGCCCTTTGAATTTATGCAGGTAAGCATAAGCGGTACTGGCCCGCACGCCTTTATCCACATTCATATCGAAGCGGCAAAACCCTTCTTGCTGTTGTCCGTTTACATCATCGGTATACGGAAAATCACCATCGCGCCCTGCGGCCAGAAATGCCTGATCCAGTTCTGACAAATCGGCTTGTTTGCGCACATTCACCGGGCCACGGTCACCACGATAATCATCCGCCCCTGCTTCACAACTTTCCAACCGTTTGAAATAGGGCAACACATCGCTATATCCCCAGCCTTGCACACCCTGCTTAACCCAACGTTCATAATCCTGCGCATGACCGCGCAAAAATACCATGCCGTTGATAGAGGCAGAGCCCCCAAGGGCGCGGCCACGCGGTTGATAAACCTCACGGTTATTCAGATGTTTTTGTGGAACTGAATAATAATGATAATTGAACTGGCTTTTCGGCTTATAATGTGCACGCAAACCACCAGGCATACGTACTGTCCAGTGATTGTCACTGCCGCCCGCTTCCACCAACAACACACTGTGCCCAGCTTCGGTTAAACGGTGTGCAAGGATACAACCCGCAGTTCCCGCACCTGCGATTATATAGTCGTATTTTTCGGTTTTCATTCAACGTAATCCTAAACGGTAATTTTCAAAAGATGCGACAGATAATTTAGCATTTCAATTAAGCTATTTCATATTCATAATCTATGAACGCCTAAAGTTTATTTTCAAAATCTAGGCAGTGTACAAGCCCCTATCATCGGTATACTGCACCTTCATGTCTATGGAAAATCAAGCGGGTGACCGCATCGCAAAATTTCTAGCCCGTGCAGGTATCGCTTCACGCCGCGAGGTTGAACGCATGATCGCGGCTGGCCGCATCACGCTGAACGGCAAAGTACTGGATACACCTGCCGTTAAAGTCTCGGAAGCTGATACAATTACTGTAGATGGTAAACCTGTAGGGGCGCCTGAAAAACTGCGGGTCTGGCGTTATTATAAACCCAACGGTTTGGTAACATCTGACAGTGATGAAAAAGGCCGTGACACTATTTTTGATCACTTGCCAGAAGGCCTGCCGCGCGTAATGACCGTTGGGCGTCTGGATCTTAATTCTGAAGGGCTGTTGTTGCTGACCAATGACGGTGAGCTAAAACGCAAACTAGAGCTGCCATCAACTGGCTGGGTGCGCAAATATCGTGTGCGCGTTAATGGCTACCCCACGGAAGAGCTTTTTGCCCCTTTGCGGCACGGCATAACGGTTGACGGTGAAAATTTTCGCCCGATGGCTGTTACCATTGACCGCCAACAAGGTGCCAACGCTTGGCTGACTGTGGGCATTACCGAAGGCAAAAATCGCGAAATTCGCCGTGCGATGAATGAAATCGGCTTGTCCGTGAGCCGCCTGATCCGTACTTCTTACGGCCCATTTCAGTTGATGACACTGGATCCGGGTGAAGTGGAAGAAGTTCGCATGAAAGTTCTGCGCGACCAGTTGGGCTTGGACGATCAGGCCGAACAGGTGCAGGGGCAAAAATCCCAGAGCATACAAAAAAGTGCAAAAAGCAAGCGGCCCGTTAAAAGGCGTAACTTAAGTTAGCATTTACGCGGGCCTTAGCCGACGCGCAGATTACCGGCCATTTCACGACCATCAGGCCCAGCAATCATTTCATATTCGATGGCTTGGCCCTCTTCCAGCCCTTCAAGGCCTGCGTCTTTGACGGCCGAGGCATGCACAAACACATCCTTGTCGCCCTCAGCGGGTTCGATAAAGCCAAAGCCTTTATGCTGGTTAAACCATTTTACTTTACCTTTCGGCACAGTCTTATCCTTTTCATTCATGGCCAAAACAGGCCGCTTACGCCGTCAAACCTAGCGCAATACAAAGGGTACCTTACTAAGCGATTCTTTCAAAATCGCAGTTTTGTGATATAAGAGTTTCATATCGAAACTTAAAATAAGGACGAAACACATGCCAAAATATCTACTTGCCTATCACGGCGGTCACAATTTCAAATCTAAAGAAGAAGGCATGGCGCATATGGTCAAATGGAAGGCTTGGAGTGCGGGATTGGGCGATGCGGTTGTTGATCCGGGGATGCCTGTCGGACAATCCAAAACTGTTAGTGCAGACGGGATTACAGATGATGGCGGGGCTAATCCGCTGTCAGGCATCACGATTTTGCAGGCTGATAGCATTGAAGCGGCTTGTGAAATGGCAAAAGCTTGCCCGCATGTAGATATGGGTGGGACGATAGAGGTTGCACAGGCAATGGATATGGAAATGGAAATGTAATTCATAATTCGGGGATGATTTGGCGAAAATGTTGCAAAACACCCCCGAATGTCCCAGTTGGGACACATAGTTAACATACTGAAATTAATATATTTATACAAAAAATAGTGCCCAAGAAAACCTAAAACACTACTCTGTAGTTGCACCAACCCATAGAACATCCTATTTCTGTTTCAAACAAAAAAGGTGGGGCATATGGCTGATCTATTTACATTTGAAAATCTGGGCAATCTGGCGATATTGATCTTTTTGCAAGCAGTTCTGGGTTTTGACAACCTGCTATATATTTCTATCGAGTCACAACGCGCCCCTAAAGAAAAACAAAAAGCCGTGCGTTTCTGGGGTATCATCATCGCTGTTGTCCTGCGGGTGGTGCTGCTTTTTGTGATGATTAATCTGATCGGCGCACTGTCCGAGCCTTTCTATGTCTTTAACTGGACGGGTATCCTTGAAGGCGGGGTGAATTTTTCAACCGTCATCTTTATCATCGGGGGTGTTTTCCTGATGTATACTGCGTTTAAGGAAATCGCCCATATGCTGTCACTGGATAATCTAAGCCACGATGTAGACGGCGGGCAGAAAAAAACCGCAGCACAAGCCATTATGTTAATCGTGTTGATGAACCTTATTTTCAGCTTTGATTCAATCCTGTCAGCCCTTGCTATAACAGATGTATTTCCAATTCTGGCCATTGCCATACTTACATCGGGTGTTGCCATGCTGGTGCTGGCGGATGGCGTAACCGAGTTTTTGAAACGCAACCGCATGTTCGAAGTGCTTGGCCTGTTCATACTGCTGATCGTTGGTGTGGTTTTGCTAGGCGAGGCAGGCCCCGCCGCAGCACATGCGATGCACGATGATGCCCTACTGTTAAAGGTTTTCGGGCATGAAATTGTTCCTATGTCAAAATCCACTTTCTACTTTTCGGTCATTGTGCTTGTCATCGTGGAACTGGTGCAAACAGGGTATCAGAAAAAACTGGCAGCCGAGCGGTCATTTGAGCAGGAAGATAATTTGTAGGGTGGGCTTTAGCCTACCCTACGTCATCTTTTGATATTTGACCCTAGCAACATGCAGACACACCGCCTATATTAACAATGTATTACAACTTCGAGGGCGTGAATGTCTGCCGCATCGCTACAATGGATCGCGTATTTTGTTCTGGTTATCATCATTTGGGTGGTGGCGGCTGGGGCCTATAGTGGGTCGCTTTCATGACAAAAAAATACGGCGGCCAATTTAGCCCTGATGGCGCATCTGAAACGGCACCATCGCAGCCAAATAAATTTAGCGGCCAAGAGGTATATAACCCCAACATCCGTTCTAAATTGCTGTTTCTGGTGCCATTACCGCTTTTGTTTTCGGGTATTAGTGAACTTAGAATTGGTAACAGCACAGGCATGGCTATTGAGTTAGGCGCGTTTGGCGTGCTTATCTTAGCGGCATGGTTATTGCGCGATGGTCTGCAAGCCGAAGATGCCTATAACGCCCGCAAAGTCACCAAACCCCCTGCAATACCGCGCAAGATATTCGCATCCGTCCTAACAGGGTTGGGTGTATGGATGGCTGCATATGGCGGTGCGGGCGCAGAGCTAATTTCAAGCTTGGTTTATGCAGGTGCCGCAACTGCTGCCCACAGTTTTAGCTTTGGTATAGACCCGTTGCGCAAAAAAGGTATGGAAGGGTTTGACAGCTTTGAAGCCGAGCGCGTAACAAAAGCCATCGAAAAGGCTGAAAAGTTACTGTCAGAAACTGTAACTGCATCGCAGCGCATAAAAGACCGCGCATTAGAAGCCCGCATTGAAAGCCTTGCCCGAACCGCGCGCGATATGTTTCGCACCATCGAAGAAGACCCACGCGATTTAACACGGGCACGTAAATTTATCGGGGTTTATTTAAAAGGTGCGCGTGATGCGACGATTAAATTTGCCAATCTATACACCAAAAACCGCGATCAGGATGCACGGTTGAAATACGAAAACCTGCTAAACGATTTAGAGAAAAATTTTGCCGCCCACCGCGAAACACTGTTATTAGATGATCGTAGTGATTTGGATATTGAAATAGAAGTTCTGCAAGACAGGCTAAAACAAGAGGGCGTTCACGCCAAACGATAGGAGACAAGAAATGTCAGATGATACACGTAAGAAGGCCGAGACCACCCTCAAAGAAGTTGAAAAAGTAACCGCTGCGGTATTGCCAGAACCGAAGGGTGAATTGATTGTTATTTCTGATGTAAAACCAGATCAGAAAAAAATTATCAAAGCGCGGATGGCAGAAATTGACATAGCAAACTCCCAATCAATCATTGAGTTTGGCTCTAACGCGCAAGCGGAATTGCAAACCATCAGCCAAGAAATGTTGGCAGGTGTGCGCAACAAAGATGTAGGGCCTGCGGGGGATAGCCTGCGCGATATGGTTAGCTCTATTCGTGGGTTTTCGGTTGATGAGTTAAACCCGAACCGTCGGCGCAGCTGGTGGGAAAGATTGCTGGGCAAAGCAACCCCCGTTGTAAAGTTTATTGCGCAATATGAAACTGTTCAGGGCCAGATTGATAAAATCACCGATGAATTGCTTGACCATGAACATATCTTATTAAAAGACATCAAATCACTGGATAAACTATATGGTAAGACCCTAGCTTTTTACGATGAACTGGCCCTGTATATTGCAGCCGGCGAAGAGAAAATTAAAGATCTAGATCTAAAAACCATCCCTGCCAAAGAAAAGCAGGTTGCGAATGCGACCAAAGACAAAGGTGTTATCAAGGCGCAAGAATTACGTGATCTGCGTGCAGCACGCGATGATCTTGAACGCCGTGTGCATGATTTGAAGCTGACCCGCCAAGTGACGATGCAGTCACTGCCATCAATCCGTCTGGTACAAGAAAATGATAAATCCCTTGTTACCAAGATCAATTCTACCTTGGTCAACACCGTGCCGCTTTGGGAAACTCAATTAGCCCAAGCCGTAACCATTCACCGATCCCGTGAAGCCGCAGAGGTTGTGAAAGAAGCGTCTGATCTGACCAATGAATTGCTGGAAAGCAATGCGGCGAACCTACAAGTTGCCAACCGTGAGGTGCGCAAACAAATGGAACGTTCGGTGTTTGATATAGAAAGCATTCGCAAGGCCAATCAGTATCTGATCGACACAATCGAGGAAAGTTTGCAAATAGCTGACGAAGGTAAACTAAAACGTGCCGAAGCAGAAAAAGAGCTGGAAACACTGGAAGACAAGTTAAAAGATACGCTTTCAGCGGCAAAAGCTACACCTAAGCCAGATGCACCAGCAAGTAAGTAAGCGCAAAATTCAGGAACGCCGCACTTGCAGCGTTCCTGAATTGCTTTAATAGTCAGCACCATGCGGTTATCAATCCTATTCCCCAGTATCCTTATCGGCTTTTCGGCCTGTGTACCTTTGACTGAAACAACAAAGCCAAAACCAAGGCCGCAATCTGTTAAACCTGTGCAAACGACACCATCAGCAGAAAGCCAACAAGTGGCCGCTTATTATGCGAAAGTACAAGATCGCTTGCGAGCCAAAGGGCGGTTACGCCAAGAACTAGAGCCCAGTGACGCCCTATTTTCAGCCACAGATCTGGTGAAAAACTTTGAACGTGTCGCCCTTTTTGACGAGTATTCAGTGCACGGCGGTCAGTTTGTTGAACGCCAAACCGCCAGCAGTTTGCGCCGCTGGGAACGCCCTGTGCGTATCGGGTTGAATTTTGGGCCATCTGTTTCCGAGGATCAACGCAAGATAGATACCGCTTATGTGCGTAGTTTTTCTACGCGTTTGGCGCGAATATCTGGTTTGGATATACAAGTGACGGATGCCAGACGCGCCAATTTCTCAATCCTGTTTTTAAATTTAGATGAACAAAAAAGCTATACGCCTAACCTGCTTGGCCGTGTCAAATACCTAGTGCCACAAATATTGAGCGAAATTCAAACAAGCCCCCGTGGTATTTTTTGTGCAGCATATGCCGTATCAGATGTGAATTCACTATCAGGGTACAAAGGGGCGGTTATACTCATTAAGGCTGAACACAGAGGTTTGATGCGTCAATCCTGTATTCAAGAAGAAATGACCCAAGCTTTGGGTCTGGCAAATGACAGCCCAAAGGCCCGCCCGTCAATTTTTAATGACGATGAAGAGTTTTCTCTTATGACCCGCCATGACGAGCTGTTATTGCAAATGCTTTACGATAAGCGCCTAACAATCGGGATGACGGTAAAAACAGCGCATCCGATCGTCCAACAAATCGCACACGAGTTATTACCTTCAGGGCAAAGTTAAAAAAGGAAGTTTTATGGGTATTTTAGATTTTCTAACCGATGAATTTATCGACGTTATTCACTGGACAGATGACACGCGTGATACGCTGGTCTGGCGGTTTGAACGTGAAGATCATGAGATAAAATACGGCGCTAAACTAACGGTGCGCGAAGGCCAAGCGGCAGTATTGGTACATGAAGGCCAGATGGCAGATGTGTTCAGCCCTGGGCTTTATATGTTGGAAACCAACAACATGCCGATCATGACCACGTTGCAGCATTGGGATCACGGGTTTGAAAGCCCGTTTAAATCCGAAATATACTTTATCAACACCACCCGTTTTCAAAACCTGAAATGGGGTACAAAAAACCCTGTGATTATACGTGACCCCGAATATGGCCCATTGCGCATTCGCGCCTATGGCACCTATGAAATGAAAGTCACTGATCCTGCGTTATTCATGACCGAAATTGTAGGCACTGATGGCGAATTTACTATGGATGAGATTTCATATGCGATCCGCAACATCATCGTGTCACGTTTTTCAGCCGCGATTGCCGCAAGTGCCATACCTTTACTGGATATGGCTGCAAACACGGCTGATCTGGGCAAATTGTTGGCCACGCGTATAGCACCGGAAATAGCAGAGTTTGGCTTGGAATTACCCAATCTTTATATCGAAAACATCTCTATGCCGCCTGCGGTTGAAGCGGCATTGGACAAACGCACCTCTATGGGGCTTGCGGGTGATTTGGGGCGATTTACGCAATACTCAGCCGCCGAAGCAATGACAGCTGCTGCCAGCAATCCAAATGGTGGTGGCGGAATGGGTGCAGGCTTAGGTATGGGAATGGGCATGGCAATGGCAAACGCAGGCCCTTGGGGGCCACGTGCTGCACCCACAGCACCACAAATGCCACCACCACCGCCTGTTGAACGGGTTTGGCATATTGCCGAGAACGGTGAAACTACTGGGCCATTTTCAAAGGCCAATCTGGGCCGTATGGCTGGCGACGGCACATTAAAGCGTGATACATTAGTTTGGGCAGTAGGGCTTGATGGTTGGAAAGCCGCAAGCGAAATTGCAGAACTGGCGCAACTGTTTACCATCGCGCCGCCACCACCGCCCATAGGATAAAATATGCGCCACACGGTTATTAAATGGTTGCACTGGTTATGCGTTCCTTTGATTGCATATTTTTGGTTGGTAGTACCTGAAGAAAGCCGCACTGATCCGGGTGGTGCTTTATCCACACATGCAAGTGTTGGTATGATCTTAGGAGTTATCGTAGCCCATACATTGTTTTATCTATGGCAACATTATCTGTTGAAAAACAGCGCATTACACATCACGGTATCGCGTCGTTCTTATAAATATCTAAAATGAGTGACAGCCCAATAACAGCCTTAGAACATCAATTTCCATGTGATACATGTGGGTCAGACTTGCGGTATAACCCCGAAAAAGGTCAGCTAAAATGCGACCATTGCGGGGCTGAGCAGATCATATTCGAATTAGGAAAGCCGCAAGGCCAGTCCATTAAAGAACAAGATTTTCACAAAGCTGTAAAAAATCAACTGCCTGATCTGGATATGGAGGAACTGCGCACGGTTTCATGCGAAAACTGTGGCGCACATGTGGAATTTAGCCCAAATACGCACGCTGCCGAATGCCCGTTTTGTGCCACACCCGTGGTCACAGATACTGGTATAGACCGACAGATCAAACCCAAAGCGCTGTTGCCTTTTGGCCTATCAGAAAGGGGCGCGCGCAAAAACATGACCGACTGGCTGGGCAAGCTGTGGTTTGCCCCTAACGGCTTGCAAGAATACGCGCGTAAGGGCCGTAAGTTACAAGGAATATATGTACCGTACTGGACATATGATGCAGATACTAAAACACGTTACACAGGCGAACGCGGGGTGGTTTATTACGTGACCCAGCGCGTGAACGTGATGGTAGATGGCAAATCACAAACACAGACCCGCCAAGTGCCAAAAGTGCGCTGGACAGCGGCACAAGGGCGCGTTGCACGGTTTTTTGATGATATTTTGGTGTTAGGATCAAAAAGCCTGCCGAAGAAATACACTGACGCGCTTGCCCCTTGGGATCTGTCTGAAATGGAACCCTATAAGCCAGAATATCTGGCAGGATTTCGGGCTGAAACCTACACGGTACAACTGGAAGATGGGTATAAAGAGGCGCGCGCCTATATGAACCGAATGATTACGCGTGATGTCAAATTTGATATTGGTGGCGATCAGCAAAGAATACACAACCTAGATACAGATGTGGGGGCACTTACGTTTAAGCATATCCTGCTGCCTGTTTGGATGGCTGCGTATAAATATCGCGGAAAAACCTACCGATTTGTGGTTAACGGGCGCACTGGCAAGACGCAAGGTGAGCGGCCTTATTCTGCTTGGAAAATCACTTTTGCCGTTATTCTGGGTGCCTTGGCCGCTGTTGTAATCGGCTATATCGCGGCCCAAAGCCAATAAGGAAGACCACTGAATGTTTCCGATACGCGATCATAACCCTTCTGGCCGCCGCCCGTATGTGACCTATGCGTTGATCGCAGTAAACATTTTTGTCTTTGCCATGTATTACCCGATCATGAATGATGATGTGGCCCTATCATCGTTTTGGGGCCATTGGGCAATGGTCCCTGCAAGGGTCAGCGAAGGGGTGGATATTCACACGGCACTTACTTCAATGTTTTTGCACGCAGGGCTGATGCATATCGGTGGTAACATGCTGTTTTTATGGATATTTGGCGATAATGTAGAAGATGCAATGGGGCATTTGCCGTTCTTGTTGTTTTATCTGGCCAGCGGATTTGGGGCAGATGTGTTTCATGTTTTATCTGACCCCAATTCAGGCGTTCCGACCGTGGGGGCATCAGGTGCAATCGCAGGGGTGTTAGGCGCATATTTGTTGCTTTACCCCAAGGCCAAAGTGGATGTGATATTTATATTCATCATCTTTTTCAAGATATTCAAATGGCCCGCGTGGGTCGTTTTGGGCATATGGATGGCTTTGCAGATTTTTGGTGGTGCATCAGTATCCGGTTCCGAAGGCGGTGTGGCGTACTGGGCCCATATCGGTGGGTTTATCGTAGGCATCGTTTTGGCCACCCCTTTATGGGTGCGCCTTGGCGGTACAAAGTTTTGGCAGGCAAGCCATTTTCACCCACCACATGCCCCAACATTTACTACCCGAACAAGTACCATACCCATCGTCAGGAGGCGTAGATGAACAGTTGGCATAAACTAACCTGCCATTGTGGCTCGGTTGAGTTACGCGTGAAATTAACCGACGGGTTGAACACTGCACGTCGGTGTAACTGCTCATTTTGTCGCCGTCGCGGGGCTATTGCGGCAACGGCTGCCTACCCTGACGGGGTTGAGTTAGTCAAAGGGGCAGACGTTTTGCAGTTATATCAGTGGGGCACGAAAAGTGCCGAGCATTATTTCTGTTCCGTTTGTGGAAATTACACGCATCACCGCAGACGATCCAATCCAAATGAATACGGTGTCAATGCAGGGGCATTGGAAGGGGTTGACCCGTCTGAGTTGGAAGAAGTTCCATGGGATGACGGGGTAAATCACCCCAGTGATCGGTAGGCAAAAACCACCTACATTCCGATCTTCCTCAAAATTTGCGCTGTATTCAAAACCTGCGCAAATTCGTCATCCAGATTACACAGTGACATAGAATGTACCTGTTAGGGTGAATGTTCCACCCCGTCTGGGCCTGTCGAGCCATAGGCCCAAGTTGCGTCAGAAGCGTAAAGTACATCAAACCCAAAGTTGCCTGCCATACGTGCGGTAGTCTCGACACAGAAATTGGCAACCCCACCGCACATTACCAGCCTGCTGATGCCCGCATCGCGCAAATCGGCCTCTAGGCTGGTGCCAATAAACCCGCTGTTGACGCGTTTGATAATCACTGCCTCACCCTTCACAGGTTGCGCGAACGGTTGCACGGCCCCACCCGGCAGGTCGGCACGAAAAACCGAGTTTTCTTCCATCGTATGATGGTGAATGTGGATCACCACGTCCTCGCTTGCCCTAAATGCGGTTAGCAAAGTAGCAATGTTTTGTTCTGCTTGTGGGCAAGATCGCGGGGTGCCAGCGGCATCACGGTGGACGAAACCCATTTGCACGTCGATAACAAGTAAAGCCGTTTTCATGATACATCCTTTGTTATGAACCAGTCAGGCGCAGCATTGCCGCCGCAGATTAAAACGCCGACACGTTCGTCTTTTTCGGGTTTATATGCGCCGGAAGTCAAAGCCGCCAATGCGGTTGCCGCCCCCGGTTCACCCACAATACGTGCGGCATCCCACAGCTGTTGTTGGGCCGCGATAATCTGGGCATCCGTGACCAGAACAGAAGGTCGTTTGGCCGCTGTCAAAGCCGCATAGGCCAAGGTACCCAAACGCGGCGCACCCAGACTATCCGCAGAAATTCCATTGGGCGTAATCACCGCATCTTTGCCTTTGCATAAAGCCGTCGCATAAGTGGCAGTTCCTTCGCTTTCCACGGCAACCACATTCACACGGTCGCCATACCAAGATGAAATGCCCCCGATCAAACCGCCACCGCCAACAGATATAATCACCGTATCCAGATCAGGCATTTGTGCTTCAAATTCTAACGCAACAGTGCCTTGCCCTGCCAAGACCGAAGGTGCATCAAAGGGGTGAACGGCCAGTGCGCCCGTATCGCGGGCAAAGGCTTCGAACTTGTCGATCACCATTTGAAAATCAGTACCGCTGGGGATTACATCCGCACCAAAGCCACGCATGCGGTCCATTTTCACCGCACTTGCATAGTCGGGTACAAACACTGTTGATTTATGGCCCAGTTGCATGGCCGTATAGGCCACCGCAGCACCGTGATTGCCACCTGATACGGCCACAACACCTGCATCAGGCACATCGTGCGCCAACAGCGTGTTAAACGCGCCACGGCACTTGAAAGAGCCGCTATGTTGCAGATGTTCCAGCTTAAGCGTGACAGGCACCGCACATAGGGCACCCGCTTCCAGCGTGACAACAGGAGTTGTCCGAACATATTGACCAATGCGCTGATGCGCTTGGCGGATATGTTCGGGTGTAATCATTACACGCCCAGACAATGCCGCATGATGGCTTTTTGTGCGTGTAGTCGGTTTTCAGCCTCGTCGAATACCAGAGATTGTGGTCCGTCCATCACTTCGGATGTGATTTCTTCTTCGCGGTGCGCAGGCAGACAATGCATGAAAACCGCATCTTTACCCGCACTTTCCAGCAATTCATTATTCACCTGATAAGGTCGCAACAAGTTGTGGCGACGTTCGCGGGCGGATTGTTTATCGTGCATCGACAGCCATGTATCGGTGACAATTAAATCAGCCCCTTCCACCGCTTTTTGTGCATCGCGTTCAATTTCTACTGTCGCGCCATTTTTACGAGCATAGCCAATAGCTTCGGCTTCTGGCTCTAGATTGGACGGGCCAGAAAACGTCAGGTCAAACCCGAACTGACCCGCTGCGTGCAAAAATGAGGTGCAGACATTGTTACCGTCCCCCATCCAGACAACTTTCTTGCCCTTGATAGAGCCATGACGTTCTTCATAGGTCATCACGTCGGCCATGATCTGGCAAGGGTGGCTGCGATCTGTCAGACCGTTGATAACTGGAACGCTGGCATATTCCGCCATTTCCAGCAAAACACTTTCGTCAAAAGTACGGATCATAATCATATCAACATAACGTGACAGAACACGTGCTGTATCTGCGATGGTTTCGCCATGACCCAGTTGCATTTCAGAACCGGAAAGAACCATTGACTGGCCCCCCATCTGGCGTACGCCCACATCAAACGAAACCCGTGTGCGTGTTGACGGTTTTTCAAAGATCAGGGCAACCATATGATTGGCCAGTGGTGTGTCTGCATCAGGCGCGCCTTTAGGCAGATCAGCGCGTGCGACCTTCATCGCCTTGCCCTGATCCAGAATGCCCCGCAGGTCATCCACATCGGTTTTATGAATATCTAAGAAATCAGTCATAAGCTTGCCTCTATCGCTGTGGCGGCTTTATCTAGACGTGCCACTGCTTCATCAATTTCTTGGGTTGAGATGGTTAAAGGTGGCAATAAACGGATCACGTTGGCCCCACCCGGAACGGTTAGAACCTCTGCATCGTAGCCAGCTTTAACCACATCTATATTGGGTGCTTTACATTCGACACCAATCATCAAGCCAGAACCGCGCATGCTGATAAACACATCTGGGTGGCTGGCAACCAGCCCTTCTAAACGTTGGCGCAAATGGCCCGCTTTGACACTGACCTCACCCAAAAATTCAGGGGTTGCAACAATATCCATTACTTTCGATCCAACAGCACACGCCAAAGGATTGCCGCCATAAGTTGACCCGTGTGTGCCTGCAATCATTCCGCTTGCAGCTTTTTCGGTGGCAAGACAAGCGCCTAATGGAAAACCGCCGCCGATACCCTTGGCGATACCCATAATATCAGGTGTAATCCCTGACCATTCAAGGGCAAATAATTTTCCTGTACGGCCCATACCGCATTGTATTTCATCTAATATCAGTAAAATCCCGTTGTCATCACAAAGCTTGCGCAGCCCTTGCATATAATCGTCAGGCAAGGGTATGATGCCGCCCTCACCTTGAACTGGCTCAACCATGATAGCGGCAGTTGTGCCATCAATCGCCGCTTCTACATCTGCCAAATCACCCAGTTTCAAATGTGTGAAACCTGGCAATAACGGGCCAAAACCCTTGGTCAGTTTTTCAGCCCCCGCAGCCGAGATCATCCCCAGCGAGCGGCCATGAAATGACCCCTCAAAAGCAATTATATTGGTGCGTTCAGGATTGCCGTTTTCATAGTGGTATTTGCGTGCCATCTTCACGCAACATTCCATACTTTCAGTGCCCGAATTGGTCACAAAAACCGTGTCAGCGAATGTATGTTCCACCAACCGATCAGCCAAAGCCTGTTGGTTGGGAATGTTATACAGGTTCGATGTGTGCCAAAGCTGGGTCGCTTGATGCTGCAACACGGATACCAGTTCAGGGTGCGCATGGCCCAAAACATTCACCGCAATCCCGCCGCCCATATCCAAATAGCGTCGGTTGTCTGCATCCATTAGCCAGCTTCCTTCGCCTTTGACGAAAGTAAGCGGTGCACGGGCATATGTCGGCAGCACTGAAGGGATCACGATTTTTACTCCTGTTTAGGTTTTCAAAAGAACGATGTGACCTATCTTTTACGTCAAGTCAATTCCTGCTTGCCCTTACGTATTATTAATGATCCTTTCGCCAGAAACGAGATAACCATGCAGCCGCATTCTATTACGAAAAATACAGTGTTTTTCCCTGCGGTTATGATCGTGATCGCTTCTGCATTAATTGCGGGTACAACTGTTTTAGCCAAACTGTTGGGGCAAGGCCATCTGGGCCCCGAACTACATCCATTTTAGATCAGTTTTGGGCGATTTGCCTTTGCCTTTACGGCATTATTATTAACCGCCAGCGTCATGCGCCCCAAATTTGATAACCCCAATTTAAAATTGCACATCGGGCGCACCACCGCTGGATGGGGCGGTGTGACATTGATGTTTACCGCCGTTTCCTTGATCCCTTTGCCTGACGCAACTGCAATCAGTTTTCTAAGCCCCGTATTTGCAATGATGTTGGCAATACGGTTTTTGGGTGAAAATGTAGGCAAATACCGATGGTTAGCTGCAATCATAGGTTTATGTGGTGCGTTCATCCTATTGCGCCCAAACATTTCCAGCTTTCAGCCTGCCGCCCTATTTGCCCTAGGTGCCGCAGCTTTTTTCGGGGTTGAATTGATTATGATGAAATTACTAACCCGCAAAGAAAACCCGTTTCAAATCTTGATCATAAATAACGCGCTCGGTTTATTACTATCCAGCACAATCGCTTTTTTCGTTTGGCAAAGCCCAAACACACTGCAATGGGCAGCCCTTATCGGTATCGGCACCATTATGGTTATAGCACAGGCACTTTATCTAAATGCACTGCGCGCCAGTGACGCCAGTTTTATTGCGCCATTTTCCTATGCAACACTGATATTCGCAGCCCTTTACGATTACATATTCTTTGGGCAAATACCTGACAGAATTAGCCTTATTGGTGGCCTGACAATCTGTGCAGGTGCAACCTTACTGGCTGTAAGGGAACATAAGGCTGTAAAAGCTTAGGCTGTATTTATACACCTTTCTTTCATAATAGCTCTGGTATCAGCTTGCAGGTTAGTTTAAATAGTATGGCTAGCCTTATTTATTGGCCTTTATTGGAGTATTCTTATGTCCTGGACAGATGACCGCGTAGAAATCTTGAAAACCATGTGGATGGAAGGTAATTCTGCCAGCCAGATCGCCAAAGAACTGGGCGGCGTGACACGTAATGCTGTGATCGGAAAAGTACATCGTTTGGGCCTGTCCAATCGCGCAACCCCTTCAAAAGCCAAGGCTAAAGCGGCGGCCCCTAAAGCCAAAGCGGCACCTAAGGCCAAAGCAGTGCCTAAGGCAAAACCTGTTGAAGTATCTTCGACGTCTATGTCGGTTACGATACCACCGCGCAAACCGATTATTACCGCAGGCCAGCCTTTACCGCCGCAACCGTCCAACAGCGAAATTAGTTCGGAAGCTTTGGAAAAAGTTGCGACAGTAGAAAAAGAAGCCAAAAAATTGTCGTTGATGGAATTAACCGAACGCACCTGCAAATGGCCCATTGGCGACCCTGCAACAGAAGATTTCTGGTTTTGCGGCCTGACATCTGAAACTGGCAAGCCTTATTGCGAAGCGCATAATGGTGTGGCGTTTCAGCCGATGTCCGCACGTCGTGACCGCCGCGCGCGGTAATCTATCAATTTTTACTGGAAATTATGTTTTATGCGGTTATCCTTTCTTGAAATAGTAAAGGCAAACCAGAGTTAAGCCATGATCCGATATAACTTGAAATGTGAACACGACCACAGTTTTGACAGCTGGTTTCAATCCGCTGTTGCCTTTGAAAAACTGTTGGATGCTGGCATGATAACCTGTTCGGTTTGTGGTGCATTAGGTGTAGAAAAAGCAGTGATGGCCCCGCAAGTGCAAGCTGCCCGTAGAAAAGCAACAAAACCTGCAAGCGGGCCTTTATCTGCCCCCGCATCCCCTGCCGAACAAGCCTTGGCCGAGATGCGTAAAAAGGTTGAAGATAATTCTGAAAATGTAGGCAAAAACTTCGCCGATGAAGCCCGCGCTATCCATGATGGCGATGCGCCTGAACGTTCAATCTATGGTGAGGCCAAAATCGAAGATGCCAAATCTTTGGTAGAGGATGGCATTAACGTAACCCCATTGCCGTGGGGCAATAAGGGTAAGGTTAATTAAAGCATTCTAAAGCGTAGTCAAACAAACGGTGCGCGGTAAGCCACGCACCGACAGTGCTTTAGAAATTCAGCGATACATCCCGATGATCTGACACGCATGAAGCTACAAACAAGGCTTGTTCACGTGTGAAATCTTGTTGATCTTTCAGCCCCAATGTTGTGCGCAGGCTATCCGTATAAACGGCAAGTTTCGGTGCAATATCCGCCTCGGCCTTGGCACGCCATTCGGTCTGATCTTGATAAAGCGCAATCGCTTTATCCAGTTGTTTTTGCGCTTTTTCTTTATTGGGTGTCTTTGACTTCACAGCGCGGCGTGCTTTGGAAATTGCTGACTTGATAGCACCTGCCCCTGCAACATCGTTAAACGCACGTGACAAGTCGGCCAAGGGTTCAACAGAATCCGCTGGTGCGTTCTGTGTAACCATGGCTTTTGTTTCCAGTAAAGCATCTTTTAAGTTGCGAAACGCATCGCCGCTGTTAAGTATGCCAAGCGCCTCTATTGCAGGTACATACGCATCTGACGACAGGCGTTTATATACAGAGAACGCTTTGGATTGCGCCTTATTGATTTCTTGGTATTCTTTATAAGTTGCATCCCAGTCAGCAGGAACTTGCGCCAATAAGACCGCTTTTTCATCATTCAACACATCAATCTGTGCATTTAGGCCACTGATTTTAGAACTATCTTCTGGCAAATCTTCAATCCGGTCAACAATGGCTACAATCGCACGGTCTATGGTTTTTGCATCGCGCTGCAATGCACGTACATGCTTATGTATCGGGCGGAATTTAACGGCAGCCAGCGTCACTTCTTGTGCCGTTTTTTCAGCTAATTCTAATTGCCCTAAAGCATTCGCCACATTGGAAAAGCTTTCGCTGATCGACTTCGCCATTTTCTTTGGCAAGTACCCCATTTCAGTTTGTGCGGCTGTGTCAGCAACTGCCAACAGACTTGGACCAAGGGTATCAAGTTGTTGACTGACATACTGGTCAACACAATAGCCCAGTTTCGGGTTACGCGGTGGAGGCGCGTTATCAGAAAGAAGGGCCACGCGGTTTGGCAGGTAATTCACCAGTTGCGGCGAACTGCCGACAATACCCAAGGCAATCAGTTGCAAACAAATAAACGGAATAACGCCTTTGTACATCTGAATGGTTTTCACAGCGGCTGGTGCGACCCCTCGCAGATAAAACAACGCAAATCCAAATGGCGGGGTTAGGAATGAAGTTTGAATGTTCAAACCAATCATTACCCCTAACCAAACGGCGGTTACATTAGCTTCGGGATCAGCCAATAGGATCGGGGCTACAATCGGCACCACAACAACAGCAATCTCAATGAAATCCAAAAAGAACCCCATGAAGAAAATCACAGCCATAACAATTACGAATTTTGACCAGAAGCCACCCGGCATACCCTCTAGGAACTCTTTTACCAGATGTTCACCACCAAAGGCGCGAAATGCTGCAGTTAGAATAGCGGCACCCAACAGGATGATAAACACAAGCGAGGTGGCTTTTGCGGTTTCGCGCATCACGCCTTGCAATGTATCTTCAACTTTAAAAGCCCGTATCGCACTCCAAACCAAGGCCCCGATAAGGGATAGAGAGGCTGCAATAGCAAGCCCTACACCTAGTGCATCTGTGCTATTTTTGATGTTCTTAATGTTGGTGTTAAAATTGCTCATCACCAGTGCGATAACAATCAAACTGCCGACAGCAATAATAGCAGGATAATAAGTGCCTTTGCGGCCTTCATTCAAACGATAACCCGCCATCACAAGTGCACCCGCAGCACCGATGGCACCCGCTTGGTTTACAGTAGCGATACCACCGATAATCGACCCCAGAACCAAGAATATTAGGGCCAATGGCGGGATAAGTGTCATAAATACATTTACGGCAAATGCTTTATCATACGACCCTTTGTATAGAACTGGTGGTGCCATTTTCGGGCGTATCATTGCGACCACAAGGATATAAAGCATATACAGGCCAACCAAAACCAGCCCGGGAAGCAACGCACCTAAGAACATCTCGCCTGCACTTGTAGACACGACTTCAAAAGAAGATGGCATAGACAATTCGCCAGTGTTTTCTTTAAACAGCGCTTTACGGATAGTCCCTGCCTGATCTGCTGCACTGGCCAACTGATCGGCCAAAATGATTAATACGATTGATGGTGGAATGATTTGGCCCAATGTACCAGAGGCGGCAATCGTGCCTGTCGCCAGCGAATTTGAATAGCCGTTGCGCATCATCGCAGGCAATGAAATTAAACCCATTGCAACCACAGTGGCACCAACAATACCTGTTGTCGCCGCCAGTAAAGCCCCCACAAACACCACGGATATGCCCAAACCGCCTGGAATTGGGCCAAACAGATTGGCCATAGTAATCAGCAAATCTTCAGCAATTTTGGACCGTTGCAACATGATGCCCATAAAAATAAACAAAGGGATGGCGATCAACGTATCGCGTTCAGGTTCCCAATAGACCCCGCGCAGGTTTGTCACCCCTGCTGATAACCATTGTTTCGGCCCGCCTTGGGCAAAATATGCGTCGGTAACGCCTTCAAACAAAAGCCCCGTGCCAGCGGCTACCATAATGGTAATGATAGATGCGCCCGGAAGGGCAAAAGCCACGGGAAACCCTGACCCAAGTGCGGCAGCCATTAGAATGACCAGCAAAAGAAGAAAATACAGTTCCATCGTTATGGGGTCTCCGCTTTGGTAGTGGTATCAGGATCGCCGCGATAATCGGCAACCGCTGACAGTAAGTAACTGACAAACTGGATCATCATAGATACTGCAAATACACCCAAGAAACCTGCCATAAGGTATTTTACATACATTCCAAAGCCAGATTGTGAGGTTTCAAAAGAAAGTATGGGGCTGTTAATGATTGAAGTTTTTGCCCCCATTCCGACGATTAAAATCGTCCAACACAGCATTATTCCCATAAACAATGAGCCAAACGCATTGACCCACCCTTTGGTTTTAGTCTTGAAGCCAGCATAGAATATATCAACCCGTACATGGCCCTCTTCGATCAAAGTGTAGGCACTGGCAAACAGGAATAAGGCACCATACCAGAAACGTACAAGATCGGCCATAAATGCCTGTTCATATGAAAAGATAAAGCGCAAGAAAACGATTAATAATTCGGCGACAACCACCATTAATGCCAACCATTCTACGCCCAATACGCGGCTACGTGTTGCAGTGATAACACCAAGGATCATCAGGGGCACATGGACATAAGTGCCGCGAAATTGCGAGCGGCCCAAGTTTTTGGTCATCTGTTCGCCCACGATGCTTTCCAGCAACCCTTCGACACGCAAAAATGAGATGGCCATATCAATGACACCAATATACAGAACCGCGAAAAAACACGCGCGGATGAAAAATGTGTTCATGTTTGAAATGCGCAGGCTGTCGTCGCGCAATGTAACATTTGCGCGTTGGCGTACCAGTAACAACGCAAGAATGACGGCTAAGGGGTAAAATGCCGCTTGCATCATCGCAAGCATATTTCCTGAAGGCGAGGCACCAGGCAAGCCTGCCCAAAATGTAAGAAAGTTATTCGCAAGAAATACGAACATGACAAAAAGGATCGACCATCCAAGAATGCGGGTGGCATTTGGCAAAGAACCCGACATAGGTTCAGATTCGGTTTGCGGCATAGACATGACTTTCCCCCGACAGCAGCATGAATGGCAACTAATTGATTAGTTTTGTTTACAATGAAGCCGAGGCGAAATATCCGCCCCGGCTTATTTTAGATCTGCTTAAGATTAACCGTTGATTACGCGGTTACGCTTTTGCACGTATGACATGTCTGACAAAGCAGTCCATGCACCGATTTCAGCGCGCGCATCTGCAACAGCATCCATAATCTTCTTGGCCAATGGGCTGTGATCACGGGCTTCTTCCATGACTTCTGCCGCAGCTTCACCAAATGCATCATAAACATCGTCATTGAACTCGCGTACTTGTACGCCATGCTCATTAACCAATTTATTTAGGAATTTACCGTTGTTTGCATTGGTTTCTGCCATTGTACGTGCATTTTCTTCGTTACACGCGGCTTGAACGATGGCTTTGTGGTTGTCAGATAGACCACCCCAGAATTCACTGTTCATGCCCATTGCAAGCTGTGCGCCTGGCTCGTGCATACCTGGGAAATAGTAGTATTTCGCAGCTTCATAGAACTTCATGAAGTAATCATTATATGGGCCAACCCACTCTGTTGCATCGATCGCACCAGATGTAAGGTTTTCATAAATTTGACCACCAGGTAGTGACACAGGAGATGCACCTAGTTTTGATAGAACGTCGCCGCCCAAACCAGGAATACGCATTTTCAAACCTTTGAAGTCATCAGCAGAGTTCATCTCTTTGTTGAACCAACCGCCCATTTGAACGCCTGTATTGCCCATAGCAAAGTTTTTCAGACCAAATTCGCCAGCGATTTCATCCCACAATTCTTGGCCGCCACTATATTTGATCCAAGCGTCCATTTCTGTGTATGTCAGACCGAACGGGATAGCAGTAAATGCAGCCCAACCTGGATGCTTACCCTTCCAGTAGTAGTCAGCGGCGATATAGGCTTGTGCGTTGCCAGATGCAACTTCGTCAAAGCTGTCAAACGCACCAACGCGTTCGCCGGCAGCGAAGTATTTCACATCAATCTCACCGTCTGTCAGTTCAGTGATGCGTGCTGCAAGACGTTGCGCAGGCAATCCCAAACCTGGGAAGTCACGTGGCCAAGTGGACACAATAACCATTTCTTTTTTACCTTGAGCAACCGAAGGTGCGGCCAGCGTTGTAGCGGCACCAGCAATAGCTGCACCGGTTAAAAACTTACGACGTTCCATGTATTTCCTCCCAAATGGATACAGGCCACCACTATACAGCAGTAACCTTGATTCTGTTTAGTTCTATGGTGCGTAAATGACAACACGCAGTACTACCCGCGTATATCCGTATTACTACTGAACTCTGTTAACTTCCTGCCCAGTGTGTATTGATGTATCTAACCGCGCCAAAGGGGAAAACCAGATGAACTACAAAACAAAGCTGATTTTTATTGCTTTGCTGCCGATCATTCTAATCTCGGCGGCAACCATATTTGTTGTGAACATTCAATCAGCCCGATTGGCCACTGCCCAGGCTGAAATCGTTGAAAAGATGTACCTTGATTTGAAGCGCAAGGAATTGGAAAATTATATCCAGTTAGCAACTGGTGCAATCACGCCGATGTATAATTCAACTTTGAAAACCAAACGCCAAGCACAGCGTTCAGCCACTGAAATCTTGCGCAAAATGTCTTATGGCGAGGATAATTATTTCTTTGCATATGACAACGAGGGCAAAAATATCGTAAACCCGCGACTGACGTATTTTGTCGGCAATAACTGGTACGGGCTGAAAAATGTTGAAGGCAAGAATATCATCCGCGATATGATTAAAATAGGTCAGGAAGGGGGAGGATTTTATGAGCATATCTGGTTGAAACCCTCATCGGGGAATTATGTAAACAAATTGGCTTTTTCAACCTATTTTCCGAAATGGGATTGGATGTTGGGGACAGGAATATATCTGGATGATGTAACTGATAAGGTTAATATCGTGCAAAAAGAATTGCAAAATTCGATCCGTCAAACCCGGTTTGCGCTTTTACTTTTAACCATTGGAGCCATTGGCGTCACCACGATCATTCTGGCAAGCCTGCAATTATCAGAGCAACGTTTGGCAGATGCCCGACTGAAAAAGCTGACGACCCGCATCGTGGATATTCAAGAAGATGAACGCAAACGTGTATCGCGTGAATTGCATGACAGTATCAGCCAGTTGTTGGTCTCCGCGAAATACGGGATTGAAAGCGCACTTGGGCATATCCGCAAAGGATCAAAAGTCACCCAACCGATTGAAAAATCCATCACTGCACTGGATGAAGCGATTTCAGAGGTACGCCGTATATCAATGGATCTACGCCCTTCAGTGTTGGACGATATCGGACTTGCGGCCGCTATTAAAGGTTTGGGTACAGAATTCAGTACACAGAGCGATTTTAACGTAATGGTTGACGCAGAGCCAATACAAGATCTGTTGATCGATGAAGCCAAAACCGCACTTTACCGGTGTGTGCAGGAATCCCTGACCAATGCGGTTAAGCATTCACAAGCAGATAATGTGTTCATAACGTTAAATAAAATAAAAAGTAAAATCCAATTAGACATCAGTGATGACGGCAGCGGCGCCCCATTAGGGGTACGTTTTTTGCAAGAAACCTCAGGCCTTGGTCTGCGCAACATGCAAGAACGCATTGACAGTTTTGGTGGAACAATCCAATTCATGGATGTCAAACCATCCGGCTTTGGCATTCGTATTACCTTGCCCATCACGAAAGACAGGGGCCGCACATGAAACCCAATTCACATATTAAAATCATCATCGTAGACGATCATGACTTGCTACGCGAAGGTATCAGCGCACGCCTGTCCGATGTCGGATATATTGAAATCATCGCTGAAGGCTGTAATGGACAAGAGGCCGTGACACTTTGTAAACAGTTTAAACCAGATGTGCTGTTAATGGATATTTCCATGCCCGTAATGAACGGGTTAGAGGCTGCAAAACAGATTATGCAGCTTGGTATAAATACCCGTATTCTGTTTTTATCTATCTATGATGATAATGAGTATATCCAAGAAGCTTTGCGCATCGGGGCCAGTGGTTTTGTGTTAAAAGATGTATCCAAACCAGAGATGTTAAACGCCATTAAATCTGTGGCTGAAGGGGCTACATATTTGGGGCCGAAAGTTGCAGCCAGTCTACAAAGCTCTTCGGGGGTTCATGGCGAAACCGAATGTACTTACGGATTAACCAAACGTGAAAAACAAGTACTTGCTTTGATTGCCGAAGGGCACCTGAACAAAGAAATTGCATACCGGCTGAACATTTCCATTCGCACAGTAGAAAGTCACCGTTCTGCCATTCGCGATAAAACAGGCGGGGGCAATGCGGCTGCTTTGGCTAAAATTGCACGGGAATTGAGGTTGTAGAGTGACCAGATGCCCACCTTTGTCAGGTACTATTATTATTTCGGCGACATGCTGATTTTAAAATCACCAGCATATGGATTTTTCAAGGCGCGTTCGACCATATCTAAACGATCCTGCCCATAGAACATATCACCATCAACAAAATATGTAGGGGAACCGAAAACCGACCGATCAATCGCTTCTTGTGTGTTGGCGTCGTATTGCGCTGTCACCGCATCAGAACTACCACGTTTCAGTAATTCTTCACCATCCAACCCTACACTGGCGGCAATTTTAACAAGCGTCGATCGGTCTGCCAAATCTGCATCTTTGTTCCAGTGATTTGCCAGCAAAGCATGGCTAAATGCAGCTACATCAATATCTTGAAACTGTGCGGCAATAACCATAGAACTTGCAGTTGCTATTTCATGCGAATGAAAAGATGGCCCTGTCGAAAGAATGGGAACATTGCGTTCTTGGGACCAGCGTTCTAGCTCACGTCGGAAAAAATAATCTTTGTGTGCGAAACTACGATCAGAAAACGAAACTGTATTGCATGCGTCAACGACTTTACGCAAATCAACTGGGCGGTATTCAATCACACATCCCGCCGACTTTGCTATTTCAGTAAATTTAGTGGACCCCAGATAGGCATATGCTGAATGGACAGAAAAGAAATATTCGATGCGGCGCATTTTTAACCCTCGGTGTTTCAAAAGATATATTAGAAGCTAGTCCAATTAAGATTACGCACAATACAAATTATATCGTTCTTTCCCATATCCTCACCCCACGCAATACACACGTTGAAGAATACTGGTATGTAGCATTGAAGACCCTATAGATTTAGATTTTAAGCACCTCTTAAAATGCGTGCGACCACCCTACCGACAGGCTGAATTGGCGCATGTATAATTCGATATTACTTCCAGGCGTCACACCGGCCGGCGTTACCTCTGGGCCTGAAACCGTACTTCTTGGCACAATTACAACCGCAAAATCCAACTTGCTTTTCTCATTGTATTTATAAGAACCCCCAAGGCTGAAATGATGTTCTACAATACCGGGGGCAATGATGTTCAGCGTCACATCCTCTGGGCCTACAGGGTTGGTTGCATAGGCATAGCCAGCCCGCCATGTCATCTTATCGCTTTGTTTCCATTCCGTGGCAATTTTGATGACATTCACGTCATCCCAGCCAAAACCAGCACCACCTGGCGCCCCTAAAGGGCCTGCATTTCCCGCGTTGGAAACCGCTCCTATGCCTGTATAAAAAATCCGTTGTAAATCCACCATAACCGTTGTTTTCGGGTGGGCTTTCCAGGCTAAACCTGCTGTTACCGACGCTGGAATATCAAAATCGCCGCCATTTTCAAATAGGCCTGCGTATTTATCGAATTTCGACATATACATTTTAGTTTGCCCCGCAAGGCCAAAGCTAAAGGTTGGTGTGGCCTGCCAGTTCAACCCAGCCCGCATCCCAAAGCCATAAGAGATGTCATGCCCATTATCAGTTAGGTTGGCTGCATCCGCAGATATCCCCGCAAATGCGCCTAAACCTTTGGCTTCAAATCTTTGTGCAGCCAACGTGGGGGCAATGCCCCATGACAGATTACCGTGTTTTTGTGCGTAAGTAGCCGAAAGAAATAATTGACTAAGATCAACACCCACAGGGCCGCCGCAAAAAACAGAACCGCAGCCTGCCAATCCTGTACCAAAATCGGTATTCATGCCGCCATTTCCGTATGCCGAAAAATTTAAAACCGCCCCGCTATCTAGCGGACGATTATATGAAAAGTTGGGGATCAGAAACAAATTTGACCCGCTGTCTACAGTACCCGTGGGCACAAATCCCGTTCCCGTAGCTGTGTAACCACGTCTGGGTGAGAAAAACTGCAATCCGATTTGCACTTCATGCCCTACCCCTGTCGCCGATGCAGGATTTACCGCCACAGACATTGCTTCAAAACCGTGCGCAACACCTGCACCGGCCAACGCACGTTGGTTTGGGCCGTAACCTAGGGCAAAATACCCTTCGGTCGCAGCAACTGGTTGTGTAAATAATGCAGCACATGTGGCTACTGAAAGACAAGCCAATCTTGTTGTCTGGTTTACTATTTTCATTGATACCCCCCGAAATCTAGCCTGGATTTTCAGGCCGTTTTTCTACCCTAGGCAAAACCACACCCTTTTCATATAAAAAATAGGCGGTACAAGTATGTATTCATATAAGTATCAACTCGTGTTTCTACATTTCATAATGTACGCAGGCAAAAGCCACCCCAAAATTACTGCGCATCAACCACTTTCCCTTGCTCCCTGCCCGCAACCCGCGTAAGACACGCGCTGACGAATACTGGGATTTGGAATAAAGTGATGTCGCGCATTGTGATGAAATTTGGTGGTACCTCTGTAGCGGATCTGGATAAGATCGCGAATGCTGCTGGCAAGGTGAAGCAAGAGGTTGATAACGGCAATGAGGTTATCGTTATCGTCTCTGCTATGTCAGGCAAAACCAATGAACTTGTGGGCTGGGTCAAAGACAGCGCACCTGACAATGGGCTGCATGATAAGGCAGAACATGATGCGGTTGTATCCTCTGGTGAAAACATCACATCTGGTTTGATGGCGATGCGGTTGCAGGAAATGGGTATACCCGCACGCAGCTGGCAAGGCTGGCAGGTGCCGGTGAAATGCACGGGCCACCATGAAGGGGCGCGCATTGATGCGATCCCCAGCGAAAACATTGAAGCGTCGTTTGCAAACGGTACAAAAGTCGCCATTGTAGCAGGCTTTCAAGGTGTTATGGCGGACGGGCGCATCGCTACTTTGGGGCGTGGCGGGTCAGACACCACAGCCGTAGCTTTTGCGGCAGCTTTTGATGCGGATCGTTGTGATATTTACACCGACGTAGACGGTATATACACAACCGACCCGCGTATTGTGAGTAACGCGCGCAAGCTAGATAAAATATCTTATGAGGAAATGCTGGAACTGGCATCTTTGGGCGCAAAAGTACTACAAACCCGTTCTGTGGAACTTGCGCGTAGCTATCGCGTGAATTTACGCGTACTGTCCAGTTTCGGGGAAAGCATTTCAGAAAACACTGGCACATTAGTCTGCAAAGAAGAGGACATCATGGAAAATATTCGTGTGGTAAAAGGCGTGGCTTATTCTAGGGATGAAGCCAAAATGACATTGGTATCCGTGGCTGACCGCCCGGGCGTAGCCGCAGCTATATTCCGCCCTTTGGCAGAGGCTGGCGTGAATGTGGATATGATCGTACAAAACATCTCGGATGATGGACGCACGGATATGACATTTTCTTGCCCAACAGATCAAATTGCATTGGCCGAAAAAGCCCTAAGTGACTCCCAAGAAGACGGTGAATTGAACTATAAAGAATTGCTTAACGATCCGAACGTGGCTAAAATTTCTATTGTCGGTAACGGTATGCGCTCACAAGCGGGTGTCGCAGGCAAAATGTTCGGCGTTTTGGCTGATGAAGGCGTGAATATTCAGGTTATCACGACCTCGGAAATAAAAGTATCTGTACTGGTTGACCGAAAATATATGGAATTAGCCGTCCGCGCGTTGCATGATGCTTTTGAACTAGATAAAGCAGCGTAAAAAATTTATGGCCAAAAAAAGCGGCGTTACATCCAGAACACTACTGCAAAGGCTGCGTGACACGCTAGCCGAAGATGGTGCAGGCCAAGAGCGGTTAGACCACATAACCCAGCTTGTAGCACAAAGCATGGAAACTGAAGTGTGTTCGATTTACCTGCGTCGCGACCGCCAAACATTGGAACTATGTGCGACCGAAGGCCTAAATCCTGAAGCTGTTCACCAGACTAGAATGCGTGTGGGTGAAGGGCTTGTCGGGCGTGTAGCCAAGCAGGCGGCACCTATTAATGCCGAAGATGCACCAAATACCAAAGGGTTTCGCTATATGCCTGAAACTGGTGAGGAATTGTTTTCCTCACTTTTAGGTGTGCCAATTCAAAGGCTTGGTGAAGTTCTGGGTGTATTGGTTGTACAAAGTAAGGAACCACGTAAATACGCAGATGACGACATTTATGCGCTTGAAGTTGTGGCAATGGTTATCGCGGAAATGAAAGAACTGGGTGCTTTTACCGGCGAAGGCGAAGCCATGACTGCCCCGCACCAGCGCGCACATTTATTTAAAGGCGGCTCTGCCCAAGAAGGGGCCGCCATTGGTGTAGTCCTATTACATGACCCAAAGATTGTGATTACCAATCCAATCGCAGATGACCCTGACATTGAAAAATTCCGCCTGAACGAGGCCATAGATCTGTTGCGACTAAATGTTGACGATTTGCTGAACGCAAGTAAATCCGCCGATAAAGAACAACAAGAGGTAATGGAAGCGTACCGTATGTTTGCCAATTCACGTGGCTGGGTATCACGATTAGAAGCCAGCATCGACAGTGGATTGTCAGCCGAAGCGGCAGTGGAAAAAGAACAATCTGCTACACGCGCACGCATGTCACGCGTACCTGATCCTTATTTGCGCGAACGGCTGCATGATCTGGATGATCTGTCTAATCGTTTGCTGCGCCTGCTAACGGGACAAGGCCGATCGGCGAGTGATGCGGTGCCAGAAAATGCCATTTTGGTTGCCAGTAATATCGGCCCAGCAGAATTGCTGGAATATGGTAAAAACATCAAAGGGCTGGTGTTGGAACATGGCTCTGTAGGGTCACATGCCACAATAATTGCCCGTGCTTGGGCCATTCCTATGGTTATTCACGCCGAAAACATCACCCGTGAAGCTTTAACTGGTGATGAAATTCTGGTGGATGGCGATCAGGGTGTTGTACATCTGCGCGCCGATGAAACTGTTGTGGGGGCTTTCAAAGATAAAGTCGCAATGCTGACGGAAGCCCAGAAAAAATATATTGCTATACGTGATCTGCCTGCTGTAACTCAAGATGGTGTGCAGGTTGGTTTACAGATGAATGCAGGCCTGATGGCCGATCTGCCCAGCTTGGAAAGTTCTGGTGCCGAGGGTGTTGGGTTGTTTCGCACAGAACTGCAATTCCTGTTGCGCAATTCAATGCCAAAGCGCTCTGATTTGGCCAATCTTTACGCGCGGGTTTATAAAGCATCAAACGGCTTGCCCGTTAATTTCCGCACGCTTGATATTGGCTCGGATAAAGTCCTGCCTTACTTACAGCCCGAAGATGAACCCAACCCTGCGATGGGTTGGCGTGCCATTCGTGTTGGGTTGGATAAAAAAAGCGTTATGCAGATGCAGTTGCAAGCGTTTATTCGTGCAGCCAACGGGCGGCCTTTGCGTATCATGTTCCCGTTCGTCGCCCAATTTGACGAATTTCGCGATGCCAAAGCCTTGCTTGGAAAGGTTCTGCGTAATGAGGAACGTCTGGGCCATGTGATGCCTTCGGATGTGAAAGTGGGCGCCATGCTTGAAACCCCAAGCTTGGCTTTTGCACCAGATCAATTCTTTGAAATGTGTGATTTTATTTCCATTGGCGGCAATGATTTAAAGCAATTCTTCTATGCAGCCGACAGAGAAAACGAACGTGTACGCCGCCGTTACGATACTTTGAACGTTAGTTTCTTGACATTTATTGAACAAATTGCAGCAAGATGTGATCTGTTTGAAACCCCTGTCAGTTTTTGTGGTGAAGATGCTGGCCGCCCAGTTGAAGCATTGTGTTTTGTCGCGATGGGCCTGCGCAATCTATCGATGCGCCCCGCCAGCATCGGCCCCGTAAAACACATGCTGCGCCGCACTAATCTGGAAGAGGCCCGCGACGTGATTAATGAAGCACGCGCATCGGGGGAACAATCCGTGCGCGGGGCCTTGATGAAGTGGCTGAACGGGCAGTGAAATTACGAACTAATATATGGCGGTGCCGATAACCTTACCGTCGCTCATTTCCACCCCTTTTCGGGATCATGCTTCTTATTTTTTTGTTCATCCGCCCCATGACCGTAAAGGTCGTCACCGCAAGGGCCGCGGTAAAAGTGAAATACTGTTTACCATCTGATTTAAGTGCCGCGTCATACCATTCTCCTGCTGCAAAAAACGCTCGGTAGTTTTCTTCCAACAAAAAATCGTGGATCACAGCCGACAATAAATATCGCAGATTATCAGGTGACAATACCCAGTGTAAAAACCTAGGTACACTGCTTTCAAATTCACGGCCCTTCGGAACGGTAATCGTAAAGCCTGAACCCTTTTTACCAACATCCCAGTTAATAGCTTTAACTGTATAATAGCCACGGGAGCCGCCTTTTTTGAAAAGCCCGTTGATAATATCACCGCTCATCCTATTTCCTCAAATAAAGTTAAATCAATACAACCACAGGATGCTATAATTAGACTAATGATTCAAGTTAGACAGTAAGCTACGGTTAGTCTTCACTCTTGCGCACAGACCCCGACACATCTTTAAAAGCACCTTCAGCCAGTTCCTGCGTCAGTATTCGATCAGGATTAACAGGTGGTGGAAAGTTCAGATCGGGTGCCTTGTTAAACCCAAAACGCTGGTAATACGGTGCATCCCCAACAAGCATAACACGGCCCCATCCTGCCTGTTTTGCCAGTGATAGACTTTCACGCATCAGCAAGCCACCCAAGCCCTCACCTTGGCGCGTTGGGTGAACGGCAATAGGGCCAAGCAGTAGGGTTTTGGCATTATTTTCGCCGATCACAACTGGCCAATACCGAATGACACCTGCCAGCACATCATCTTTATCCCGCGCGGTTAGGCAGAGATCAGCCACAGGCAACACGCCTTCACGCAAGCGGTACGATGATAATGCTTCACGGCCAGGCGCAAAGGTCAGGTCGTATAGGGCTTCGACCTCCCACCAATCATCCTTATTTTCGGCCGCCAAACGGTACATATTTTCAACTCTTTGCAATAACTCTGGAAATGCCGATAGCATGAGGGTAGGCATTGGGCAATTCTTCATAAAGGCAAATACATGTTTTATCGCCCCAATATCGACGATCACGGATTACCGCATAACCCTTTCAAGGCCATTGTTTCCCCGCGCCCTATAGGTTGGGTTTCGACATTGAGCAAAGATGGCATTGCAAACCTTGCCCCCTACTCATTCTTTAATGGCATTCAAGACGTGCCCCCGATGGTGATGTTTTCAGCTTCTGGCGCAAAGGCAGGATCTGATGATTTGAAAGACAGTTTGGTGAACATTCAAGACACAAAAGAGTTTTGCGTCAATATCGTATCAGACGCATTAAAGGATGCGATGAACGTCACATCCGAACATTATCCGCATGGTATTGACGAGTTTGAACAGGCAGGATTGGAAAAAGGCATACCGCAAGTTATCAAAACCCCGTTTGTGGCTGTTAGCCCTGCGGTATTTGAATGTACCTTGCACTCAATCATCCCGTTGCCCGGCAATGGACATATGATTTTGGGACAGGTGGTTTGTGTGCATATTCATGATGAGCATTTGAAAAATGGAATACTGGATGTCACCAGTTATGCACCGTTAGCGCGTTTGGGGTATCGTGATTATACGTCCGTACATAATGTATTTTCGCTTAACCGACCCGAGAAAACGTAATGTCGACGGAGCGGTTTGAGATATATCAAGTGGCAGGGTTTGGGACTGGTACGCTTGCATTGTGCAGGCAGCCAGTAACTGACGCCGATTTTGCATCTATTGCAAAATGGAACCCACATGTAGTTGTCACGCTTACAGGTGAAGATGAATTTCCCAATATGGTTACCTCTTTACCGCAACAATTTTTGCAAGCCCCCTATGATTGGCTGCATCTACCTATTACGGATTATGGCACGCCAGACACTAAAGACCGCACTCTTTGGTTGCAAAATCTGGCACAACTACACGAAATATTAGAAAAGAATGGCCGTATTTTGGTTCATTGCAAAGGCGGCAATGGCCGATCAGGTATGTTGGTGTTGAAAATATTGTGCCTGCAAGGCGAAGAGGGTGATGCAGCTTTGGCACGCATTCGTGCGGTTCGCATCAAAGCGGTTGAAACCGATGCGCAATTCAAATGGGCCACAATACCGCTTTAATATCAGATGCAGGCGGCATAAACTTTGTAAAAGACATATGGAGATTATATTTTGGAAACGGTAATCGGCGTGATGGGCGGCAGTGGTGTTTATGACATTGAAGGGCTCGAAGGTGCCAAATGGCATAAAGTTGACAGCCCGTTTGGCGACGCATCTGATGCGTTATTATTTGGCCAATTAAACGGTGTGAAAATGGTGTTTTTACCACGCCATGGACGGGGCCACGCGCTTTCCCCAAGCACAGTAAATTACCGTGCGAATATTGATGCGTTGAAACGCGCGGGCGTAACAGATGTAATATCGGTTTCTGCATGTGGGTCTTTTCGCGAAGATATGGCACCCGGCGATTTTGTGATTGTGGACCAATTTATTGATCGCACATTCGCACGCGAAAAATCCTTTTTCGGCACGGGCTGTGTAGCGCATGTTTCTGTAGCCCATCCCACCTGTGCGCGTTTAAGTGCGGCCTGTTATGAAGCCGCTAAAGCGGAGAATATAAATGTGCATATGGGTGGTACTTATCTGGCAATGGAAGGGCCGCAGTTTTCAACGCTCGCCGAAAGTAAGATGTATCGCGAGGTTTGGGGGTGTGATGTAATTGGCATGACCAATATGCCAGAGGCGAAGTTAGCACGCGAGGCGGAACTTTGTTATGCCTCTGTGGCTATGATAACTGATTTTGACAGTTGGCATCCTGACCACGGAGAAGTGGATATATCACAAATCATCGCAACCCTGATGGGCAATGCAAGCAAGGCCAAAGGGCTGGTTGGCAGGTTACCCGCACTGTTAGGTGCTAAGCGCGAACCCTGCCCGTATGGTTGTGACCGCGCGTTGGAATATGCAATTCTAACCCAACCCGATAACCGCGACCTTGCAATAGTCGCTCAACTTGATGCGGTTGCCGGTAGGGTTCTGTAAAAATGCAAAAACCGCTTACCGTGCTGATATTCTGCCTGACCGTTCTGACGGCATGTGCAGGGCGTGGTGAGCTGGGAATTGTTACATCAAATATACCAGTTACGCATGTTGAACGCATATTTGTTGCCACAACACGGCAACGCCAAACTGACGCTAAATTTGATTTCAACGGATTGCGCACGTCAGAGGTAACCTATGCACGGTTTGATGTGTCACTGCCGCCCACCCATAAGGTTGGCGCAATAGAGTGGCCAAAATCCGCACCCAACCCAGCAACGGATTTTGTGGTTACCGATGCACAGGTTTTCGATACTTCTGCTACTTTCAAATCAAAAGTGGGTGCCAAGGATGAAGCGATTGTCTTTATCCACGGATACAATAACAATTTTGCTGAAAGCCTATACCGTTTTGCACAAATCTCTGCCGATATGGAGTTAACAAGCACACCCGTATTATATGCTTGGCCGTCAACGGAAACGTCATATGAATACCTGCATGACCGTGACAGTGTTTTGTTTGCCCGTGACGGATTACAAACCTTGCTAGAACAACTGGCAAGCTCTGGTGTGAAGCGGTTGATTTTGGTTGCGCATTCCATAGGCGCCAATTTGTTGATGGAAACCTTACGCCAGATGGCGATCGGCGGTGATGAACGTGTGCGCAAGATCATTGATGGTGTGGTTTTAATCTCACCCGACATTGACCCGTCCGTTTTTGAAATACAACTTAGCCGTCTTAACCCTGTTCCAAGCCCTTTTGTTGTGTTCAGCACAGAAAATGACAATGCTTTAAAAGTCATGGCGTTCCTGACAGGCAGGCAACAACGCCTTGGCCAGATCACACGATCGGATCAATTAGCTAAACACGGTGTTCAGGTGGTTAACCTTTCTGCCTTCACCGATGGGGACGCTTTAAACCATGCGGTTGCCCTGACTTCTCCTAGTGTTATTTCTATCTTAAAAAAGACCCCAGCAGCACGCGAACTTTCAAAACGAAACAACGGCAATCCACAAACCATCTTACAACGTTTATTTAAGCAATAATAAAGAGACATAATGACCAACAGTATCCGAGACTACATTCGTACTATCCCTGACTTCCCACATGAAGGCATTCTATTTCGCGATATCACCACATTATTTGGCAGTGCCGAAGGATTGCGGTTGGCGATTGCCGAAACAGTGGCAGCCCTGAAAGACCTGAAAATTGACAAGGTTGCAGGCCTAGAAGCCCGCGGTTTTATCATGGGGGGTGCGGTGGCGCAGTCATTGGGTGTGGGTTTCATTCCGGTCCGTAAAAAAGGGAAATTACCTGGGAAAACCATTAGCCAAGATTACCAACTGGAATATGGAACTGCCACGCTAGAGCTACATGATGATGCGATTGAAGCGGGTGAAAAGATACTATTACTGGACGATCTGATCGCAACAGGTGGCACTGCTGAAGCTGGAATAAAATTGATCGAGGCTTTGGGGGGCGTTGTTGTGCAATCTACCTTCATAATTGACCTACCTGACTTGGGTGGGGCAGACAAAATAAAGGCAATGGGCGTGCCCGTGCATGTGTTATGTGCATTTGAGGGGCTTTGATGATTGGGCATTTCCTGGGTAATACCATTTCAGATATATGTGGCTGGGTTGCTTTAGCTGGTGATTACACATCACATCCGACGTTTAATGGTACACAAACAACAGATTGGGTAATAATCGGCGGCGGGTTTACCGGCCTTGCAGCTGCGCGGCGAATAGCAGAGTTGGAACCGAATGCACGCGTTATCCTGATTGACGGCAAGCGGGTCGGACAAGGAGCAACAGGGCGCAATTCTGGCTTTGTTGTTGCCAACGAGTCGCCTGGACATGCAGCCTTTTCATCAGCAAGTGGGTGGGCGGATTATGCGGCCCTGAATGCGTTGGATCATGCAGGCGTTGCAGCCCTAAAGCAGCTTGTTGAAACCCATGAAATAAACTGCCAATGGGAAGATACCGGATCTATTCATGCTGCCACATCCCCGAAAAATTTTAATAAACTGCGCCACCATGCGCAGGCATTTACGGATATGGGGATTAACGCCACCTTGTTGGATCAAGCAGCTTTACATAAACGTCTTGGCACTACGCATTATAAGTTGGGCGTTCTGTCGACAGGTGGTGCTTTGGTGCAACCTGCAGCCCTTGCGAAAGGGCTATCCGATAGTTTGCCTGCTCAGGTCGAGATTTATGAAAACTCACCTGTCTTAAAGCTGAAGCAAGATGGGGATGCGGCGATTCTAACCCTAAAAGGCGGCACGTTGCGCGCAAACAAAGTGATCGTCGGGGTCAATGCTTTCATGCCTAGGTTAGGCATTCGAACTGACCGCGTGTTCCCACTAGCTTTAACCGCCAGTTTGACCCGCCCCCTGACCAAAGCCGAAGAAGATGAAATCGGCCACGCGGCTTCTTGGGGGGTTTTGTCGCCTCAATCCCTAGGGGCGACCATGCGGTTAACAAAAGATCGACGTATTTTGATCCGCAACACTGCAGAGTATCGCCCTTCAGGGATTGAAGCAGCCAGATTGGCACATAACCAGAGCATCCACTATCAGGGATTGAAAAAAAGATTTCCTTGGCTAGCAGCAGATGCGATTGAATACACTTGGTCGGGTAATATTTGTGTAAGTGCCAATTCGAAACCAGTATTCAGCAAGCTATCAGACACTATGTTTGCGGCGGGTTGTTATAATGCGTCTGGTGCGGCACGCGGCACGATCATGGGTAGGTTGATCGCTGATCTAACGATGAATGCGCCGTCAGAATTGTTGGACACAGCCAATTCACTGTCAGAACCCAGTTGGATACCGCCACGCCCGTTTTTTGATATGGCCGCAAAAACCAGAATGGCACTTGAAAGGGCAAAGGGCAAAAGTGAGCGTTAGAAAATTGAGGGCCGTAAGGTTTTCGTAACCATTTACTAGTTATAGTTCAAAAGCACGCTAAGTGAAAACATGATGCTTGCCACAAACCATGCGCCCCGCAAGTACCCCCCTGGCGGGGCGTAATATTATTATCTGATAATAACGCCTGGGTTCATGATGCCATTCGGGTCAAAAGCAGTTTTAATCTGGCGCATCATCGCAAGTTTTGCAGGGTCACCATATTTTTCCAAGTCATCAATTTTTAGCCGTCCGATGCCGTGTTCAGCAGAGAAAGATCCGCCAAATTCATGAACCAACTCGTATACCACATCTTTGACGGCCTTGCGTAAGTTTCCCAAACCTTGGTTACTTTGGCCTTTTAATGGGTACACATTGTAATGCAGATTACCATCACCCACATGACCAAAACAGTTGATACGATAATCGCCTAACCTAGCAATGGATTTACTGCCTGCATCTATGAACGCAGGGATTGCCGAAATGGGTACGGAAATATCGTGGCTGGAAATAGAACCAACTGCTTTATTGGCAATCGGAATGTTTTCACGCACTTGCCAAAAATCTTGCCGTTGTTGTACGTTTTGCGCGATCAACACATCTTCAACCAAGCCGCTTTCAATAGCCTGTTCAAGGGCAGACATAATGCGGCTTTCTAATTCCGCACCTTCACCACCTGTGACCTCAATTAGCACCATCCATGTTGGGTGCGGGGTAAAAGGCAAGCGAAGGTCGGGCATCTTTTCAGCCAGAAAATCAAGGCCCATTCCATTTATTAATTCAAAGCTGGAAACTAATCCGTCTAGCTTTGACTGCATCACACCCAGCAAATTTACTGCGGCTTCTGGCGATGGCAAAACCGCCATAGCCGTTGCAATCTCTTTTGGTTTTGCAAATAACTTTAGCGTTGCAGCGGTGATAATTCCTAAACTACCCTCTGAGCCTACCAGCATATTTCGAACATCGTAGCCTGTATTGTCTTTGCGTAATCCTTTTAGGCCGTGGTAAATCGAACCATCTGGCATAACTGCCTCTAACCCCAAGCATAAGTCACGCGTATTGCCATAGCACAAGACCTGAACACCCCCTGCGTTGGTTGCAAGGTTGCCCCCGATACGGCAACTGCCTTGGGAAGCAAGTGAAAGCGGAAACAGCCGATCCGCATCATCGGCAGCTTTTTGAAGGTCTTCCAGTATCAGGCCCGCCTCTACAGTGATTGTATTGTTTGCAGTGTCCGTGGCGCGTACAGCATTCATCCGTTCAACTGATAAAACAACAGGGGCTGGGTCAAGTGTTGCAACCTGCCCCCCAACCAGCCCTGTGCCGCCCGCATAGGGAATAATGCCAACGCGGTGCTGATTGCACAGCGCCACGATTGCAGAAACTTCTTCAACGGTTCTAGGGCGTAAAAGGCAAGCGGCTGTACCAAGGGACAAGCCTCTTTCCTCTGTCAGGTAACCCTCTGTTGCAGTGGTTACGGTATCACTTGGTAATATCGCTTTAAGCGCGTTTAGAAATTCTGGTGAAGCGTTCAATAAGGTCATGAGAGTTACTTGATTTCCTTTTTGGTGCGACGCTAGCTTGCATCTGTTTTGCCGCGCCGATCAAGCCGCAAATTGGAATACAGCACATGATTGCACCAACGGCCATTGATTTGCAAATAGGCTTGGGCAACACCTTCGTACTTAAAGCCAGATTTTTCCAACACGCCGCGCGATGGTGTGTTAGTAGGCAGACAAGCTGCCTCTATGCGTGACAGATCAAGATCGGTGAATGCGTAATGTACCAGCCCGCGAATAGCTTCGGACATATACCCTAGGCGGGCATACCTTTGGCCTGTCCAATAGCCCAATGTACCCGTTTGTGCAGGGCCTAGGCGAATGTTATCAAGCGTGATCGCACCCAGTAAATTTCCATCAGTTCTTCGGATTAGAAACAAAGACGCACCGCGCCCTGTATCAAATGTTTTGCGCGCCCAATAAACCCGATTGTTAAAAGCTCTTTTAGTAAAATGGTCTTCAGCCCAAACGGGTTCCCACGGGGTTAAATACTCAATGCTATTTTGGCGCAATTCGGCCCATTGACCATGGTCTGATTGTTCAGGCAAGCGCAGCGTCAACCGCTCTGTTTCTATCGCAACTTTTGGTTTGCGCCTAAACATCAATTACGCCGCCAGCCTTTGTGCAAGAGTTTCAACATCTGGGGTTTGTTCCACAGGACCATAAAGGGCTACAGAGGGGGTTGATTTTTCACACAAACGTTGGGCGAAATCTGTAAGCGATTGCACTGAAACCGCATCGATTTTTCCCACAACTTCGTCTAGATCGGGTACACGACCCCAAATCCCAACCATACGCGCCAAACGCTCGCAGCGTGATGCAGGGCTTTCCAGCCCCATCAACAACCCTGCTTTCATCTGGTTTCGGGCACGATCAAGTTCAGCCCCAGTCATATCGTCCGCCGAGCGTTTTAATTCATCAATGCATAGTTCTGACAGGCCAGCTACATCATCACCACTGGTGCCTGAATAGATCGTAAGTGATCCTGTATCGGCATAAGCCCCAGCTTGAGCATATATTGTATAGCAAAGTCCGCGTTTTTCTCGCGCTTCTTGGAATAGCCGCGATGACATGCCACCACCCATCGCAACAGAATATACCTGGGCCGTGTAAACATCGTCACTCATGTACCCGTTGGTTTCAAGTGACAGGGCAAAATGGGCTTGTTCCAAGTCTTTAACAACGCGGCACTCACCGCCTTTGTAAAGGGCGGGTTGTGCAATCAATCCTTTATTGCTTGGCAAATATCCAAAGCTTGCTTCTGCCAATCGCACCAATTCTGCATGATCCACGGCGCCTGCGGCAGCCAGTATCATTTGATCTGGTACATAATTTTGTGCCACAAACTCTTGCAGATTTTCCCGTGTAAAATTTTCTACCCGTTCAGCTGGCCCAAGGATTGTACGCCCAAAAGGTTGGTTAGGGTATGACACTTCTTGCAGCCAGTCAAAAATAATATCGTCGGGTGTATCCAATGATTGGCCGATTTCTTGCAAAATCACGCCACGTTCAATATCAACCTCACGTGGATCAAATGTAGAGTTCAATACAATGTCTGAAATCACATCAAACGCTAGCGACACATCTTTTTCCAACACACGTACATAATAAGCTGTGGCTTCGCGACTGGTATAGGCATTAATAAACCCGCCCACATCTTCAATCGCTTCGGCGATTTGCAACGCATTACGTGTCTGCGTGCCTTTGAACGCCATATGTTCTAGAAAATGCGCAATGCCGTTTTGATCGGCGCGTTCATGACGCCCGCCTGCCGATACCCATACGCCTAACGACGCGGATTGCAGGCTTGGCATGTGTTCTGTGACAATGCGAAAGCCGTTTGGCAATGTGGTCAGTTCAACAGTCACGAAGCAATCCTTTCGCGAATAATAGCCGTGATGTCAGCCAGATCATTCCCCACTTTTGTGATACGTTCTGCCTTGTTGAACAGATCACCCATGCGCGCTGGCATTTCAGGATGCACACCACATGCAGCTTCTACCGCTGCGGGGAATTTGGCGGGGTGCGCCGTGGCCAATGTAATCATCGGCACGGTTTCATCGCGAACAATGCTGTTCGCAACCTTAACCGCAATCGCTGAATGCGGGCACAGCACTTCACCTATATCGGCATAAGAGCGTTTAATCTGGGCAGAGGTTTCACTTTCAGAACAACTGCCGCTGTCAAACTCGTCATGCAATTTTTGCGTGGCCCCTTGTGACAGAGTGAATGTGCCGTCATTTTTCAATGCGTCCATTAATTGGACCACTGCATCACCTTCACGGTCATAAAGATCAAACACCAAGCGTTCAAAGTTAGAGCTAACCTCAATATCCATCGACGGGCTGATTGATGGGGTCACACCCATTTTAGTGTGATCGCCCGATTGCATCGTGCGGTGCAGAATATCGTTCTGGTTGGTGGCGATAACCAGACGGTCGATCGGCAACCCCATGCGTTTGGCCACGTAGCCTGCAAAAATATCGCCGAAATTGCCCGTAGGCACGGTGAAAGATACTTTGCGATGTGGTGCGCCCAAGGACACAGCAGAGGTGAAATAATACACCACTTGTGCCATCACGCGGGCCCAGTTGATGCTGTTGACACCTGCCAGTTTAACTCCGTCACGGAAATCAAAATCGTTGAACATATCTTTCAAACGGGCTTGGCAATCGTCAAAGTCGCCTGCCACGGCCAACGCATGGATATTGGCCTCAGACGGTGTCGACATCTGGCGGCGTTGCACTTCTGACACGCGCCCATCTGGGAACATGATAAAGACATCAACCGCGTCCAGACCCTTAAAGGCTTCAATGGCGGCAGAGCCAGTATCACCAGATGTCGCCCCCACTATTGTCACACGATCCCCACGGCGTTTTAAAGCTACCTGAAACATCTGACCGATCAACTGCATCGCCACATCTTTAAACGCTAATGTCGGCCCGTGAAACAGTTCCAGCAAGAAGTGGTTTTCATCCAGCTGCACTAATGGGCATTTAGCCGTGTGGGCAAAACCAGCATAGGCTTTTTGGATGATTTCCATAAACTCTATGTCAGTAAACGCGTCACCGACGAATGGTTTCATTACCTCAAAAGCAACCTCTTCATAAGACTTCCCTGCAAAGCTTGCGATTTTGCTTTCGCTTAATGTTGGCCACTCTTCTGGCACATAAAGGCCACCGTCACGTGCAAGGCCCGATAGCATTGCTTCTTCGAATGTCAGCGCAGGGGATTGCCCACGGGTAGAGATATATTTCATGATGCTTTCGATTCTAGTTTAAACGGTTTTCTGTCTGATACGATAAAGCAGGTAGAGTGTCATCCCAAACCATACCAAGGCCAGTGAAAACCATGTAATGGCATATTCAAAGTGGTCGTTTGGAATGTTCAGCCCTATGGGTTGCGGGGTGGTGCCGTAGTCACCAACCTCAATAGAACGTGCGACAATCAGAAACGACTCAGTCTTGAAATGACGCGCCATCTTGCCCGCATCACGGGCGAACCAGATGTTCTTTGCCAAATTTGGATCTGGTGTAAAACCATCGGTTTCGTTTGGCCACAAAAGATTACCGACAATGGTCACTGTTTGTGGGCTGCGCACCTTGCTTTTTTTCGCCTCGGGAATATAGCCCATATCAATCAAAACCCGCCGGCCATCCGGTTTGGTTAAAGCAGGTGTTATCACCAGAAACCCCGGCCCACCGCGTTTGGTGGAATACAGCACATGCGCCTCATCAAAGCCTATTAAAGCTTTGACGCGCACTGATAACCGATTGTCAAATTCAGGGTTTGGCTTGGCGGGCAAAGGAATAGGTTCAGCGGTGATACGCTGCTCTATTTGAGCAAGGATAGTATTTTTCCAGCCCATACGTTTAACTTGCCACGTACCCAACGCAAGTAAAATAGCGATACCTGTAATGCCGAAAATTATCGGGAAGATCATGCGTTTGGTCATTTTACCACCCTCTTAGATAACCCGTCAGCCAGTACCCTAGATTTACAACGAGTCCAAGACGTAAACGCGCATCATTTTGTAAGCCTGCCGCCCTGGAACATGCTGGGATCGGTCACACCCAACCCGACCCAGTCAGAGGGAAAAACACCAAGCTTTTCGCAAACGGCAATAGAAGACATGTTTCCAGCTGTGATACCTGTACAAAACCCTCGGACGCCGTGATCTTCCCAAAGCGCTACAATGCTCATAGCGCCTAAGATCAGGGCAACCTTTTGACCACGCCTATCTGGGCGGCATGTTAAACCACCCCAAAAAGCATTCTCTGACAGCCCACTTTCCGGATGATAACATTTATACCCCCAAGCACTTGAAATAGCTGCACCAGATACATCAAAGGCACCCAAGGTTATCCCCTCTATATCCAACCCCCGCATCACGCGACCTGACATAACCATTACCTCGCAGTCCGCAGCCATAGCCGCCAAATCGGCTATTTTCTTCGCAGATGTCTCTGGGCTTAGTCGCTCAACGGCTAAATCATCTGGTAGTTGGTATTTCGCCAGAATATCTTTTGATGCTTCATAGGCCTTTTTTTGTCCATGATAGAATTCCCACCTGTTGCAAGACAGACCTAATGCTTCGAGTGCAGAAGATGTTTTATTGGCTTGGCTCTCTGGAAAAAAGTGGTTTGTGACTGCCCCTTGTAAGCGTGCAGCTGCAGCCATTACTTCAACGGTTTCTGGGCCTATATCACCGTTTAAAGCAACCATGCGCCCATTATAAGAAAACCGTGGATCGCCAGAACATAAGTTCCATAATTCGCAAGCCCGTTTAGATACGGTTATTTGTGCTTCAGACCCAAAAAACTCATCTTTAAAACGCATATCCTAGTCCATTCAAAAATGTTTTTATTATATGCATTTTACTTAACACAAAAAAACGGGAGTACAAAATACCCCCGTTTTAAAATTCATGAATATGGTATGCCTATCAGCCGCCCCAGATATAGACTGCGAAGAATAGGAACAACCATACTACGTCAACGAAGTGCCAGTACCAAGCGGCCGCTTCCAGCCCTACATGACGCTCTTGCGTAAAGTGGCCAGCGCGTGCCCGCATAAAGCAGACGAACAAGAAGATAGTTCCGATCACAACGTGAAAGCCGTGAAAGCCGGTTGCCATAAAGAAGTTAGCACCGTAGATATTACCAGAGAAGCTGAATGCTGCATGGCTATATTCATAGGCTTGGAAAACTGTAAACAGAACGCCTAGCAGAACAGAGCCAATCAGGCCTTTTTTCAAACCGTCGCGATCGTTTTCATGCGCAAGCGCGTGGTGCGCCCATGTGCATAAGCACCCAGAACACAGCAAGATTAGCGTATTCATCAACGGCAAATGCCAAGGATCAAAGGTTTCAATACCCATTGGCGGCCATACACCATCAATCATGGGCGACCCTTCAGTCATCGGGTACATCGCATGTTTGAAGAATGACCAGAACCAAGCGGCAAAAAACATCACTTCGGACATGATGAACATAATCACACCGTAGCGCAGACCAATTACAACAACTGGCGTGTGATCGCCCACATGAGATTCATCTACAACTTCAGACCACCAAGCGAACATAACGTATAGCACTACTGCTAGACCCGCAAAAAACAGAAACGGTGTCATGCCTTTCATCCAAAGAACGGCCCCTGCAAGCATAACGAATGCGCCAACGGCACCCATGAACGGCCAAATGCTAGGTTGCAAAATGTGGTAGTCATGGTTTTTTTCATGCGCCATAGTGGAATCCCCTTAATTACTGTAGTGTTTTTATGTCGGTTTCACTGTCCAAAGCAAGGCTTGCTTGCTCTTCAGGCAAATCTGTCACATGGAAAGTGTAGCTAAGTGTGATGGTTTTTGCATATTTTGCATCGTCATCGTTAATAATTTCCGGATCAACATAGAAAGTCACCGGCATCATAACCGTTTCGCCCGGTTGCAAAACCTGCATCTCAAAGCAAAAACAGTCGATTTTCGTAAAATACGCCCCCGTTGAATACGGGAATACGTTGAAACTTGCGGTACCAGCGATAGCTTTATCAGTCGGATTATGGGCCTCATAAAATGCAAGCCCTGTTTCGCCGATCTTCAACTGCATCGTGCGGGCAACAGGTTTGAATTGCCACGGCATACCAGCCTCAAGCGACCCGTCAAAGCGGACTTCGATTGCCTGATCCAGTATTTCGCTGCTGGCTTCAGCCGCAACTTGTGGCACCCCTGCAAACCCAGTGACACGGCAAAACCAGTCGTAGAATGGCACTGCGGCAAAGGACATTGCCAGCATAAAAAACACCAAGCTAGTCAGCTTTACAACAAGTTTACTATTCTTATTCTGGCTCATTCAGCTTGCTCCAATGCTGGACGCACAGCGTGATCGAACGCTTCCATATTTTGCCCTGCCATCATTTTAGCAACTGTGATTGCAAAAACTAAACCAACAAAACTGAATAATACGATACCGATCATTATATTGTTACGCTTCCTGCGGTCACTTATTTTACTATCTGTACCCGACATATTTTATATCCACTGAGGCCAAGCGGCCATATTATAGCCAAAACCTTTGACCGTTGCTTCAACCAACAAAAGAGCGAAATGTAAGAATAGGTAATATAAAGAAATACGAAAAACCTTACGTTCTGTTGCATAGTTATCTGTTTCAGCCTGTTCTTCTTGTCGCTTCCATATATCATAAGCCCCTTTTAGAAACAGGGCATTCAAAACCAATGAAACAGCAAAATAAAGCGGGCCACCAATACTGGTAAACGCAATGGCCAAGGCAAATGGTACCAAAGCGATTGTATAAACAAGTATATGATTGCGTGTAACGCGTTTGCCATGTGTCACTGTCAACATCGGCACACCTGCTTTGCTATAATCCTGGTTCATAAATAGGGCCAAGGCCCAGAAATGTGGTGGCGTCCACATGAATATAAGGGCGAACATCAATATACTTTCGATGCCAACGCTACCCGTTGCCACAGCCCAGCCGATCATTGGGGGAAATGCGCCCGCCGCACCGCCAATTACGATATTTTGCGGCGTTGAGCGTTTTAACCACATAGTGTAAACCACTGCATAGAAAAAGATCGTGAATGCCAATAGGCCAGCGGCAAGGTAATTTGCGGTCAGGCCCAGCATCAGCACAGCGATGACCGACAGCCAAAGCCCGAATATCATTGCATTGTTGCCAGTAACGCGCCCTGAAGGCACTGGACGGCCCTGTGTGCGCTTCATGACCGCATCAATATCCGCATCCCACCACATATTAAGCGCACCAGAGGCACCACCGCCTATTGCGATAAATAGAATAGATGCAAAGCCAATCACAGGGTTAACAGAAACAGGTGCCACCAACAGCCCGACAAGAGCCGTAAAAACAACCAAAGACATAACACGCGGCTTTAGCAACGCAACATAGTCGCCAAAATCGGCCTCATGTCCAGTCTCTATCACACTAGCATCTGCCATTGTTATCTATCCAAAATATGAAACGGGCAGCACAGGCCCGTTATGGTTGGATTATTAGTTTGCGTTCGCGACTGTTATTGTGCGTGGTGTGCCCGCATATTCGGTAATTGCACCGTCCAGCCAAGCTTCGTATTCTTCTTGGCTCACAACTTTTACAGTAATAGGCATATAAGTATGATCCTTACCGCACAGCTCTGAACACTGTCCGAAATAAACACCTTCTTTTTCAGCTTTGAACCAAAGTTCCGCCAAACGACCCGGAACGGCATCTTGTTTAACACCAAACGCAGGGATCGTCCATGAATGGATCACATCTGCGCCCGTTACCTGTACAACGATTGTTTTGTTCACTGGAACAACAACGGATGTATCTGTTGCCAGTAAAAACTCATCATCGTTAAAGCCGTTTTCTTTCAACGCGGCCATAACAGCAGGTGATTTTTTAAAGGCTTGTTCACCATCATCATCAGCCAATGTTGCGGGATGGCCAATCATATAGCTGTCAAATTCAAATCCGTGATCCACATACTCATGCGTCCAGTACCACTGGTTGCCTGTAGCTTTAATTGTAATGTCAGCAGCAGGGATTTCCTGTTGCTTGAACAGAAGTTTTAGAGATGGCGGAATTATTGCAATCAGAATAATGATCGGAACAATCGTCCAAGCGACTTCCAAGGCAGAGTTATGTGTGAATGTTGCTGCTACTGGGTTTGCACGTCTGTTAAATTTCACCACAACAATCGCCAATAATAGCGTAACAAATATTGTGATAACCGTAATAATAACCAGTAGAAAATTATCCAGCCAGATAATGTCGCGCATTACTTCAGTAGCAGGCGTTTGAAAGTTAATCGCTTTATCAACCGGCTTTCCAAGTACTTCCATAGCTTCTTGCGCAAATGCGCTACCAGATACCATAAGGCCGACTAAGGCTGTTGAAACGGCATTAAAAATCTTTGCAACTGACATGCGTTCATTCCTGTTTTCGCTACGGGCTTTTGCCCTTATTAAACCCAAATCGCGCAAAGCGACAGAATCCCTGTTGTGTCCTTGGACTGAAAAACCATAATATCGCCCCAGAGACAAGCTTTCCCTTTGCGGCATTGCGCCGCTTATCATAAAGAACACCTATCAAGGACAGTGCATTTTGACCAGACAAACAAAACCTTTTTCGCCTTTTGAAAGCTCATTTGATGAAAATGAAGCTATAAAAGTTCTAAGAGACGCCGTTCAAGGGGCCGATGATGGCGAATTATTTCTTGAACGCCGTAGTTCTGAAGCATTGGTTTTTGATGATGGGAAGTTGAAAACTGCATCATACGATGCCTCTGAAGGTTTTGGATTACGGGCTGTGCGCGGCGAAACGGCGGGTTACGCCCATTCCACCGTGATGAATATTAATGCATTAAAGCGCGCGTCTGAAACCGCGCGATTGGCCGTTGGCAGTGGCGGTGGTACATGGGCTGATGCGCCGATCCCAACAAATCAACGATTATATACCGACGCAGACCCGATGGCGGATGCTGAGTTTTCTGTGAAGATCGAAACCCTGCAAGAAATTGATGATTTTGCGCGGTCACTGGACAAACGGGTGATACAAGTTTCTGCGTCACTTACTGCCTCGTTGCAAGAAGTGGAAATTCTGCGGCTAGAAGGTACGCGTGTGCGTGACAGCCGCCCACTAACCCGTCTGAACATCAGTATAATCGTTGAACAGGATGGCAGGCGTGAAACGGGCAGCGCAGGCGGTGGCGGTCGTTACGGATTGTCAGGGCTTATGCAATCCGACCATTGGAAAGTAACGGCAAAAGAAGCTTTGCGTATCGCATTGGTTAATTTAGATGCAATCCCTGCCCCCGCAGGTGCGTTTGATGTAGCCCTTGGCAATGGCTGGCCTGGAATTTTATTACATGAGGCGGTGGGCCATGGGTTAGAAGGCGATTTTAACCGTAAGAAAACATCCGCCTTTGCAGGATTAATGGGGCAGCGTGTGGCTGCCAAGGGCGTAACGGTACTGGATGATGGCACTATTCCCGATCGTCGTGGCTCGATTAGTTTTGATGATGAAGGCACACAATCGGCCAAAAACGTTCTGATTGAGGACGGCATTCTGGTGGGGTTGATGCAAGATCGCCAAAATGCGCGGCTGATGGGTGTAGATCCTACTGGCAACGGGCGGCGTGAAAGTTATGCACACACACCAATGCCGCGCATGACCAATACTTATATGCTAGGCGGGGATGCGGCACCTGAAGATATTGTATCGCAGATCAAAGATGGCGTTTACGCTGTGGGGTTTGGTGGTGGGCAGGTTGACATAACCAACGGCAAATTCGTATTTTCCTGCACCGAAGCCTACCGCGTAGTGAATGGGAAACTAGGCGCGCCCGTCAAAGGCGCCACATTGATTGGGGATGGTGCGACTGCGCTTAAGAACATTCGTGCTATTGGAAATGACATGGCACTAGACCCTGGCATGGGCAACTGCGGCAAAGCAGGGCAATGGGTACCTGTTGGAGTTGGGCAACCAACGCTTCTGATTGGTGGTCTGACGATAGGTGGATCACAGGTTTAATATTAGAATATATTATACTTCAAGACATTGAAATAATTATAAAATATTTGATCGAAAATTATACCAGTAAACTAGTTTAGTATTTTATTCCAACCTATACCACTTGGCAGATTAACCCATGTCCCTACATTGTAGAGTAAATAATGTTATGCGATTCACTATCTGTTAATAACGATCTGGCAGAGTTTGTGAATGATGACACAAACTGCTCTGCCTCTCGACCAACTGCCGAAAACACAAACGGATTATATCAACTGGATACGCCTAATCCGGTCTCGACGTGTTGGGCCTACCACATTTCATCGGTTGTTGCGTACTCATGAAACGGTAACGGCCGCTCTTGCGGCATTGCCGCTTATCGCAAAACAGGCAGGCGTCAGTAATTACGCTGTTTGCCCGTTTGATATAGCCGAAGCTGAATTTATTGAAGCGCAACACAAGGGGTACCAGCCACTTTGTATTGGATCGCGTGACTACCCAGCGCTTTTGGCACAAACATCAGATGCCCCACCATTGCTATGGGCAAAAGGCAATTTGTCTTGTCTTGCCAAACCTACCATCGCAATAGTTGGCGCACGAAACGCATCTAGTTTGGGGCGCCGCATGACCCAAACAATCGCAGAAGGCCTAGCGAAAGCGGGTTATAGTGTTTTATCTGGGCTTGCACGTGGTATTGATGCGTCAGCACATCAAGCTACACTGAAACAAGGTACCATTGCCGTGGTTGCAGGCGGTTTGGATGTGTATTATCCGCGTGAAAATCAACAGCTATATCAAGACATCCCCGATAACGGCATTCTGTTAACCGAACAACCTGCAGGGCTAATTCCCCAAGCCCGCCATTTCCCTATGCGCAATCGCATTATTGCAGGTTTGGCGCAGGCAGTTGTGGTAATGGAAGGGGCTGCAAGATCAGGCAGCCTAATAACAGCACGCAATGCACTTGATATTGGGCGCGATGTGATGGCCATACCCGGCCATCCTTTTGATGGGCGCGCAGCAGGGTGTAATTTTTTAATACGCGATGGGGCGGTACTTGTGCGTTCCGCGAAGGATGTAATTGGTGCACTGACCATTACAACACACCCTAAGCATACTAAAATTATCACACGCAACAAAGTCATGGACATCCCAACAGCGGAAGCACACGCGAAAATCCTGACCTTACTAAGTGCCTCTGCAATTACAGAAGATATTGTGATCCGCGACAGTGGCCTGCCTGCTTGTACTGTTGCACAACACTTGATGGATTTAGAAATGAAGGGGCAAATTGAACGTCAACCGGGCGGTATGCTAGCCCTTGCGTCTTAGCGGTAGAAACACCGCGCTTTATTGTAAAGTTCAGGTCATAAAATTCAACCCATTGACAATCACCCCAAAGCCGACACATCTATTGCGCCCAACGGATACCCGTGAATCGTTAAGGAAATTTAATGCCAGTTGTTGTCGTAGAGTCCCCCGCCAAGGCCAAAACCATTAATAAATATTTGGGCGATGACTACGTAGTATTAGCATCTTACGGTCACGTTCGCGACCTGCCGCCCAAAAATGGTTCGGTTGATACCGACAATGAATTTGAAATGAAGTGGGAAGTTGGTACCGACAGCAAAAAACATATCAAAGCGATTGTTGACGCGCTCAAAGATGACAATGAACTGATACTCGCGACCGACCCTGACCGTGAAGGCGAAGCTATTTCATGGCACTTAGAAGAAACTTTGCGCAAACGTAAAGCCATCAATAAATCTACCCCCGTTAGCCGTGTTGTGTTCAACGCTATTACCAAGCCCGCTGTCACCACCGCGATGAAAGCCCCGCGAGAAGTAGATATGGAACTGGTTGAGGCTTATCTTGCGCGCCGCGCATTGGATTACTTGGTCGGCTTTAATCTGTCGCCAGTTTTATGGCGCAAACTGCCTGGGGCCAAATCTGCAGGGCGCGTACAATCGGTAACTTTACGGCTAATTGTTGAGCGTGAGATGGAAATTGAAGCGTTCAAAAACCGTGAATATTGGTCTGTGAAAACACTTCTTACCACACCGCGCGGCCAAACATTTGAAGCCAACCTACGTAGTCTTGCAGGCAAAAAGCTTGAAAAATTCGATATTGAAAATAAAGCCGCCGCCGAACTTGCGGTACAAGCAGTAAACACGCGTGACCTAACCGTTGCATCTGTTGAAGCAAAACCTGCGAATCGCAACCCGTCTGCCCCTTTCATGACCTCAACATTGCAACAAGAAGCCAGTCGCAAGTTTGGTTTTGGTGCCCGCCAAACCATGTCAGTGGCACAACGTCTATATGAAGCAGGTTACATCACATACATGCGTACCGACGGTATTGATATGGCCCCCGAAGCGGTTACTGCGGCGCGTGAAGCAATCAAAGGGTTTTACGGCGCCGAATTTGTATCAAAAGAACCACGCGTTTACAAAAATAAAGCCAAGAACGCACAAGAAGCTCACGAATGTATTCGCCCAACTGATATGTCAGCCAAGCCAGACAGCCTATCACGCCTAGAAGCAGACCAACGCAAACTATATGACCTGATCTGGAAACGCACTATTGCCAGCCAGATGTCTAGTGCGCGTATGGAACGTACCACGGTGGATATCACATCATCAGACGGGCAAATTGGCCTGCGTGCAACTGGGCAAGTCGTTATTTTTGAAGGATTTTTAAAAGTTTACGAAGAAGGTCGTGATGATACGGTTGTCGATGATAATGACAAACGGTTGCCGCAAATGACAGCAGGCGATCAGACCGATAAAAAATCAATCACACCAGAACAACATTTCACACAACCGCCGCCGCGTTATACAGAAGCATCATTGGTAAAACGTATGGAAGAGCTGGGCATTGGTCGCCCGTCAACCTATGCATCGATTGTTACCACAATCCAGACCCGCGAGTATGTGCGCTCAGAAAACAAGCGCCTGATCCCCGAAGATAAAGGTCGCCTTGTAACAGCGTTTCTGGAAAATTATTTCCGCCAATATGTCAGCTATAATTTCACAGCTGGATTGGAAGAAGAACTGGATGATATTTCGGGTGGGCGCGAAAACTATAAAGATGTTCTAGGGCGTTTCTGGCGTGATTTCTCTGCGGCAATAGCAGAAACTGCCGACCTTCGGATCACTGAAGTATTAGAAAAAATCAACGAATATCTGGAACCACATCTGTTTCCAGCAACAGAAGATGGCACTGATCCGCGTATTTGTAAAAACTGTGGAAATGGCCGTTTATCAATGCGCACCGCGCGATCAGGTGGGGCATTTATCGGGTGTTCAAATTATCCTGAATGCCGCTACACCCGCCCAATCACTGGTGAAGTTGAAGGAGGCGATATTGCAGGCCCAGACGGTAAAGAATTAGGTGTCGACGAAAATGGCCTAGCGATAACATTGCGCACTGGCCGCTTTGGCCCCTATGTACAACGTGGCGATGCGACAGAGGAAAACCCAAAACCACCGCGCGCGTCCATCACCAAAGGCAGCGATTTATCAACGGTAAATTTAGAACGCGCTTTGTTACTTCTATCCTTACCGCGCCGTGTGGGCGATCACCCCGAAGGTGGTCACATTGATGCGGCCATCGGGCGTTACGGCCCATATGTAATGTGGCAAAAACCACTGGAAGAGGGCAAAAAGACCGCGCAGAAAATCTATGCCAATATCAAAGACCCCGAAGAGGTGTTTATCATCGGCATGAACCGCGCGATTGAACTGATAACTGAAAAAGCCAATAAAACTGGGCGCGGGACTGCTGTAGCACCGTTAAAAGAATTGGGCGAACACCCTGAAGAAGGTGGCGCATTAAACGTAATGGATGGCCGTTATGGCCCCTATGTAAAATGGGGCAAAATCAATGCGACTTTACCAAAAGAAATTGAACCTACAGATATTACGCTGGAACAAGCGGTTGAATTAGTGAATGCAAAAGCCGCGACCAAAGGTAAACGAAAAGCAGCCCCAAAGAAAAAACCTGCGGCCAAGAAAAAAGTAGCGGCTAAGAAAAAGCCGGCTGCTAAAAAGAAACCTGCAGCCAAGAAAGCTGATTAAAGTTTAAACAATTTACAACTTAAACAATTTACCGGGCCCAGAAATTTGTCCCGTTATCCCCGCCAGCTTATGTAAGTGCCAAGCAAAGGCAGAATTACTGGATATTACGGGTTTTCCAAGGGCGGTTTCTGCGGCATCAATCATGCCAAAGCTGCGTAAATTGGTGCAGGATGTAAAAACCGCATCACAATCCCCTGCCCCTATTTGCATCGCCGCATCATAAGTGGATTTTTCAGAAATTCGTGCCACTTTATGATCCAGTTCTTCTTCAAAAGAGGCAAATTCGCTGATGCGTATGCCATTTTCTTCTAATAGATCTATCATCGCTAGTGATACATCCTGACGGTATGGTGTCACCATTCCCAACCGTTTTACACCCAGCGCGTTACACGCGGCAATTACTGCAGCAATCGGATCTGTAACATGGGTATCTGGAAATTGTTCTTTTATAACTGCAGCAATCCGATTTGAGCCAATAACCGTCGCCCCTGAAGTACAACCATAACCAATCGCCTTGAATTTTACACGCGCAGGAAACAGAGCTGTACTGGCCGGTAGATTTTCTTCCATTTTTGCCAAAGTTTCTGGGGTAACATTTGGATCAAATGGAATGCGGCTGTGATACAAACTGGTACCGTTTTCGGTGGAGATTTGTTTCAACTCAGGTTCAAGCGTTTCATCCGTAGATAAAACAACCACACCGATTGCAGGGTGCACACCCGCACCGTAACCACCATCACTTATATAGGGCAGCTTCATGAGATAATCGGCAATTCAGGTGCCGCACGTTTTGTCAGTAATACTGGTTCGTTATCGGTTATTAAAATATTTTCTTCGTGTACCATCATTTTACCCTCACTTATTGTCATGCTTGGCTCTAGCGTCATGACCATCCCTGGTTGTAAAACAGTTTCATCAAAAACTGCTATTGATGGGTACTCTGTTAACTGAATACCCAGACCATGCCCATATCTTCCCACATCAGATGGCCCGCCCCCTAGTTCGGCGTGCATGGCATTAAACAAATCGGCACATCTTGCCCCAGCATAAGCGGTTTGCAATCCAATTTCTGTTGCTTGCCATAAGCGACCATAAGCCTGCTTTGTAGTGTCAGTGGCATGCCCAATGGCAAAATTGCGATCAAAATCACAAAAATAACCCTGCAAGCTGGCACCTGTATCCAACATTAAAACATCGCCATCTTGCAAAGGCATATCATTGGGGGGGGAAATAACATCGCCGTACCCACCTTGCCCTGCCGCACCCACAAGATAAGGTACATCGTCGGCACCTTGTTGTAATAGTTCTATTTTAAAGGCCCGAAATGCTTCTGATAATGGCAAGCCTGCGTGAAATATATCAGCGGCATTATCAAATGCATCACTTCCGATTTTGCAAATCTTACGTAATAAGGCAATTTCAGCATCTGATTTTATCATTCGAATGGCTTTAATCAAATTTGAGCAATCCAAGAATTCTACGCCTGATTTTTCCTGCACACGGTAGAAATCCCGAAGTGGCATTCGTAAACTGGCCTCTTCACCCATTGGCAATCCGACTTTTGAATACGGGGATAATACATCGGCCAATAAGCTGACACCGTCATCAGTTGGGTTAGGCGCGGCCCAAGTACGAATATCGCACACCCAAGTGCGGGCCATTAATTCTGCGCCAATTTCAGGGATCACAGCAATCGGGGCACCACTTCTAGGCAACACCAAAAACCATGGCCGCGTCGGGCTTTGCCAGAATTGTGTGCGAAATCCACTGAAGTAGCGAATTTCTGCCTCGGTACATAATAATATCGCATCCATACCACTGGCGGCCATGGCCGTTTGGGCAGATGTAAATCTTGCTTCAAATTCTGAATCCAAAAAGTCAGCCATTGCAAAACCTGACAAATATGGCGCCACTTCGCATATTTACTTGCGTTAAATCACACACGTACAAGATGCTAACCCCAAGGTTTCTGATTGGGCGGCTATGATATTTAAACTGGGTCATTATTGATGTTTGGCGCAACAAACGACACCCGTCTAGTCTAATTTCGACACCCTTTAAAAAATCTGTGGTGACTGCGCCAATCTGTTATCCACCGCTTTTCTTGCAATACGGAATTCCTGTTTCACGTCATCACATGAAAAATTATTATCTTTTGCAATATCTTCTAATTTTTCTGCCACTTGCAATATGCGTTTGCTGTTTGCATCGCGCCCCAAACTGTTCAAAAACTGCGCTGCATAAGATAAAATATCCACATCATTTTTCTCAAAACAATCTACCAGTAAACTGTCAATATGATCCAGGTCATCTTTTAATGCTTGCGCATCTGGCTTTACTACCGAATCTGCCAACCTTGGCACAAAATCCCTAGGCCGCATTTCGGCAGGTAAGGATGCAAGGATGGTTTGTTGAAAGTTTGCCAAATCTGCAACAGGCTTTTCCATGAAAAAGGCAGCACCTGCGTTAATAGCATCATCATATGTGTTGGCATTAATATTCCCGCTTGTCGCGATGATAGATGTCATTGCAAACCGACCTTGCGCAATATCCTGAATAATCTCTAACCCAGAACCATCAGGTAGGCCTAGGTCGATTAATGCCACATCAGGGCGGTAAATGCGTAAATGCCTTCGCGCAGATTTTATGCTGTCCGCCCGTCTTAAGCGCGCACCACTGCGAATAGACAACAGTCGCATTGCCTCAGAACAATACCTGCTGTCTTCTACCAATAGTATCGTTATGCCCAATAAGGGACGCCTAAGTGTTGTTTTGGGCCGTGTCCAATCTGCCAAGGGTGAATCATCCATAATTATTGTTTCCTTTCGTGACCCAATCAAAGTCGAACATCCCTAACGACAGATTAAAGTCGCGCAAAAAGTCACACCTCTTTGTGTTTCTTTTTCTTTGCGGTTAGAACCAGCCCAAACATTAGGAATAAATTCATGATCGGCCGTCTGAACCATGTCGCCATTGCTGTCTCTGATTTGGATGCGGGCATCGCCCTTTATCGCGATACGCTGGGGGCAAACGTGGGCGCACCTCAAGATGAGCCCGATCACGGTGTCACAGTTGTTTTTATCGAACTGCCCAATACCAAGATAGAACTGCTTTACCCTTTGGGTGAAAACTCTCCTATTGCCGGGTTTCTGGAAAAGAACCCGTCAGGTGGCATTCATCATATCTGCTATGAAGTTGATGATATTATTGCTGTACGCGATCATCTTGTTGCCTCTGGTGCACGGGTTTTAGGTGGAGGTGAGCCAAAAATCGGGGCGCATAAAAAGCCCGTTTTATTTTTGCACCCAAAAGATTTCAACGGAACGTTAATTGAGCTGGAACAAGTTTAGAAAGGATACATTATGGGTATCGGTGCTGCATTTGTCATGTTTGCTGTTGTCTGGTTTATGTTATTGCTAATCATACTTCCGCTTCGGATTAAAAGCCAATCTGAAACGGGGAATATCGTTAAAGGAACTCCTTCATCAGCCCCAGATGACCCGATGCTAAAGAAAAAATTTATGTGGGTTACTATACTGACTTTCCCAACTTGGGGTATTATTTGTGGCATTATTATTTCAGGCATAATCACCGTTGATATGTTTGATATTTACAACGGTATAAAAAACTAACGCTTTTCATTATCCCGCTATAGGCGTATGGGCGGGCCAAACCAAAAGGAAACACCCCATGTCTGCACTTACCGAAGGCGATATCGTCACACTGGTCTCTGGCTCTCCGCGTATGACGGTTGAAGGCTTTGAAGGCAAAAAAATTAACGTTGTCTGGATCAATGAGGGCAAAGTTCATCGCGATACGTTCAACGTGACATTGCTGCGCAAATTTGAAGCGACTGAGCAAGGTGACCGTGGCGGCTTTAAGGGTGGCGATCGCGGTGGTGATCGTGGCGGCTTTAAAGGTGGCGGTGATCGTGGTGGTTTCAAAGGTGGTGGCGACCGTGGCGGCTTTAAAGGCGGCGGCGACCGTGGTGGTGACCGTGATCGTAAACCACGGACGTTTGATGACCGCAAAGAAAAGCCGTTTTATCGTAAAGATTAGGGGGGATAAACCCAATGTCCCAGTTGGGACACCTAGTTAACTTATTGTAATAGCTTGATTACACAAAAAAATACTAGGGTGTTTTGAAGTTTAAAAAATTCTAACTGGCTATCATACATGTGGTGGCCAGTTTTGTTTTGGACTATTCTGTTCGTACTTTGGTATTCTGTGCCTGCTTGTGACTAGAAGCATGCATATTTCACATGACACATATGCAAACTTGATGCTTGAGAAAAGCAGCTGCCGAAAGTATCGCAGCAGCATCAGAACACATTATTATCTCAACAAATTTTCAAGCGCTAAACTTATGCGCCAGCAATCAACGATATAAGGAAGCACGCATTGACAACCACATTAGTACTTGGGGCCACGGGCAATACGGGGCAACCGTTGGTAGAACAGTTGCTGCGTAAAAATCACAAGGTTCGCATTATTGTCCGATCCCCTCATAAACTCTCTGCAGAAATATTGGAAAATCCAAATGCAAAGATCATTGAAGCGGCTATTCTAGATTTAAGTGACGCGGAAATGGCAACACATGTGGAAGGTTGTGATGCAGTTGTATCTTGCTTGGGTCATAACTTGGATTTCAACGGCATGTTTGGAAATCCTAGAAATTTATGCACTGATGCGGTGCGACGCTTGTGCATGGCAATTAGGAAAAATAACGCTTCCAAACCTACAAAATTCATCCTTATGAACACGGTTGGAGTACCAAACCCCAATATTGACGCGCAAAGACGCTGGTTTGAAAGGTTGCTGCTTACAATCTTGCGTTACACGATACCACCGCACCGAGACAACGAAACTGCCGCTGAACATCTACATCAGGTTGTGGGAATAAAGAACAAGCACATTGAATGGTGCGCTGTCCGTCCAGACACGCTAATCAATGCCGAAGTATCGCCCTATGAAATCAGTGCGTCCCCCTCTACGGGTATTTTTACTGGTCGCCCGACAACGCGATCTAATGTTGCCCATTTCATGATAGAGCTAATTGAGAAGCCAAAGCTTTGGAACAAGTGGAAGTTTCAGATGCCTGTCATTATGAACGCTAATGAAAGTGTTTAATTGCAGGCATTCAAGTAAAATTTGACAATTTTATATGACGATCTGCGGTAACGTTGGTATAGATTTTTTGCTCATATTTATAGCAAATAGTATAAATAAGTGGCATTTTATCATTTGTTTTGAATGATATCCATTGTAATAGGTAAACACCATTGTCCTATGTGTCTTTTTAGTAAAAGCTCGTATCAGAGAGATAATCAAAGGATTGATTAAATGGAAATAAGCAGCTTTGATTACACCCCGTTAGATTTATCATCACACGCACAACAAATATTAAATAGCGCCCTTACTTTGATAACAAAACTTGGAAACGTAGTAAAATCAAGCTCATCAAAATCATTTATGCAATTCAAAATTAACCGATTATCTTCGGCTTTGAATTCAATGTCTGACTATCAATTAAATAAGGTTGGCCTTTCCAGAAAAGACATCAAACGCCACGCTGAATCACTTATTAAATATGAATATGATGGGTTGTAATGCCCGAAAACATAAATCAAATTTTATGTCCATAAAATAAAACGCCAGCTTGCCTGTCGAAACTATTGCTGATGTTGTTGCTCGATCCTCCCAGAGACAGTCCAACATCGCACGTTAGCGGTCAATCCTCCCAGATCCCGTTGACATTTGGGGCTAACATTTCGGGAGAGTGTTAGCCCCATACACAATATTTTTTAATGCAATAATCCTATCGTTTCAATTTACTGTAGCAAAATATAACACGGGGGCTTTTCGTTTGGCAAAGTATGGCCTAAAACCATCAGATACGAAGCAAACTACGGCCCAAAAATGATCCAAACACCTATCTATGCTATCAGCGACATCCACGGCGACCTTATAAAATTGATTGAAGTGCAAGATCGCATCACTGCGGATGCTGCCAAGCATGGCGTCAGTGATTACACCGTCATCCATATCGGTGATCTGGTGGATCGGCGTGAAGACAGCAAAGGTGTGATTGAGCATCTGATGGCGGGGGTTACCGCTGGCAAGCCGTGGGTTGTGCTAAAGGGTAATCATGACCGAATGATGCACTGGTTTATGGAAGATCCTGATCGCCCAGACAGCCACCTTAAACCTGGCTATAGCTGGCTTTATCACCGTATTGGCGGGCGTGAAACGTTAGAGTCATATGGGGTTACCTATCCAGATGATATGGACAAACACGACATACATAAACTGGCATTGCCTGCCATTCCGCCCACACATCTGGAATTTATCCGCAACTTGCCAACTTATGTGGAAACCGAAAAGTACATCTTTGTGCATGCAGGTATTCGCCCCAATGTGGCTATGGCTGACCAGACCGAAGATGATCTGGTTTGGATACGCGGCCCGTTCTTTGAGCACACGGAAAGCTTTGGCAAGCTGGTTATCCACGGGCATACGATTGTGGATCAAGTGACTGACTACGGCAACCGCATTAACATCGATACCGGTGCCGCTTATGGCGGGGCTATATCGGTGGTGTTTGTGGATGATACGGGTGTGGTTGAACTGGATGCGGACGGCGCGCGGGTAGCGATTATCAAAGCCGAGGATGTGGCTAGCTCTTAAGTTTAGTGTAATCTGGCAATCTATCTTTCAAAAACGAGTATGTTTCGCGGGCGTTTGTAATCTTGGCGGGATCGATTTCTAGGTTTAAAAACTGTTCATCATGTTGGGGGAATGAAACTGGTAGCTGGTTTTCATCCATCCACGGATAACAGAATTTAGAGTTACCATAGTCCGCCCCTGCACGATTGAGGCTAAGGAAAAACACCTGATTTTCCAGCGCCCTTGTGGTGGCAAAATCGTGCCATGTGGCAAAGGATGTATCGCGAAAATAGGCACCGCAATGCAAGATCACATCTGCCCCGTGATCTAGCACAAGACTACGGGTTAGTTCGGGTATACGCAGATCATAGCAAATGATCGGGGCAAAGGTCAGGCCTTTGATTTCAAAGGTAAACAGATGGTCGCCACGGCTGAAATACTCTTTCTCCATCGACGCCCCGTATTGCGCCAGATGCAATTTATCATAATGCCCGACAAGATCGCCTGCGAGGTTTACAACCGCCAGACAGATGTAGGTGCCTGTATCAACAACGCGCGCAAAGCTATAGGCGACATGGCAGTTGAACTCTTGCGCGATCTGCCGCCAACATTCAAATGATGCGCCATCAAGCGGTTCGGCCAGATCGTGCAGATTTTCAAAAGCTGCACGGGAATAGTCGATGCTAGAAAGTTCGGGCAGAACCACCAGATCGGCAGGTTTATCACGCAATGCAGCCCTTACCTTAGTGGCAGATACCGCAAGATGTGCATCCCGTTCATCCGTGGTGGTCATCGCCGGAATTTCAATCTGGCAGGCAAGAAGCCGTAGGGGTGGGTTTGTCTTCACTTGCATATCCTATCAAGATGCGCTGTTCGGCATGACCTTATGGATTTAATAAGCGGCAGTAAACCTGATCTGGTGATGTTTCGGTCGCTCGGCCTCATCGAGCAGCACAACCGCGAAATCCTCCATCGAAATAGCAGAGTTGCCTTCTTTATCGACCAAAAGCTCATCCGCCCCAATCCTATAGGCCCCAGTGCGGGTGCCCGGTGTCAGCATTGCAGGCGGGCAAAGGTAGCTCCAGTTTGCCTGAGTATTGTTGCAGATTAACGAATATTGCGCCACACAAGCCCGCGCGATTGGTAAAACTGCATCGGGTAAAAAACCTGGCGCAGTCATCACGGTTATATTATCTTGCCCAGGCATCTTCAGACTGGCCGCACCACCAACAATTAACACGCGGGCGCCTGAATATGTTGCCCCGTCAAGTATCGTTTGTGTCAGAATAGGAAGCTGATCTTCATGCCCAGTCGGTGGTCTTATAGCACTGATAACAAGATCTTGCCCTTTGGCCAGCCGCGCGACGTCATTGGTGTCACCCACATTGCCCACGCAAGCTATGGCCGCATTAGGCAACCGATCAAATTGTGCCGCATTACGCACCACAGCGGATACCTCATGTCCACGTGATAATGCTTCTGCCACCGCGCGACTACCGACATCACCAGCTGCACCAAATATTGTAATTTTCATTTATCTTCTCCTTTTAGTGTTGATTTTTTGTGCTTTTCGCCCAGCGTGTTGACCAAGCCAAACACTGCCAAGGACAATCACTGCCCCAGCAAATTGTACGGCGTTAAGCGATTGATCCAGAACCCACCATCCCAAAACAACTGCGGTCATTGGGCTAAGAAAACCAAGTGGTGCGGCCACAGAAGGTGAGATCCGGGCTATCCCCCTAAACCAAAGCAGGTAGGTGAATGCAGACCCGATCAGGCCGAGGTATAGAAACCCCAACAGGTTGTTTGTGTTAAGATCAGGCAAGGCAGGCTCAAACCAAAAGGCCATAGGAAATAATAGCAATCCGCCTGCGGTCAACTGCCAAGCCGTAAAGGTTAGCGGTGAAACAGGTGGTTGCCAGCGACGGCTAAGAACCGTGCCACAAGCCATTGATATCGCGCCCGCTAAGCCTGCGCCAAGACCAATAGGGTCAAGGCTGGCCTGCGGTGTCAGGATCAATAGTGCCACACCGCCAATACCCAATATGGCAGCCACAATCGCTAACATTCGTATCGGTGAATGTAACAATAATGCAGCAAGGAAAATCACTATCAGCGGTTGGATCGCACCTACTGTGGCGGCGACGCCACCTGGCAAACGATAAGCGGCAACAAATAAAAGCCACCAGAAAATCGAAAAGTTCAGCGCCCCTAAAATAAATACCTTGATCCACCAAGCGCCTGACGGCAGTTGGCGCACCATCATTAACAACAGTAATCCGGCCGGCAAGGCGCGCAACATCGCTACGGTCAAAGGGTAACCATCGGGCAGTAATTCGGTTGTCACCAGATAGGTGCTGCCCCAGATCGCAGGGGCAAGTGCTGTCAGAAACAAGTCGGTATTGCGGGTCATATCATATCTCGAATCATTTATCTTGACGTCAAGATACTTACTTATCTCTTGACGTCAAGATAAATCCTTGCGATAAACATGCATGGATAAAGTAGACGAAATTCTGGCGCAGTGGCGCACCGTGCGTCCCGACCTTGAAGTGACCCCTATGGGGCTTATTGGCCGCCTGAAACGTATAAATCAGCACCTAACACGAGAAATGGACAAGACCTTTGCCGCGCATGGGCTAAATCTTGCAAGTTTTGATGTGCTGGCTACCTTGCGCCGTTCTGGCCCACCCTACCGCTTGTCACCGGGCGATTTGCTGGCGACGATGATGGTGACATCCGGCACAATGACCAACCGCATTGATCAGCTATGCAAAGCTGGACTTGTGGAACGGATACATAACCCTGATGACGGACGCAGTGTAATCATATCACTGACTGACAAGGGTTTTCATATAATTGATAAAGCTGTTACCGCGCATGTGGAAACACAAGCACAGTTAACCAGCAGCCTGTCCACCGAAGAAAACGTGGCTTTGAACAGACTGCTAACTAAATACCTAAAAAACTTAGAACCATCTGAATAGCCCTAGACCTGCAAAAAAGCAGGCCTTAACTATGTGGCGTATATTACCCAGCTTGCAACATGCCCCAAAGTTCATCTTTCAAGACCATACGCTGCTTACGCATTGCTTGCTCATTAAGGTCATCCGTTGGCTCCACATTTGTTTCAGAGCGGTGAATGGCACCGTTTACATCGTGGTATTCATCAAAAAGCCGTGCGAAATGGGCGTTTTCAATTTTCAATTTATGGATCGCATCCGTGTGGTCTGGGAATTCTTCGGCTAATTCATGCGGGGTGTGTGACATGACAGTCTCCTGTTTGGTTGGATATGACGCCAGCCTATTGCCCGAAGCCCAAGCAATCCTTGACCTAGATCAAGGTACCCTTAAATCAGCAGTCTATTTTCCAGCTCATACCAGAAAGCTGTCCAGCCCCATGGCTCTGACCAGATTTAATCAGATATTGTTCACCCTTTGGATAGAACCGTTATTTTACGCGGATTGTGTATGTAAAAGCGGATCCATCACCGCTGCTTAGGTTATCGGGATCATTCAGCAATGCGACCGTAGGGCGATATTTCCCGGGCATACTGCCGCCTGTAAATTGCAACATTAGCATAGGCCCGCCCCAGCGTTTTCCGGGTTTTGGGGCCATTTTTTCGGTTAACACTGATAAGACAGGCATTCCGTCTTTTTCTAGGCTTTTCAATTCTTGGCCCTTTGCCCCTTTGGGCGCGGAGGCAATAATACCCCCGATAATTTTATCCGATACAGGGTCTAATACACCATCGTTATTCTGATCGTGTAATACGAGGCCCCCATTATAGCGCGCTAACGCATCAGGTTTGGCATAACCCATTTTCTTAAGCTGTGGCGTTGACAGAACGCCAACGCCCTCTAACCCGCCCTTAAAGGCATATAACGCCTCTGTATCCGCTTTGGGGGACGCACCATAAACCATATATGTCAGGGGCAACGTTCCTTTGGTATGTCCTAACGTGTCACCTGCACTAATAGTTTGCCAGTTGTGATTGCGTCTTTTTTGCGGGAAGTTTGTTGGCAGTACTTGCGCAAGAGGCGTTTTGATAAAGTCCAGACTTGCGCTGCCCTCACCAACAGTATCACCCGCACCATTTATAATTCGTACTGTTACTGTACCGCTCGAGCCACGGTTGAAAAATGCACTTTGCTGAAACCCGATATGGATAACTTTGATGCCTTTATTGCGCACAGGATCTTCCTTAGAGCCAGGTGCAGGCGACATCGCCATATCAGCAGGAACACCTGCTTCATCTGTTGGTGTTATCAAAAATACATTTTCATGCTCGCCATCTTGCACAGTATAACCCAACATTTTACCCGGCAGGCCTTGTTGCGGTGCCCCTGTTACCAACATCAATGCGGATTGGGTTAAGGCCACATTCCAGTCGCGTTCAAAACCGTCAGACATTTCTACTTGAATTTCCCCACCCGCAGGAATGCCATATCCCAAAACATCAGGGTTCATAAATTCGATACCACTGGCTTCAGGGCTTTGAAGATAAACATTAACCCCGACACGCGCATCCATAACCGTTCCTGTGGCAGAAAGCGGCGCATTCACAATTTTACTAACAATACCTTCTGCAATACTTGCGTTCGGTAAAACTAAAAGCGTGGTGGCAATAATATGTGTCATATACTTATTCATACGAGGGTTCCCATTTCATGGTTATCATAGCGGCGACGATACAAACCCAGACACACAGACAGACAATCCATATTTTGGCGTTTAGGTTTTCAATCAATAGGTCAAGGGTACCTGCAAGACGGCATCAATCAAGCATCACGCAATCACCTTTTCGTGATTATCGCTGCCACTTACACGTTTGAACTCTGCCTGATAGTCAGGATGTTCGGTACCCATCAAGCGATCCCACCAACTAAAATACAAACCCATATTATACCCTGCATGTGCATGATGCAGATCATGATGGGTCACAGTAGTCAGCCAACCAAATAATGGATTACCTTTTTTGTTGGCTGGAAATACCTCTATCCCGCAATGCCCGATTGCGTTGCGCAACATCATATGGCTTGTGAATATCAACAAAGCGATTGGGTGCAGTGGTAGTACCAGTAAAATCAGTGGCAAGAATAATGCATTCACCACCGCCTCACCTGCATCAAAAGAATATGATGTAAACGGGCTGGGGTTATGCGATTTATGGTGCAATCTGTGTAGTATGTGAAACAAGCTCGGACGGTGCATAATGCGATGGGCCCAGTAAAAATACGCATCATGAATAATGATCGTAAGTAATGTTGAACCGGCTAGATAGGCCCAACCATAAAGTTGAATATCTTCGTAAACTTGCATCAAGCCCAGCTGCACACCCAACACGATTGACATGCCAACCAAGCTAAAGATCAATACAGTTCGTAGACTTGCCAAAATTTCACGACGCATCTGCGATGCAGGTGGGGTGCTGCCCCTGATCTTTCGGCTATGAAGCCGTGCTGCCAAGGCGATGTTTATCACCAGATAAACACCGCCTGCCCCAATTACGTAGCGCAATAAATCACCTGCAAACATACCTGCGAATACGTCTAATATGCAAAACTCATTCATTGGGTAGCCTCAGACATAGTTGCACGAAACGGCGTTTCTTCTTTCACAACATCTTCCGCAGGCCATTGTGTTGGTGGAAAGATATCTAATCCATCTGCCAATAGGGTTTGGGGCTGCATAGCGGTCAAAATAAGCACAGTTGCGCTGATCGTGTATTTTAAAATTGAATGTGTCATCGTTAACTCCTTTTAAGTGACGATGAACATATGAATGGGATAAATCGGTAATTCGCTTTGATTTCAAAATCAGCGCGAATTTGTCAAAATCAATGGGTATTTTTCATGAACGACGGGTATTCAAACCATCTTACCCCGATATTCACGCGGGCTTTGCCCTGTATGATTTCGAAAGGCTTTGTTAAACGGGCCTAGTGATGAGAACCCTGTGTCATAAGCCACTTCAAGTATCGTGCGCCCTGACGTTTTCGGATCACTCAAGGTCTGCATAGCTGCTTCAATACGGTGCCCATTGATAAAAGTAGAAAAGTTGCGAAAATTCAGATCACGGTTAATAACCTGACGCAGTTTATGTTCAGGCACACCCAGCTGCTTTGCAAGCGCACCCACCGTCAAACCCTCTTCACGCCAAACACCTGCTGTCATTGCCGCATTCAGCTGGCCAATCAAATGGCTATCCTTTGTTATGGGCCTACGTTCCTTATCGTGATTCTTCCCATCAACAGGGGCCCAAATATCAGAGCTAAGGGTAAATACCCAAAGCCCAAAAACAATCGTAAGAATATAAAAAGACGCCGCCTGAATGGGAAATAATGCAGCGGGCAGGGCAGCGTCATCAAACCCGATTTCCACAATCGAAATGATAACCCCTAGCAACGCCATACTGCCGACAAACACCCGCCTAAATAAACGGCGTTTTTCAACCAGATCATCTGGACCTGATGATATAGCCAAATACAAAAGGCCAAGATAAAGCAACAAGACAACAACGCCACGAACATGCATGAGCATTGGCATAAAATCAGCCATTAAGGCAGGTACGACCGTTAGGACAGCTATACCTACCCAGATACGTTTTTTTTCAAAATCATCAAATAAAATCTCTAAGATCGCCCAAGTAAAACTAACTGGGGCAAGTATAGCACCCAGTACAAAGTAAGGCGCCGTAAACCCAATGACTGGGTCAAGACTTGGGCTAGAGGCAATTAGATAACAGGCAATCGAAACCAGAAAAGCTAAAATGGATATGGATTTTTTGATCGGCGCTGCACCCATGAAAATACCGATACCAATCAATAGCGCGCTGCCAATAGCCGCCCCGCGCAAAAGTAGATCAATTTCACCCAATGCATTTTATCCTTTATCGCCTCATGCCTAATCACATAGTGGCCGTAGTGCATGGTTTATTCTAAGGTTCGTAATGTCGCATAATTTTTATCAATAGGATGATGTAAAACATCCATAACATCCCCCACACGCACTTCAGGAAACTCGTTAGCACCTAAAAAAACATCTGTTTGCCCAACATAATCACGCCCGCCATCATCATCGCCCACCTCTAGGTGAACCATCCGTGATTTTGGCTGCATGATGCGCAAAAACGGATCATCTGGTTTGGTGATCCAAAGCACAACTGCCTGTGCTTTTATCCAGTCATCGCCCGCAATGGTTTTCGAAATAGGATAGCTGGCAGTCAGTAAACCCGAGATCAGATATGTTAGGCAACTGGTTGTAACGATAGCGCCGAACCCCATTTGGATTATCCCGCCTATCTTGCCTGCATTCACATAATATTCTGCCAACTGACTGTTATTGGGGTTGCGCGGTAAATAGATGATTTCCACCTCATCCCCGACAGATAGGCTTTCCCACAATTCATTAGTAGGCAACCTGCGTTTTATCTCATATGAAGTTGCTTCCCGTTGAAAAACATAATCTACGAAATTTGTATAATGTGTCTGGGTTATGATGCTGTTGTCACGGCGCGTTTCTTTTTTTTCACGGTACCGTTTGGTTACAATAGCCTTGTCTATCACACCCCAACGCCGCAAAAGAACTGCATTGATATAGGTACGCGTCCCAAGAAACATCAGGCAAACGCCAAAGGCAGCAGCGATGATTGCAGCTAAAAATGGCAGCCAGACGAATAAGAAATCAGTCACCTATAATCCTTTGTTTTATGCAAAATAAGAGTACGGAAAATATACAGGCATAGCAAGCACACGCAAAATTATCTGCAAAACCTGTTAAGTTTTATTCAGTCTGTGAAAAATATGTGTAAACACAGCAACCCCCAACACGGGTATAAACAAGTTCACCAGTGGCACCGATAAAGGCACCGCCATCAAAAACCCTGCAACCCAGATCAACAAACGATTTTTGGCACGCAATGCATTCGCTTTCTTGCGCCCAAGACGACGCATGGCAACAAGTTGAAAATATTCACGCCCCAATAGCGTACCGTTCACAACCCAAAAAACAACGGGGGCTAGAACCGTCGACAATAGATAGATCCCTAACGCCAATATATTAACAACGATTAGTAATCCAAAAAATTTCAGGCTATCGATTAACGTATCTTTGAAATTAACTTTATCTGCGGGCGGCAGGTGCGCATAATGTTTTGCTTCAACAGCATCCATCACACGATCCAAGAACAACCCAGTAAACAAAGATGCAACTGGAACCATCAAGAACACCGACAAACCGATCATCGACACCAGAACGAAACCCGATAAAAGCGATGACACCCAATCAATTTGCCCAAACCAAGGTAAACTTATTGTATCTGGAAGTGCCAGTAACAAAACCCATGTACAACCTGCCAATAAGGCAATGGTTAAGGCAACACCTATAAGCAGGATGTTCCTGAACCTAGGGTCAGAAAATTGGGCCAATGCCTTAAAGAATGCGTCAAATATCATAAAGATTACATACTGTTGACCTGGTAAAACTACAAGTTAAATAGACGGAAAACTAAACCAGTAAACTAATTTAGTATTGCACTAAAACATTGAAAAACCGCCTTTATAATTCGTAGGAAACTGTCAGATATTTGCGCCCGCATAGCTTCTTGTACAAAGACTGTCATAAGTTTCCGTCGGAAAAATCGCCTCACACCAATCTTGCCAATTATCTATTAATCATGCAGCCTAATGTAAGAATTAGCACCTGATAAGGAAATGCAATGAAACTCTTTTACGCGCCTGGTACCATTGCAATGGCAAGTTTAATCGCATTTTGTGAAGCCAACGCAAAGTTTGAAACCATACGGTTAAATTTTTATGAAAAAGAGCAGACAAAGCAAAACTACCTGTCCATCAATCCCAAAGGCCGCGTTCCAGCACTTGTAACAGATCAGGGTATAATAACCGAAACCCCAGCTATATTAACCTATGTGGCGCATACCCATCCCGATGCTAAACTCATCCCGAACGACCCGTTTAAATGCGCCAAAATGAATGAAATTCTATGTTATTTAGCATCAACTGTTCACGTCAATCACGCCCATAAAATGCGCGGCCATCGCTGGGCAAATAAAACCAGTTCATTTGAAGATATGACGGCGAAAGTTGCCGAAAACATGGCCGAAAACTTCAAACTTATCGAAGAAACTTTACAACAAGGCCCTTGGGTTTTAGGTGACGAATACTCATTGGCAGACATTCATTTATATATTATTACCAGTTGGTTAGAGGGTGATGGAGTGCCGCGTAGCACTGTCCCTAATGTCAAAGCTCATTTTGCAGCGATGAACACCCGTGCAGCTGTCCAAAAAGCCCTTGAAATAGCAGGAGAATCTAAAAGTTATTAACAGCTGCTAGGGTAAAGTGCGCCAAAAAGCATTAAATTGTCAGAAACCCACCATATTTTAACCACCTTAAACTGCCAAAGTGAAAGTTCGACAAAATGGACACATCATGCAGTTTAAATCTGTTGCACACATAATTATAGGCCTCACTTTATCGGCACCCGCATACGCCGAAACCAGCACGCTTATCCGTTTGACAGATCGTGAAGATCTTTTCGGATGGGAGGCAGTGGGCCGTATTGATATGGCACAAGGGGGTTATTGCACGGGCGTTCTTATCAGTAATGACCTAGTTTTAACGGCCGCGCATTGCGTTTTTAACCAACGTACAGGTGCGCTTATGGCACCAGAAGATTTTACATTCAAAGCGGGTCTGCGCGATGGAAAAACCATCGAAACCCATAAAGGATTACGGGTTGTAGCCCATAAATCCTATGACCCAAATGCAGGAACCAGCCAAAAAAATATCCGCCACGATGTGGCCCTGATACAGTTAAATGCCTCTATCACCAGCTTTGCCGCAGCACCCTTTAAGTTACATTCTGGGGCCACAAAAGGAAAACAGGTCAGTGTGGTTTCTTACGGTCAAGGCCGCGATGATGCATTGTCTTGGCAACGAAAATGTTCCGTTTTGGCCCGTAACGACGGCCTTATGGCCTTTGATTGCAATGTCACGTTCGGCTCATCAGGTGCGCCTGTTTTTGCCAAAGAAGGCATTCACACAAGAATTTTATCACTTGTCTCAAGCGGTGGACAATCAAACGGAAAAACCCTTTCGTTTGGCATGGAACTTCCAAAAATCGTCGCGCGGTTAAAAAAAGATTTACACTATGCACTCGCTTCAAAAATCAAAGCCCCAAGACCAAAGGTTCGCATGTTAAAAGTAGGATTTGGACGAAACGCAACAGGTGCAAAATTCATCAAAAGCCGACCATGACCCAAAACAATGTAATGAGTGAAAAGGCGTAAACATCATGACCTATAAATTATCACAATCAGAACCAAAATATATCTTGTTTTGTTTAACCATTCTAATGGTCATCATCACCGCTTCCCAAAGCCTATTGCTTTACGCCGCTATTGCCTTGCCTTCTACCCCGATGTTTTTCCGCATCTGTATGATATTATTCCCGATCATATGTATATTTTTCTTTGTCAGTTCATATGCCAAAAAGGGTCTGCATAATTTAAATGAAATAACTTCAGGGGATATTAACAGCTATACGTTGGAACTCGACGAAACTGGTTTGGTCGTTGAAACTACTAATTTCGTTAAAAGAATAAAGTGGCAAGACGTTCACGCCCTTTCGTCAGACAAGGAATATACCGCGTTTCACTTTGCCAGCAAGATGAACAAAAAATGGTTGGGTAAACCGCAAGCTTTGTGTATTTCCACAAAACCAAATCTGAATTTCGGCTTCCTATCTAAAATCAAACTAGAAAAGTCACTGACCAATGTAAGCTGCAAACCGTTCATGGTAGACGGGTTACAAGTTATCCCGCTCGACTTGATCGAGGGTAAAGCAAATAGCATTATTGCAGAGGCACAAAAACTATATAAAAACGCTCACAGGTCTTAATCTTCCTGTGGAATAACCCGCAGGCCCAACTCTCGCAGTTGTTCATTGGTTGGGTCACTTGGTCCGTTCAGCATCAAATCTTCGGCCCGTTGGTTCATCGGGAACATGATAACCTGACGGATACTTTGCTCATCAGCCAGTAGCATCACGATACGATCGATGCCTGCGGCACAACCGCCGTGGGGTGGTGCGCCATATGTAAACGCATTTACCATACCGCCGAAGCGTTTGGTGACTTCCTCTTTAGGGTAGCCTGCAATACCGAAGGCTTTGTACATGATTTCTGGGCGGTGATTACGGATCGCACCCGAAATCAGCTCGTAACCATTACAGGCCAAATCATATTGGTAGCCCAAAATCGTTTCAGGATCATCCGCGTCCAGCGCATCCATCCCACCTTGGGGCATTGAAAACGGGTTGTGGCTGAAATCCACTTTGCCAGTTTCCGCATCACGTTCATACATCGGGAAATCGACGATCCATGCAAATTCAAAACTGTCCGCGTTGGTCAAGTTCAGTTGTTCACCAATTTCAACACGTGCACGACCTGCAACACCTTCAAAGGTTTTAGGCTTACCACCAAGGAAGAACGCCGCATCGCCCACTTCAAGACCCAACTGCTGACGGATCGCTTCCGTGCGCTCTGGCCCGATGTTCTTGGCCAATGGCCCTGCTGCTTCCAAGCCTTCGCCCTGATCGCGCCAGAAGATATAGCCCATGCCCGGCAGGCCTTCTTTTTGCGCGAACGCGTTCATACGGTCACAAAATTTACGTGATCCGCCTTTGGGGGCTGGAATGGCGCGAATTTCAGTGCCTTCATTTTCCAGAATGGATGCAAAGATTTTAAACCCAGAACCAGCAAAATGCTCAGATACAATTTGCATCTTGATCGGATTGCGCAAATCGGGCTTGTCAGTGCCATACCAAAGGGCTGCATCTTTGTAAGATATTTGCGGCCAGTCTTGTGAAACTGGGCGGCCCTTACCGAAATCTTTGAACACGCCTTTCAACACAGGTTCGATGGTGTCGAACACATCTTGCTGGTCAACAAAAGACATCTCTAAATCCAACTGGTAAAAATCCGTTGGTGAACGGTCGGCACGCGGATCTTCATCGCGAAAACAGGGGGCGATTTGGAAGTATTTATCAAAACCTGCAACCATAATCATCTGTTTGAATTGTTGCGGTGCTTGTGGCAGCGCATAGAATTTACCTGGGAACTGGCGAGACGGCACTAAAAAGTCACGCGCACCTTCGGGTGAAGACGCGGTAATAATCGGTGTTTGAAATTCATTGAACCCTTGGTCATCCATGCGCTGGCGGATAGATTTGACTACGTTTGAACGCAAGATCATGTTGTTGTGCAAAGTTTCGCGGCGTAAATCCAAAAAGCGGTATTTCAAACGGGTTTCTTCAGGGAAATCTGGTTCACCAAACACTTGCAATGGCAATTCAGCAGAAGCACCCAACACTTCCATTTCACGGATAAAAATCTCTATCTCACCTGTTGGAATATTCTTGTTTACCAGTTCAGGGTCGCGCGCTTTTACTTCACCATCAATGCGGATACACCATTCAGAACGCACATTTTCCAACGCGGAAAATGCAGCACTGTCAGGGTCTGCCAAAACTTGCGTGATGCCGTAATGATCGCGCAAATCGATAAACAAAATACCGCCATGATCGCGCACACGATGTACCCAACCAGATAGACGGACAGTGTCGCCGACATTTGAAGCGTTTAGATCAGCGCAAGTATGGCTACGGTAAGCGTGCATTTTAAGCATCCCTTCGGGGGTTGATTTTCAGATGTGGATACACAAGTTTGACAGCGAATTGTCAAGCCCAGACCTGTTATCATCGCCTCAAACCCACTTACCGCGCCAATATAAGTTAACGAACATCTACCATGGCCATATTTATGCCTTATTTTCACCATATTCTTATTTTCACACGGTAACCAGTATCAAGCTTTTACGAGTCGACGCAAATCCAACTTGGTAAGCTGTAAGTGGCAACTTTTACATTCACCTTTCATCCGGGGACCGTTGCCACCGTTTCCAAGTTTCATGGAAAGTGGTACGTTGACGCTGTGAATACGGCAGATATTGTTATTTCTGTCGAAGACACAGACGGGAATGGCTTTTTATCAGATACTGAATGGAATGCCGCCACAGGTGGCGATGGCAATGATATCGGCGGGGTTGGCCATTTATTTGCAGGCGGTGGCACCTCTGGTACACTTTATTCCACCAGCGGCATGGATGTGTTCACCATTGGGCAAGACGTTAGCAGTATCCGCGCAGGCCTTACAAATAATTACGAAGCCGATGTTTCTGGCATTATCTGCTTTACCCCCAACACAATGATTGCAACCCCGCTTGGCAGCAGGGCCATAGAAACCTTGAAAGCAGGTGATTTGGTCATCACTGCGGATAACGGGTTGCAACCCATTCGCTGGATTGGCCGAAAACAAGTGTCAGGCGCACGACTTTTTGCAAAACCAGATTTGAACCATAAAAATTTGCAAAGGGGCGTTGGGAAATAACCTGCCTGACTGTGACATGTGGGTATCGCCCCAGCACCGTATGCACTTACAAACTGGAAAATCCAGTTTGTTGCTAGCAGAGTCAGAAATTCTGGTGACTGCAAAGTCTTTAGTAAACAATCAAACAATTCTGGTGGATGACACTGTAAAAACTGTAGAATATATCCACATCCTGTTTGATAAGCACGAGCTAGTTTTCGCCAATGGTTCATTAAGTGAAAGCTTTTATCCCGGCATCAGTGCGCTAAATGCCTTGGATAAACCTGTGCAAAATGAAGTTTTTGAAATTTTCCCTGAATTAACCAACTTTCCCAATACTTACGGCACACTTGTACGGCCCAATGCAATTCAGCCAGAGGCCGCCCTTTTATCCCATATGTTAATAGAAAACGCCGCCTGATTAATGATTATTAGAATGCCTTAAAATACCTTTGTGAACGACTTATACTAAAACCGAATAAAGCGACCCTACCAGTAACAATGCCATACAAATGTTAAACATCCTTAATCGTGTTGGATTGGTTAAAATAATTTGCATTTTTTGGCCAAGATATGCCCACGAACACACAGAGGGTAAATTCACCACCCCAAAAGTCAAGGCAACGATCCCAATAACCCGAATTTCTTGTGATGGCGCATAAACCGTCATCGCTGTCAGCCCCATTGCCCATGCTTTTGGGTTAACCCATTGGAAAATCACAGCTTGCATAAATGTCATTGGATGCTTCTTTTGCAGGCCCTCAACAGGGGCCGCAGCCGTTGCAATCTTCCAAGCTAGGTACAGCATATAAACCACACTAATTACCCTAAGTGCCGTTTTCAATACAGGGTACGATACAAACACCTGTGCTAGGCCCAATCCCACAAGCATCAGCATAATTAAAAAACCCGCAGTGATACCCGCCATATGCGGTACTGTGCGCCGAAACCCAAAATTAGCACCAGAGGCCAACACCATAAGGTTGTTAGGGCCCGGCGTCACAGAAGAGACAAAAGCAAAAATAGCTAAGGAAAGTAAAACTTCATAAGTCATTCAGCAATATTTGCATAGTTTTTAACTAATGTAATTGCAATTTAGCGTACTTTTAAAGATAATACACAACTAATGACTGATATTGACAATACCAACGAAAATATATTGCGCGAGCTTAGCCAAGATGGGCGCATCAGCAATTTGGAGCTTGCTGATCGTATTGGTCTGTCACCTTCTGCTTGTTTGCGCCGCGTTCAAGACCTTGAACGCACTGGCATCATCACAGGCTACCGTGCCACCTTGAACCGTACTGCCATTGGCACAGGGTTTGTCGCCTATATAAGTGTTGGCCTGAATGACCATTCCAAAGCATCTCAAGCCGCCTTTGAACGCTCTATCGCCACTGCACACGAAGTACGTGAGTGCCACAATGTAACTGGCACCATCGAATATCTATTGCGCATCGAAGTGGCTGATTTAACCGCTTACAAATATTTTCACACCGAGGTTTTGGGCACCCTGCCCCAAGTTAACGCCATCACATCCTATATCGTGATGAGTTCGCCCAAGGATGAACGCGCCTGAAGCTTGCTTTCTTTGTCGCCTTAAATATCCCTGTCATAGAAGCCGTCTTTGCCTGTCAAACCAAGGCTCAGGATGAATTCACCCCTTGCACCCAAGGCCCCAAAACATTACACCCACGACAATTTGGAACTTCGCGGACGATTCCACATCCAGCGACCATTAGGGGCTCAGCATACCATGCCAAAACGTACCGATATTTCATCCATCATGATCATCGGCGCGGGGCCCATTATCATCGGGCAGGCCTGCGAATTTGACTATTCAGGCGCACAAGCCTGCAAAGCCCTGCGTGAAGAAGGTTACAGGGTAATTCTGGTCAACTCCAACCCTGCTACTATTATGACCGACCCCGACATGGCTGACGCCACTTATATCGAGCCTATCACCCCTGAAATTGTCGCCAAAATCATCGCAAAAGAACGCCCCGATGCACTTATCCCCACAATGGGCGGGCAAACTGGCCTGAACACAGCCCTTGCGCTGGATGATGACGGTACATTGGAAAAGTACAACGTCGAGCTGATCGGTGCTGATCGCAAAGCCATTGAAATGGCCGAAGACCGTAAACTGTTCCGCGAAGCCATGGATCGGCTGGGCATTGAAAACCCCCGCGCCACCATCGCCGAAAGCATGGAAGAGGCAATGGCCGCGATTGAAGATGTTGGCTTGCCTGCCATTATTCGCCCTGCTTTTACAATGGGCGGCACAGGTGGCGGCATTGCATACAACCGTGTTGATTACGAAAAAATATGTGGCACTGGCCTTGATGCGTCCCCCGTTAATCAAATCTTGATCGACGAAAGCCTGTTAGGTTGGAAAGAGTTTGAGATGGAAGTGGTGCGTGACAAAGCCGACAACGCCATCATCATATGCGCGATTGAAAACATCGACCCTATGGGCGTGCACACAGGCGACAGTATCACAGTCGCGCCCGCACTTACGCTGACAGATAAAGAATACCAGATGATGCGCACGCATTCGATCAACGTATTACGTGAAATCGGCGTTGAAACAGGTGGATCGAACGTACAATGGGCAGTAAACCCTGCGGACGGCCGTATGGTTGTTATTGAAATGAACCCGCGCGTATCACGCTCATCCGCCTTGGCATCCAAAGCCACAGGCTTTCCCATCGCCAAAATCGCCGCCAAACTTGCCGTGGGCTACACGCTTGATGAGCTGGACAATGACATCACCAAAGTAACGCCTGCATCGTTTGAACCTACTATCGATTATGTGGTTACCAAAATCCCGCGCTTTGCCTTTGAAAAATTTCCAGGTGCTGAAAACAATCTGACCACGGCAATGAAATCTGTGGGCGAGGTTATGTCTGTCGGTCGAACCATTCATGAGAGTTTGCAAAAAGCACTTGCCTCGATGGAAAACGACCTGACAGGTTTTGATGAAATTGACATTGACGGTATGCCAACAGACGCAGACATCATCCGTGTAGATGATCCATCAGGTTTTCTGCCTTTCATGTTGGTCGGTGCAAATCCGGCTGCACAAGAAGCCATCGATAAAAACCTGACCCGTGCAATGTCAGAACAAACCCCTGACCGTATCCTTTACATCGCGCACTCAATGCGGTTCGGTTTCTCTGATGAAGAGATATTTGAACTCACAAAATTCGACCCGTGGTTTCTTGCCCGCATCCGTGAAATTATTGCGATAGAACAAAACATCCGCTTGGATGGATTGCCAACAAATAAAAACGCTATGCGTCGCCTAAAAATGTACGGCTTCACAGATGCACGGCTTGCTACATTGACAGGCACTAAAGAACGCGACATTCGCATTGCGCGCACCAAGCTTGGCGTGGTTGCTGTCTTTAAACGCATCGACACATGTGCAGCCGAATTCGAGGCGCAAACACCCTATATGTATTCCACATACGAGGCAGATGCGATGGGTGAAGTTGAATGCGAAGCGCGCCCATCCGACCGCAAGAAAGTTGTCATATTGGGCGGTGGCCCTAACCGCATCGGCCAAGGTATCGAATTTGATTACTGCTGCTGCCACGCTTGTTACGCGCTGACAGAACAAGGCTATGAAACGATCATGGTCAACTGTAACCCCGAAACCGTATCAACCGATTACGACACTTCGGATCGCTTATATTTTGAACCATTAACCATGGAACACGTCATGGAAATTCTGCGTGTGGAATTGGAAAATGGTACTTTGCACGGCGTTATCGTACAATTTGGCGGCCAGACCCCACTGAAACTGGCTAACGCCCTAGAAGCTGAAGGCATCCCTATCCTTGGGACCACACCAGATGCTATCGATCTGGCCGAAGACCGCGAACGCTTCCAAAAACTATTGGAAGACCTGAACCTGAAGCAGCCCTATAATGGCATCGCCCATTCCGGTGAAGAAGCTTTCGTTATCGCAAAAGATGTGGGTTACCCACTGGTGATCCGCCCATCCTACGTTTTGGGTGGCCGCGCCATGGAAATTATCCGCGATGACGCACAACTGAAACGCTACATCAACGAGGCCGTCAAAGTCTCGGGCGACAGCCCCGTATTGCTGGACAGCTACCTTGTTGGTGCCATCGAGGTTGATGTAGATGCGCTATGCGACGGTGAAAACGTCCATGTTGCAGGCATTATGCAACACATCGAGGAAGCAGGTGTGCACTCTGGCGACAGTGCGTGCTCACTGCCCCCCTATTCTTTGTCAGACGAACTGATCGAAGAAATGAAACGTCAAACCGAAGCTATGGCCCTCGGTCTGAATGTAGTCGGTCTGATGAACGTGCAGTTCGCAATCAAAGACGATGTTATCTTTATATTAGAGGTCAATCCGCGTGCATCGCGCACAGTTCCCTTTGTGGCCAAAGCCGTGAACAGCCCCATCGCCGCTATTGCTGCGCGTATTATGGCAGGTGAAAAGCTGGATGCGTTCGATCTGAAATCACCGCACACTGAACATTTTGCGGTAAAAGAGGCAGTATTACCCTTCAACCGCTTCCCTGGTGTTGATCCGCTATTAGGCCCCGAAATGCGTTCAACGGGTGAGGTCATGGGGCTGGACAAAACCTTTGCCCGTGCATTCCTGAAGTCACAACTTGGTGCTGGCACGCCCTTACCTAGCAAGGGTACCGTGTTTATCTCGGTCAAACCTGCCGATAAATCAGAACTTATCTTAGAGGCTGCCACAATCCTAACCGACCTTGGTTTCACCATCCTTGCAACGGGTGGTACATCGACGTGGTTAGCCGACAATGGTATTGCTAATACCAAAGCGTTAAAAGTTTATGAAGGCCGCCCGAATATTGCCGATATGTTAACAGACGGACAGGTCGATCTGATTTTTAACACCACCGAAGGCACGCAATCACTAGCTGACAGCAGGCACATTCGCGCTGCCGCCCTATACGGTAAAATCGCCTATTACACCACCGCCGCTGCATCCAACGCCGCCGCCAAAGCCATCCAAAACATGGCTGAAGGCGAAATAGAAGTCAGGGCATTACAGGAGTATTAGAATGGTATCGTGTAAAATACGCGATCCATTAACCGATAGGAATAACGCAGGTATTTGTGTTCAACCCCCTCCAGTGATCTGGCAGGTGAATGCGTAGCAAACCCCTATAGATGTGCTTTAGCCCTGCCTATTAACTACCAATCACCATTCCTACTTCACACATAGCCTTAAAGCTCGCACCTTTTCATACGCATTTAATATCCATGCCCCCGCGTCACTCTTGACCATTTTCGCCCAATCCCGATACTGACCTCAAAGGGGTTCCACCATGTATAAAGTCGCAATCACAGGTACGGGTGTTTTCACACCGAAAGAGGTCATCACCAATGATGAGTTGGTCAAAGCGTTTAATGCATATGCGGATAAGTTTAATTTTGAAAACAATGACTTAATTGAACGCGGTGAAATAGTGGCAAAAGAGCATTCCTCGTCCGATTTCATCTTTGCTGCAAGCGGCATAACCCAACGCTATGTGATGGATAAATCTGGTATATTAGACCCTAATATAATGCACCCATCTTTACCAAAGCGCGATGATGATGCACCAAGTATAATGGCCGAAATGGCCGTAGACGCATGTGTTAAAGCTTTGAAACAAAGTGGAAAAACAGCTGCAGATGTTGATTGCATAATAGTCGCTGCATCTAACCATGAACGTGCCTATCCTGCCATCGCGGTTGAGGTGCAAGACCTGTTGGGCACCTCTGGATTCGGGTTCGATATGAACGTTGCCTGTTCATCGGCCACATTCGGCATTCAATCCGCAACCGACATGATAAAAGCAGGTTCCATACGTTCTGCATTAGTGGTCAATCCTGAGATATGTTCAGGCCATTTGGAATGGCGTGACCGCGATTGCCACTTCATTTTTGGTGACGTCTGCACGGCCACTTTCCTAGAGCGTCTAGAGGATGCCAAAGTTGCGCATTTTGAAGTTATATCCACCAAATGCGCCACACAATTTTCCAATAACATACGCAATAACAACGGTTTTTTGCGCCGATCCCTGCCCGAAGGTCTAACCGACCAGCGCGACATGCAATTTATGCAAGAGGGCCGTAAAGTGTTTAAACAAGTTGTCCCGATGGTATCCAATCACATCCTTGACCACCTTGCATCCGAGAAAGTTGACGCGTCCAAGCTGAAACGCCTTTGGCTGCATCAGGCCAACAAAGCGATGAATGATTTTATCGGGCGTAAAGTTTTAGGGCGCACCCCCGAAGAAGGCGAGCAGCCGAATATTTTGCAAGACTACGCAAACACCTCATCTGCGGGGTCTATCATCGCCTTTTCACAGCATTCCGATAACCTTAACAAAGATGATCTGGGGTTAATCTGTTCATTCGGGGCTGGATATTCTGTAGGCAGTGTTTTGGTCAAACGCGCAAGTTAAAACGTCAGTTCGGCCACACCGATCCCGCCACTTTCAGCAGCACCGCAATACAACAGATAGGTTTTACCACCATCTGCAAAAACACACGGATCAAGCAATGCATGCAGTCGATTATGCGACGCCCCGATCTTTGATTGCATCACTGCAAGATCAACACCTTCCCACTTTAGTTCAGGTTCCAAAACAAGCGTTGGCGTGCGTGCATGCCAAATTTTCCAATCGGGCGATAAGACTATCGAAGAATGAAAAATACGTTCTGGGCAATCGCCAATGCAGGTAAAAAAGATATGTAAAATACCACCCCTGACATGAACCTCGGCATGGCGGATTAGCCGATCCGAATTCCCAGCCCTATTAACATCGGGCAAAGTCGGCCCTGTCTCAAACGGCCCATCCCAAGAACGCGACCGTAAAAACACCCCAGACCAACTGATAACATATATCCAATTACCATATGAAAATGCACGAAAATAAGGCGGCCCCAATAGCGGTGCACGGGGCGTAAAAACCAACCCGTCAGGTGAATAAGAAATGCGCGTTTGTTGATCGCCATTTGCCAAAAGCCCGTGATAATACATGCGAAATTGACGGTTTTCATCATCCGCATGCACATCAGGCGATGCAATATGGGCATAAATATAGCCCCCTTCCAATGACACCGCCCAAGCGGGGCGTTCACTTATTGGGGGTTCAGGTGGGTCAACGGGTTCAAACATAGACGCGGCCACATCCATCACACCAGGCACATACATCTTCCAAGGGCCAAGCACATCATCGGCATAAGCCATACGGATATATTGGCCCTTGTGATCGGAAAAATACAAATAATAACGGCCCAGTGGGTTTTCCACCCAATCGGGTACGCGTATGATGGATGGATTGTTGATATTATCGCCCATACGCGCATCCATATGGGGTTGGATAATCGGCGCATTCAACAGCCGCGTTGCTTTTACAGTCATATTTATCTCAACCTTAGAACAATCGGCCCCCTACGGGTACATCCAGATCAGGTGCCAGTAACACCACTTCACCATCCGTATCAGGTACACCCAGTACCAGAATTTCAGACATCACAGGGCCTATTTGGCGCGGTGGGAAGTTCACAACAGCCATCACTTTGCGGCCAAGAAGTGTTTCCACATCATAATGTACTGTAATCTGGGCCGATGATTTTTTAACACCCAAATCACCCCCCATATCAACCCAAAGCTTATAGGCAGGTTTGCGAGCTTCAGGAAAAGGTTCCGCGCGGGTAATAATGCCCACACGAATATCAACGGCCAGAAAATCGTCGAATGTAATTTCGGTCATCTTATTTTCCCAGTTCCTTACTGCGATCAGCGGCGGCTTTTATCCCTGCACTGACAACTTTTGGAAACCCTGTTTCAGCATCCATTAACACCTCTAGTGCTGCCGCTGTAGTACCCGCAGGCGAGGTCACATTCACCCGTAATTGTGCTGGATCTTCATCCGATTGTTCGGCCAAATCACCTGCCCCCGCAACCGTTGCCTTAGCTAATTTCATCGCCATCTGAGCAGGCAAACCTTGCGCCACACCGGCAACCGCCATTGTTTCTATCAGATGAAACACATAGGCAGGGCCAGAGCCTGACAACGCAGTGACCGCATCCATTTGCCCTTCGTTATCCAGCCGCACCGTTTGCCCGACGGCGGATAGTAAAACGTCAGCCATATCCATTTGCGCCTTACTGCTGTGGCTATTACCGATCAAGGCGGTAATGCCACGCCCAACGGCGGCAGGTGTGTTTGGCATGGCACGAATAATCGGGGTTTGTGCGCCCAACACTGCTTCAAAGCTGGCAATAGATGTGCCAGCAGCAATAGAGATAAACAGCGTATCCCCATTTCCCAATGCCTGAAGCTGTGGCAAGGCCTTGCCCATCATTTGTGGTTTAACTGCCAGAATGCAAACCGCAGGTGTGTTTGGTAAATCTGTATTTACCGCAACACCTTGCGCTTTTACCCAGTCAGACGGATATGGATCAATGATGGTAACAGCGGTAGGTTTCACACCCTCTGCCAACCAACCCTGCAACATAGCAGAGCCCATTTTACCGCAGCCCAAAAGAACCAAACCATTTTCATTAATGTAAGAAAGTGTCATATGTATCACCCTATTATTCTAGGCGACAATCAAACAAACTTTGATAAAAATCAAGCGCGACCGTAAGCTTCTGTCATTGCTATGTTCATTGCATCTTTGACCGTGCTGTTACCCCAACAAACCAGTTGAAACGCAGGGTAAAACCGCTCACACGCAGCAACCGCTGCGGTTAGCATCTGGTCAATCTGTTCAGGGCCAGCACTTACATCCCCAGCCAACAGCAAACCATAACGATACACCATCAGGCGTTGATCGGCCCAATGTGAAAATGAGCCGGCCCAGCATATATCATTTGCCTCATTCAAAGCATGATAAAGTGCTGGAAGCGTTGCACTTGGGGGATCCATTTCAAATGTACAAACCATACGTAAAGTATCGTCAAATGCAGACCATGCCAATGTTATCGAATAAGTACGCCAAGACCCTTCAACCGCCATTGCGATCTGATCTTCTGCAACCCTGTCAAAATCCCAGTCATAGTGTTCTGCTAGTGTTTCGACCACATCGATTGGGTGAACATCACCTGCGCCCAGATAGTATTCTGTGTTTGCCATATGCCTGCCCCTCTAGTCTTTTGTTTTATGAGGACGACGCCCACCATATTAGTGAACTTCGCTAAGTATCGCGGTTTTTACCACGCTGCTTACTACATATGGTGTGACACAAATAACGTTCTGTAAAGGTAAAACTTTAGGTTAACTGATTATACCCACAGAAAAGATACACCTATCCACAGGTTATTTTACTTACCCACGGCCCAGTGCATCAATGATCGGGCAATCTGGGCGATTATCGCCTTTGCAGCTGTGAACCAGCATCGACAGCTCTTTTTGGAGTTTCTTTAATTCGCTTAACTTCTCATTAATTTCCACCAAATGCTGCTTTGCAATTTCGCGCACTTCTGAACTGGCGCGACCCTGATCTTCATACAAACCAAGCAGCTTTCGGCATTCCTGTACAGAAAACCCCATCGCACGTGATCGGCGCACAAAAATCAGTTTGCGCAAAGCTTTTTCATCGTAGGTACGATACCCTGCATCCGTACGCCCCGTTGGCTTAACCAAACCTACATCCGCATAATAACGTACAGTTTTTGTAGGCAAATCAGCCTTTTTAGAAATCTCGCCGATATTCATTTAATTTCCCGCTTGGCCTTCCAGTTACTGGAGGTGGTATATACGAATAAACACACCGTTAAAAGGTAATAAAATGACTGCTCTTACAAAAACCCTTGGCATTGACTGGCGGGACCGCGCCAAATGGCGGCAAGCTTGCATTAACACAACATGGTGCCTGATCGGTTGTTCCATTGGGGATATAGGAACAATATTATTCTTCCAAATCAGCGGCATACCGTGGCCTACACTTGCAATTATGATCTTAGCCATTGTGAATGGCCTTTTGACATCAATCGCTTTGGAAACCATAATTCTTTCGCGCCAAATGATTCTAAGCTTGGCTTTTAAGACCGCGATAGGCATGTCGCTTATCTCTATGATTGCCATGGAAGCGGCGATGAATATCGTCGATGTCATGGTCACAGGCGGGGCAAAGATTAATCTGGCAGTTTTACCCTTGATGCTGACCGCAGGTTTCTTGGCACCCCTACCTTATAATTACTGGCGCCTAAAAGCTCTTGGCAAAGCTTGTTGTGGCTAACACCCGTATTATTTCTTAGCGGCTGGCTTTTTAGCAGCCGCTTTTTTAACAGCGGGTTTTTTTGAAGCTTCCAACGCATCAATACGCACCAGAAGGGCCGCATTTTCTTCGCGGGCTTTCTGGGCCATCAAACGCACCGCATCAAATTCTTCACGGGTCACAAAATCACGGTCGGCCAACCAGCGGTCCATCATTGATTTAGCTGCATTTTCAGCTTCGGTTTTAGCCCCCTGGGCAACACCCATTGCATTACTCATCAACTGGCTTGCATCTTCGAAAAACTTATTGCGCGTTTGCATTTTCTTTAACTCCGTTAAATACTGTTACTCACTATATGGTGTCTTACATAGAAAAAGCCAAGACCCGCTTGACAAAACACCCATTCGCGTCGACGAAAGGGAATGTTATTTTCGTCTCTTATACCGTTCCCAGATATTGACCCCATTCTGATCTCATTTCAGGTTTTTGGGTTTACGCTGGCTATTCGATGGTACGCTTTATCTTATATCGCTGCTTTTTTACTGGCAACATGGTGGATGAACCGCCTAGTAAAAACCACATCCCTATGGAACGGCAACAAAGCGCCAATTTCAAAGCCGCAAATCGAAGATCTGCTAACTTGGATGATTTTGGGTACAATTTTAGGTGGCCGTGTTGGCTATGTGTTGTTCTACAACTTCAGTTTTTTTCTGGAAAATCCCGCACAAATCATCCGCATATGGGAAGGCGGCCTATCGTTTCATGGTGGTTTCCTAGGTGTAATCGCATCTGGGCTACTATTTTGCTGGAAAAACAAACTAAACCCGTGGTCTGTGGGCGATGCAATGGCGTTTTCCGCCACTTTCGGGTTGTTTCTGGTGCGCATTGCTAACTTTATTAATGCAGAGCTTTGGGGCCGCCCAACCGACCTTCCTTGGGGCATGGTTTTTCCGGGTTATGCAGCACAAGACTGCCCTATCTGGTGGCTAAGTGATGTCTGCGCCCGCCACCCCTCACAATTATATGAAGCTTTCCTAGAAGGTATCATCCTATTTATTATAATCGCGTTTTTGGTATTTAAACGTGGATGGTTCAAAATACCGGGCCAAATCATCGGCATCTTCTTTATCGGATACGGTACTGCACGCACCCTAATTGAGGGGGTTCGTCAAGGGGATGCACAATTTATCGGCCCCACCAATCCATGGGGCCATGTTATCCGTTTCGGCCAAACTTTTGACAGCCAAGGCCTGTCTATGGGCCAAATCCTGTCTATGCCGATGATTATAATAGGGATTGCACTAATCCTATATGTACGCAAACGGACATGACCAAACTTACCGAAATACTGTTGGGCCAAATAGAACGGTCAGGGCCGATCACCATTGCAGAGTATATGACCCAATGCCTGTTGCACCCGAAATATGGCTATTACACAACCCAACGCCCTATCGGCGCAGGCGGGGATTTTATTACCTCCCCTGAAATCAGCCAGATGTATGGTGAAATGTTAGGATTGTGTTTGGCACAAAACTGGATAGACCAAGGCCAACCTTCCCGCTTTACGCTTGCTGAACTTGGGCCGGGGCGCGGGGTTTTAATGGCCGACATATTACGGACTACAAAAGCAATTTCAGGGTTTCACCAAGCCGCAGAAATAATATTGGTTGAAGCCAGCCCAGAACTACAAGCGGTTCAAGCTAAAACGCTGGATGATTACGATGTGACTTGGGTCAACACAGTTACCGCCCTACCAGAACAGCCCTTATTTCTTGTCGCCAATGAATTTTTTGATTGCCTGCCAATCCGCCAATATAGTCGTACTGAACATGGCTGGCAGGAACATATGATAGGGGCCAAAAACGGCGCGTTAGGGTTTATTCTGGCAGCCCAAACACCAACATCCGTGTTTGCAGACGCCCCGCTTGGAACTATCTTAGAACTTTGCCCCAGTGCAGTTGCCATCATATCAGACATTGCACGGATCATTGGGGCCTTTGGCGGGGCTGCATTGGTGATAGATTATGGCGATGAAAACCCTGTCGGCGACAGTTTTCAGGCGGTAAAACACCACACCAAAGCAGACCCATTGCTAAATTGCGGTGCATCAGACTTAACCGCGCATGTGAATTTCAAATCACTAAGTGACGCTGCCAGTAAATTTGCACAGGTCAGCAAAGTAACCGCACAGGGCGTTTTTCTGGAACGGCTTGGCATAACCCCGCGCGCGCAATCTTTAGCCGCAGGGCTTGATGGCGATGCGTTAGAAAACCACATAACCGCCCACCGCCGCTTGACCCACCCTGATGAAATGGGGCACCTTTTCAAAGTGCTTGCAATCAGCCCCAAAGGGGCACCACAGCCAATGGGGTTTGACATATGAGTTTAGAAATCCTCACATCCGATGTGCTAACCACCAAACATGGGTTTTTCACCCGAAAAGGCGGGGAGTCAAAAGGCATATATGCGGGGCTAAATTGCGGACAAGGTTCAAATGATGAGCGCGACTATGTTCAAACAAACCGCACACTTGCGGCCGAAGCAATGCAGGTAAGTTTGAACAATCTAAATTCTGTGCATCAGGTACATTCCACCCAAGTTGCAACTTTAACGGATGACAGCGACCCCAAACAAGCCAAAGCCGATGCGATGGTCACAAACAAATCCAGTATAGCCCTTGGTATACTTACCGCTGATTGCGCCCCGATTTTATTTTCAGACCCTCATGCAGGTGTCATAGGGGCCGCCCACTCTGGTTGGAAAGGTGCCATTGGCGGCATTTCACAGGCAACGGTCAACGCAATGGAAGATCTAGGGGCGAAACGCAAAAATATCACGGCAGTTGTTGGCCCAACTATCAGCCAACGCGCCTATGAGGTTGGGCCAGAGTTCTTTGAAGATTTCATTGCCAGTGATAACACATACAGCCGTTTTTTTGCCCAAGGCATAAAAGACCGAATGCAGTTTGATTTGCCTGCATTCTGTCTGCACCAACTGCGTAAGGCAGGTGTAGGGCATTGCGAATGGACTGGGCATTGCACATATTCTGATGCGGACAGATTCTATTCCTACCGCCGCACCTGTCACAATAGCGAAGCGGATTATGGTCGATTGATCTCGGTTATTCGAATGTAATCCAGAATTCAGCACAAACAGCCTAACATTTGACCAAGATACGCCTAATTCACGCCTTAAACAGGCCCGTTTCAATGGCTAGTTTTCGCATACTTATTAGTTTTATTGTTTATTAATAATCAGTTACCTTATTGTTTCCAAAGCGGACACAATCCACAAGAATCCATCAGAAATAGTTTTTAATTAATCTTTAATCCGCCCTTTTAAGGTCAGAATGTTTGGTAAATTAAAGTTAAGGGTCGCCAAAAGGCCTATCCGCTTAAAAAAGACAGTAGCGGGGAAATGAAAAAGTTAAAGGAGCCGAAAATGAAAACGGATAAACGTTGGTTAAGACAGGCAATTAAAGAAGCCGAAGACAAGAAACTTGATATGCCTTGGGATAAAAATACACGCCCAGTTGCTTTTTCGGACAAGGATAAACAATACGAAGCCGCTTAATCGTTATTTGCGATAACTGAAAACGGCACACCCGGCTTGTCTTTCGCACCGCGTATGACAAGCGACGTTTTCACACTCGCCACATTATCAGCCGAGGTTAATTCTTCGGTGATAAAGCTTTGAAAGCTGGACAGATCAGGTGATAGGCACTTCAAAATAAAGTCTATCTCACCGTTTAGCATATGACATTCACGCACCAATGGCCAATTTCGGCAGCGTTCTTCAAACGCGCTTAAATCCACTTCAGCCTGCGAATGCAGCCCGACCATTGCGAACGCTTTTACCTCAAACCCCAAAGCCTTTTCATTCACATCCGCATGAAAACCCTGAATATATCCCTGATCTTGCAAAGCGCGTATTCGGCGCAAGCACGGCGGGGCCGAAATACCCACAGATTTAGCCAGATCAACATTGGTCATACGTCCGTCTTCCTGCAACAAATGCAGAAGTTTTAGATCGATTGCATCTAGCTTAGACGATACCATAGTTGGCTCTTTTCATTTGTTTCGTGGTTTTGTAATTTTATTACATAGCTGGGGTAAAAGATAAAGTATTCTAATTTATATTGCAGTATCAGGATGGCTTTCCCTTTCCACCCACCAGCACTATATAGATTGCAAAACCCGAAATTTAAGTGAGTCACAACATGTCTGATACCCGCCACACAAAACTATTAATCATCGGTTCTGGCCCTGCGGGGTATACTGCGGGCGTTTACGGCTCACGCGCTATGCTGGAACCAATTTTGGTGCAAGGTATTGAGCCAGGCGGACAGTTGACCACAACAACAGAAGTTGAAAACTGGCCGGGTGATACCGAAGTTCAAGGCCCAGATTTAATGTTGCGCATGGAAGCCCACGCCAAAGCTGTAGGAACAGAAATTATCGGCGACATCATCACCGATCTTGACCTGTCCAAGCGCCCCTTCACGGCCATCGGTGACAGCGGCACAACCTACACGGCCGATGCGGTTATTCTGGCCACAGGCGCGCGGGCCAAGTGGTTGGGGTTGGAAACAGAAGAAAAATTCAAAGGCTTCGGCGTGTCGGCTTGTGCCACATGTGACGGGTTCTTTTACAAAGGCCAAGAAATTGTTGTGATCGGCGGTGGTAACACCGCCGTAGAAGAAGCTTTGTTTCTAACAAACTTTGCGTCCAAGGTTACATTGATCCATCGCCGCGATGAATTGCGCGCCGAAAAAATCCTGATCGACCGTTTGATGAAAAACGACAAGATCGAACCTTTGTGGTTTCACGAATTGATCGAGGTTACCGGCACTGACATGCCATTGGGTGTTGAAGGTATCAAAGTCGAAAATACTAAAACTGGCGAAATTACCGAAATGACCTGTAAGGGTGTTTTTGTGGCCATCGGGCACTCACCTGCCAATGAATTGGTAATAGACCAGCTAGAAACCCACATGGGCGGCTATGTGGTAACCAACCCTGATAGCACTGCCACATCCATTCCCGGTGTTTTTGCAGCAGGGGATTTAACCGATCATTTGTACCGCCAAGCAGTCACTTCTGCGGGTATGGGATGTATGGCAGCATTGGAAGCTGAAAGGTTTATTGCTGAACAAGAGTAAACCGTTCCATAACCGCAATCTAACACTAACCCCTGTTCCAACAGGGGCATTTTCACCACGATTTCGTCCTATTTTAAACACGAAAACTTGTAATATCCGCGCGTAGGTGTATTTGACACTTAATATTTATATCTGGAACCGACAATGACTGCTGAAAACCTTCTACCCGTACCTGAATTATTTGCCCCTTTTGATGAAGCGGATAAATTAAAACAACAAGCCGCCCAATTACCTTCATGGGATCTGACACCACGTCAAATCTGTGATTTGGAACTGTTGATGAACGGCGGTTTTTATCCGCTTACAGGCTTTTTAAATGAGGCTGATTATAGTTCAGTCGTTGAAAACATGCGCCTTGCAGATGGCACTTTATGGCCAATGCCGATCACACTGGATGTAGGGCAAGGTTTTGCAGATAAGCTGGAAGCAGGTCAAAAAATTGCATTGCGCGATTTGGAAGGTGTGATTTTGGCAATCTTGGATGTGTCCGACATCTATACGCCCGATAAAAGCAAAGAGGCCGAAATGGTCTTTGGTGCCGATGACATTGCACATCCTGCCGTGAATTATCTGCATAACACAGCAGGTGCTGTATATCTGGGCGGTAAAATTACCGGTATCAACACCATAACCCATTACGATTTTCGCGCACGCCGCGACAGCCCGAACGAGTTACGCTCGTTTTTCCGCAAAGTCGGTTGGCGTCGCATCGTGGCATTTCAAACCCGCAACCCATTGCACCGCGCGCACCAAGAACTGACCTTCCGTGCTGCCAAAGAAGCCCAAGCCAATTTGCTGATCCATCCTATTGTCGGCCTTACAAAGCCCGGTGACATCGACCACTTTACCCGTGTGCGTTGCTATGAAGCGGTGCTGGATCAGTACCCGTCATCAACCACATCCATGAGCTTGTTGAACCTTGCAATGCGCATGGCTGGCCCACGCGAAGCGGTTTGGCACGGGCTGATCCGCCGTAACCACGGTTGCACCCACTTTATTGTTGGCCGCGATCACGCAGGCCCCGGCAAAAACAGCCAAGGCGAAGATTTTTACGGGCCTTATGATGCACAAGATTTATTCCGTGAGCATCAGACAGAAATGGGCATTGAAATGGTCGATTTCAAACATATGGTCTTTGTTCAGGAACGCGCCCAGTATGAAGCTATAGATGAGATTGAAGATAAGGAAAATGTTACCATCCTGAATATCTCTGGCACAGAACTGCGCCGACGTTTGTCGGAAGGTCTAGAAATTCCCGAATGGTTCTCATTTCCTGCTGTTGTTAGCGAATTACGCAAATCTAAACCCGCACGTTCCAAACAGGGTTTCACCGTGTTTTTCACAGGCTTCTCTGGCTCTGGTAAATCCACCGTTGCCAACGCGCTAATGGTCAAACTAATGGAAATGGGTGGCCGTCCTGTAACTTTGTTAGATGGTGACATCGTGCGCAAAAACCTATCATCCGAGTTGGGCTTTTCCAAAGAACACCGCGATCTGAACATTCGTCGCATCGGTTATGTGGCCTCTGAAATAACCAAGAACGGCGGCATCGCAATTTGTGCACCTATCGCACCCTATGCCACAACGCGCCGCGCAGTACGTGAAGATATTGAGGCGTTCGGCGCCTTTATCGAAGTGCATGTTGCCACATCTCTTGAAGAATGTGAACGCCGTGATCGCAAGGGGCTTTATAAACTGGCACGCGAAGGTAAAATAAAAGAATTCACAGGTATTTCAGACCCTTATGATGTGCCCCAAAATCCAGAGATTAGCTTAGAAACCGAAAATGTAGAGGTTGATAACTGTGCGCATCAGGTCATTTTGACACTGGAAAGCATGGGGTTGATTAAAGGTTAACCTATACATTCTGAAAACCTAAAAGCCCGTTTTATTAAGTGGGCTTTTTTTACGCCAAAACCTTATAAAAAACCCAAAACACACAATCCCTAATGCAGTGTGATTTGTTCCATAAACGCGATACCGTCATTGATACTAAGGGCGGGTAATGCCGACGGGCCGTAAGTTTTTGCAGCAACACTGTCTTTAAGTTCTGGAAAGATTTCATATATTTCTTCTTGAATGGCGACTTCCATCGTATCCAAAATATAAGAACCTGGATGAAAGCTTTCTGTAGCACACCCATTGGCATAGATGATTTGATGCTGGTCAAACATGATATGGATATAGGTCGTAGTGGGAATTTTCGCGACTTCAATACTGGGATGATCCAAAAGTGACTTGGCACAAAGCAGGCAATTTTGACTGCCATATAACAATTCGCCCAATGCATCCGAAATAACCATTCGGTGCTGTGGTGAAACCAATAAATCACCATTAGGCTTTCCAACACCAAAAGCGTCTTTTTTTATACGAATGGGCTGTAACTGTGGGTAGGCAAACAAACGCGCGCCGGTAATTTTCTTTTCACCGATCCAGCGAATAGCCTGCAACCCATGATCTTGGGTTATCACCAGATCACCAACTGATAGCTGTTCTATCGGTTTAGGCCCCTTTGGTGTTGTAATCATAGTACCGGGTGTAAAGCACGGTATTCCAACGCCGCTTTCAACCTCAGTATAAGTAACAGTTTGGCCTGTTGGTAAGGTGAATGAGCCACTAGAAAGGCTATAACTACCACCAAGTGTCGTGGTAAATGTACCATGGGTTGCATCGGTAACCACTGTTCCGACAGGTAAATTTAAGGCATCAGTCCCATTCTCGCCCGAAATACTGCTGGCGGAAGAATTGATAAAATCTAATGTATCTGCACCACCTCCAAGCCTGATTGTTCCGATACTGGAACCTTGAATGGTTACTACATCTTGACCACCACCGCTGTTAACAACACCTGTGATAGTACTATCGGTAATAGAGATTGTATCCGCGCCACCCTTTGCACGAACGTTGTTAATAGGGGTACCCTGCGGTGTACCATTAAGAGTACCCACATCACTGGTGACATCGATAGTGTCACTACCGCTTGTTCCCTTTATATTTGGCAAGCCCGCACACGCCCTAAGTGGTTACCGCAAATCGCTCCTCCATTGGTTGAAGGTTACGAAAGTGGTGATAAAACCTATATGCGTTTGAGTGATAGCATTTTATAGACAAAATTAACAGTCAATATGTAATGGAACACATAGGTTGCATTACCACAGGTTGTCATGCGGATTAAAACTTACCTACGGGTGCTATAAAATGCGACTAATGCACGCTTACAGGTGTGAAATCATTGGTACGCGCCACCGCAAAAGCCAGTTCGCGGTCTTTGACCAAAGCCAGACGTTCGCCGTCTTCAGAATGGATGGCGTAGACCACCTCATACCCTTTGGTTTCCGCCTGCATATCTTCGGGCAAGTCTGCATATGCAACTGTGCGCACATATGCTTTGCGTTCAATACCATGCTTCGCAAAATCGAATTTCGTATCCATTTTACCCTCTATTTCTTTTTAATAGATATGGTTTGAACAACCGCATCAGGCACAGAGCCTTGCAAATCCACATGCAACAACCCATTTTCCATCGACGCGCCACCAACCTCTACACCGTCTGCCAACACGAAACTGCGTTGGAATTGCCGCGCCGCTATTCCGCGATGCAGAAATATGCGCCCATCAGCGTCATCTACTTGACGCCCACGGATCACCAGTTGGGCATTTTCCAGCGTAATTGATAGGTCTTCTTCACGAAAACCCGCAACAGCCAGTGTAATGCGATAGGTGTTATCGGCACTTTGTTCGATGTTGTAAGGGGGGTAGCCTTCGTTGCCAGATTTCGCTGTGCGTTCCACAAGGCGATCCAACTGTTCAAAACCCAAAAGAAACGGGTGTGAGGCAAAAGATATTTTTGTCATAAGTATAGCCCTTTAAAAGCGACTGTGTATGGCCCCAGACTTGGCGACCTTATGCTTAATATGGGGGCTTTACGCGGAATTCTCAAGGGGTAATAGATTGAGCCTTTGTTCTGACCTATTTTTGGGGTAATAATAAGGTTCATTCAACACGATAGGCACCTTACCGCTATGACCGACAAATTGGGCAGAATGGATCATATTGAGATTTTACGCGCAGAACTTGTACAAATGCAGCAAGATCACAGGGATTTAGACGATGCGATTGATGCCCTGCATGAACGCGTCAGCCCAGATATTATGCGCCTGCAACGGATGAAACGTAAAAAACTGTTACTAAAAGACAAAATTCGACGCCTAGAAGACGACATTTTACCAGATATTATTGCCTAAAGCCCCGCTTTCGGTTTATACCCCCGCTTTCTGATGCACAAAGGCACAAACGATCATGGCAGATGTAAAAGTTGGAATTATCATGGGCAGCCAATCTGATTGGCCAACCATGAAAGAAGCCGCCACTATTTTAGACGAACTAGGCGTGGCTTATGAAACTAAAATCGTATCGGCCCACCGCACCCCTGATCGGTTGTGGGAATATGGTAAAACCGCTGTAACGCGCGGCTTGCAGGTTATCATTGCAGGCGCGGGTGGTGCGGCACATTTACCTGGCATGATGGCGTCAAAAACCCGTGTGCCTGTTTTGGGCGTACCTATTCAAACACGCGCTTTGTCAGGTATCGACAGCCTTTATTCCATCGTACAAATGCCAAAGGGTTTCCCTGTGGGCACAATGGCCATCGGGGCCGCTGGCGCTGCTAATGCAGGGCTGATGGCAGCAGGTATTTTAGCCAATAATGATGCCGATTTGGCAGGGCGGTTGGAAGCATGGCGCGAAGCCCTTTCAGCCTCAATTAAAGAAGAACCAACAGATGACTAAACCACTGGCTCAAGGCGCCACCATCGGTATTCTGGGCGGTGGCCAGTTGGGGCGCATGCTGTCAGTTGCAGCGTCACGCCTAGGCTTTAAATGCCATATCTTTGAACCGGGTGCCAACCCGCCTGCAGGACAAGTCGCAGATCGTGTCACTACTGCCCCCTATTCAGATCTGGATGCGCTGGCAGCTTTTGCCAAAAGCGTTGACGTGATTACTTTCGAGTTTGAAAACATCCCTGCCGAGGCACTGGACGCGGTTGAATACCTACGTCCCGTTCTGCCCGCACGTAATGCGCTGGCAACCAGCCAAGACCGCATTACTGAAAAAGCATTTCTGTCTGGTTTGGGCCTGAATGTAGCCCCTTATGCCAATGTAGAAACGGCGGCGGATTTAGCGGCGGCAGTTGCATCTGTAGGTGCGCCGTCCATTCTAAAAACCCGCCGTTTTGGATATGATGGCAAGGGCCAATCACGCTTGAAAACAACCGATGATGCGCAAGCAGCATGGGATGCTTTGGGCAATACCCCAAGTGTGCTGGAAGGCTTCATCGACTTTTCCCTTGAAATATCCGTCATAGGCGCAAGATCACAATCAGGCGAAGTGGTTTGTTATGACCCTGGTGAAAACGTACATCGTGACGGTATTTTGCACACCACCACCCTGCCCGCAAACCTGAACACATCACAACGCATGGATGCGGTGATACTGGCAGGGCAAATCCTGAATGCACTGGATTATGTAGGTGTCATGGGTGTGGAACTGTTCGTGACCCCATCAGGCCTGATCGTAAATGAAATAGCACCGCGTGTGCATAATTCAGGTCACTGGACCCAAAACGGTTGCGTCATTGACCAGTTTGAACAACACATCCGCGCCGTAGCTGGCTGGCCCTTGGGCGACGGGGAACGTCATTCCAATGTGATGATGACCAACCTGATCGGTGATGAAGTTCTGGACGTGGCAACCTTGTCAAAAGACGCCAATGTTGGCTTGCACCTATACGGTAAGGCAGATGCCAAAGCAGGCCGCAAAATGGGGCACGTGAATAAGATCACGCAAATAAATTAAGCGGATATTACCATTGCACTAACACCATCGGCATGGTCATATTTTATGATAGCCCAAACATTATAATAAGGTAGACGAAACCAATGACCGAACGCTATGAACGCCACCGCCAAGCTTGGACAAATGATGAAATTCAAAAGTTGCATATGCTGGTGACAAAAGGCATGAGCTTAAAGGCGATTGCCAAATCTCTTACACGTTCTGAGGAATCGACTAAGAATAGAGCAAAACTAGACAAGCTGAAAATTCAAAAAATGCGCTGATTGCTTGTAATGGCGCATCATAAAAGCTGTTTTCGTGTTAACATCCCCTGCCTAGAGATGAACGCGCAAGAAACTGGTGCGGAGCACACCACAAACCGCAACGGCACTATTAGAATTTATTGCATAGATTTGGGCCTATAACTGAGTTCCATGCTGCGAATGCATGTACGGCGGTGAAACGATGTAAGCGGTCATTCGTGTCAGTTAGCTGGCATTGATGCATTCGCAGCGAAATGGCACCTTGTCCAGTTCTTCATGCCTTGGATAAACTTGCTGTGCAATACTTTTTTCATGGTCGCATCCCAGCGAATTCTCCGTTCAAACACTTACTCTGCTACAGCCTTCGATCAAAGCAAACTTTCGGCCAGCAGATCGAAAACAAGGCGTATTCGGCGACTTGTGTGCAGTTCACGGTGGGTCACAAGCCAAACAGGGATTGCAATAGGGTCGAGTTCAGGAAGAACCGGTATCAGTTCTGGCATCGTTCCTGCTATTTCTTTCGACATAAGGCCGATACCAAGCCCTTCGCGCACCATAGCCAGATAGGCCGTGCCACTTCCAGAGGCGAACCTGAAGTTACGGTTTGTCAGAGATAGCCCTCGAGCTGTCAGTGCTGAAAGTAATTGCTCAGGATTGTCAAAACCAATGAAATCTGCCTCTGAAACATCGGCGGCAGTTTCAGGGTGTCCATATGATTGGAGATATCCACTGGATGCATACAGATGGGCAGACACGTCACAAATCCTTTTGCCAATAAGGTCCGTTTGGTCAGGCCTTGCATGCCGGATCGAAATATCCGCCTCTCGTCGCATTAAATCACGCACCTCATCTGAGACGGAAATACTGATATTTAAACCTGGTGCCACGTCTCTTATCCGTTGTAAAACCCGAGGCAAGTGATAGGTCGCCATGACATTTGTAGCTGTAATGGAAACCTGACCTTCGATGGCCTGTGATTGGCCTGATGCAGCCAGCGATACAAGATTTGCTGCCGCCCCCATCGCCTTGAAGTGTTCAAGTAATTCAAGGCCAGGCTGGGTTAACATTAACCTGCGGCCGATGCGCTCAAACAGCATGACACCAAGATCCTGTTCCAAATTGGCGACCTGCCGACTTAAGGTCGGTTGCCTTTGGCCAAGCAAACGAGCTGCTGCAGAAAGGGAGCCTTCCTCAGCAGTTGCAAGGAATGCCCTTGCTTGGTTCCAGTCGAAAGATTTGGACATTTGAATCATCGATTTACGTATATAGTAGATACGGAATTTGGCAATATACATATGTTTTTGTTATATGTACTTAGCGGTCAAGCACGACGCTTATTGAAATTTCTGAATGGAGAACACCCTAAATGTGGAATCACAAACTCAATAACAACACTCTACTTTCAACGCTATGGATATTCTACATGCTTAACTTATTCGCGCGCGACATGCATGAATTAGCTCGACCGGGAATGATTGAACAAATCATGTCGGGCGTTATTGACGGTGTTGTAATCACCGAGGGACTGATGCTGTTTGGCGGACTCATGGCCGAATTTCCGATACTAATGGCGCTGTTCTCACTTGTGCTTTGTCGCAGGATCAGTCGCGGGCTGAACCTTATCGCCGCACCGATCGCCATAGCCATGACCGTGATGACCAATCTGAAACCGGATCTCGACAACGTTTTTTTCGCGGTCATTCAGATAGTGGCTCTACTCGTGGTTATCCGAATTTCCTGCATCTGGCGGGAAGAGTACGGGGCCTAAATACGTTACAAACAATCGCAAATATGGAAATGGGACGAGAACATGATGATTGGCTATGTAACTATTGGAACGAATAACCTAGATGGCGCGGTGAAGCTTTTCGACGACCTGTTTGAGATAATTGGCGTCCAGAAGCTTTGGCAGCATGGTGGAATGGCAGCCTGGGGCACATCACGGGAAGACATCGCACTGTGCGTCGTGCGCCCATTTAATGGGCAGCCTGCAACCCTAGGAAACGGCAACATGGTCGCGCTGAGAATGAAGAGTCGCAGCGACGTTGACGCCATCCACGCAAAATGCATTGCTTTGGGCGGGACGAATGAGGGCAAGCCCGGCCCCCAAGGCAACCACGACTTTTATGGTGGATATTTTCGCGACTTGGATGGAAACAAGTTCAATGCTTATGTACCCGATGGGTAGGCGTAAGGCTAACCAATTTTGGGATCCGTCAAACGCCCGCTTAGAGTTCAAAGCGGCCAGTGGTAAAAATAGTGTGGAACCGATTATAATAGGTAATTGACGCCACGGGCAGCTATGCGGGCTAAGGGGATATTTGGGTAACTTTTCTATATCAGTAAAATTTTACCTACCATCATGTGGCTGTGGATGGTCATTTCGCTGTCGTAAATCCCCCCATTACCTGCCTATTCGAACAAACAATAAACTTTATGAGGAACGTTGTCTTCAAACGTCAATATGCCCTCATATCCGTCCTCATTATCTTCCTGACCAGATGCATCGACACGCAAAGATATGATAATTTCCATGATTTGTTCGTCCGCAAAATCAACAGACAGTTTTTCACCTTCAACCATACCTTGGCTGTCACCCATTTGCATTTCGCCATCACGCGGGGTGCTGGACCATTCCTTGTCACCATATTTTGCATAGGAATTTATAGGCGTATAAATTGGTACGTGCCCCATGCCGATAGAGATTTGGGCCTGCTCATCCTTTGACATACAATAAACGCCACCAGTGGCATGTGCTAAGTTTGGCAACATTATGAATGTTACGATAATCAGGTATCTGTGTGAAATTTTTAAGAATGGATTGTTCATAATCAGATAAAATCACATGTTATCGCGTTTCACAACAACTTGGTCATAACGGGTAACTATCTGTCAGTATGTGGCTTGTTGAATATTTGGTTCATACAGACCCTGAAACTAAATCATTTTTTGTGGTGCCCACCCTCGTTGATCTGGCACATGCAGCGTAAATGTATCGCCCACTTTCAACAATCCTTCACGCTCCACCCAAGCGGTCACACCGCGCCTACCTTTAGCTGCAGATTTCAATAGCTTACCTTTACCTGGATGGTGCGGCTCTACCACTTCTTTGCCAGGATACATGCAAGGGCGGTTTTCCATATCTACGACCAGCGTCGTCCCTGCGCTATTTTGCAATCGGCTTGACGGTGGGATATGCGTAAAATCTGGCAACCCGCGCACCACGATGCTTGCCCCCATCCATTCTGGTTTTAGGCTTTCGATACCCATCTCGGCTGAAACAGCCTCTATTTCCTCAACACTAATGATCGAAAACTGTCGCACATTTCGTATTTGTGTCCCAAGCGGGTGTTGCGATGAAACCCGACTACACGCCGCGCGCGTTAAACCACCATGATCTTCACCCTCAAACCCCGTAAAGCTCGCAATAGCCTGCAAAACAGGTTCTGAGGCCAACGTTTCCTTTCGGTTGTGTACCAAGCCGAGGTAAACAATCTCACAGGTAAAATCGGTGGGAAGCAAAGCTGGCATATTAAGAATTCTTTCGGATAAATATTGTGGTGAGTGCAATTTTTCCCAATTTACAGGTCTTGATGATGGATGCAAGAATTACCCGAATGCCCGAGAACTGCCCCTATGAAGGTAAACCCGAATGTCGTGTTTGGGCAAAAAATACGGCGTTAAAACCGATTATGATTGGTAATTAACACCAATCATGGTTCCTATGTACGCGTAGCGACTAGATAATCGGAGCCTTGGCGATGTCTTACACAGAGCTTTTTGGAAACCCCACACAAAACGCACTTCTTCGGCGCGGTGAAGATCTATGGCATCTTACCAAAGGTCATCCCCGTTATGCCTACTACGGAACTGTCGTATCATTAAGCGACCCTAAAGAGGACACTGCAAAGATCATGGCCAGCCTCGCGCGGTTGCAAGGTTTGGGGATGAGCTTTTATTGCCCTAAGTCTGATGTGGCGTCGCTGTTGGATGAATTAGCGACCAAAGGTCTGCGTACAGCGCAAAGCCAGTATCATCGGGGTGGCCGCGCCGCTTATGAGGCAAGCAAAGCCTTATTAAGCAGCCGCTCTGTGCCTAAAGGCCTGTCCATTGTTCGACTGAATGCGACAACACCTAAAGCCCTGATCCAAGCCACCGTAGAGTTATGCCAAAGCTGCGGATTAACCACGATGCCAGGGGACGTTATGCGGGGCAGCGTTATTCCGGGGATCAACCTGATCGCGGTGGACACCAGCGGCGTACCTGTGGCCACCGCAGCATCCTATGCCATGCACGCACCCAATACGCCCCGCGCGACCGAAGCTTTTTGGGGTGTGTTAGCAACCCACGAAGACTATCGCGGTCAGGGGTTGGCGGGCTTGCTAGGGGCCATGGCGATTGAATATATGTGGGAAAATGCGGGCATGAGGGCCTTCAATACGGGAATCAAAGCCGAAAACCTAGCCTCACAAGCGGCCTGCGCCAAATTGGGCGTCTTAAACACCGATTGGGTGACGGCCTTTTGCTTTGATGACAAACGTTTAGCCGCGAAATAATTGGGGGGCACATTGCAGCAGACTCAAAGCAAAAGAAAAATATGTTTCAGCCGGTGAATGTCTGCTGGACAAAGCTGCCGTTCAACTACCCCCCGACCGAATGGGTTGACAGGGGTTAGTTGAAATCATTTTGAATTCAGGTATTTGCTTCTACGCGCTGCTTGAGTGCTGCATTCATAGCCTCAAACCCTTTGGTGGTATTCTCTCCTGCATAGACAAAAAATAGATCGGAAAGCATTCCTGTAAATGTTTCGCCTTGGCGAAATAGAGTTGTGCCATCATCTTGTTGTTCAAGTTTGAAATAATGTTCTCCATCCAAGACGCCTTTGAAACCAAGATGCCCAAGCCAGCGCAGTTCTTCATTTTGGCTTGCCTCTAGGACGATCGGATAAAACCGCATGGCTGAGCCATCTGGCGGCTGGATAGTAACGTCCAATTGGTTTCCCACTACAATCTCTCCTTTGAAAGTCTTGATAAAGGGATTCCAAGTTGCGTATTCGTTGGTATTTGTAAGCTCCGCCCATACTGCTTCAGTCGACGCATCTATTGTGACCTCTGTGTAGATCGATTGAGATTTATATTGGCCAATCGAATAAGAAAGCCCGAAGACTGTTGCGGCTACAATTGCTGATTTTGTAAAGAGTGACATGTTTTGTTTCCTTTGGTTTTTAGTTCGCTTTTTTTGGGTTCGTTTGCGATAAACAAAAGATGCCTCATAAATATTTGATTATAAATTACCTAAATATTGATATTAGATATAAATATTTGTATAGTCAGATATGAGCATATCTTGGGATTTAATTCGCACATTTAGATCAGTTGCCAGAACTGGCAGCCTTTCCGCTGCATCGCGAGAACTAAGTTTAACTCAGCCAACTGTGGGTCGGCATATCGATCTGTTGGAAGAGGCGCTGAAAATCCCGTTATTTGTTCGCAGTCGCGAAGGTATGAAGATCACAAATGAAGGAAGCGATCTTGTGACAACAGCAGATGAAATAGCTGTTTCGGTGGGCCAATTTGAGAGACGCGCTTCTGGTATGGATGAAAAGGTAGAGGGCATCGTAAGGGTTTCTGCAAACGATATTTTTGGGGTCTTAATTTTACCAAATATTTTGTCCGAATTTGCAAAAACCAACCCAAACATAGAGATCGAGCTTATTGTATCCAACACAGCATCTAACCTTTTGCAGCGAGACGCCGATGTCGCAATCAGGATGTTTAGGCCAATACAGAATGATCTCGTTGCAAGAAAAATTGCTGATCTTCCATTGGGGCTATACGCACATAAGAATTATCTGAAAGATAAACCCGCACCGAAGCATATCTCGGATCTACATGATCATAGATTCATAGGGTTTGATCGTGAAACATCGTTGATCGATGTTGCCCGACATTTGGGCGAAGAATTTGCGCCGTCAGATTTCAGTTTTCGGTGTGACAACATCCTGAGCCATATTGAAGCTATACGTTCTGGGCTTGGAATAGGTGTTACGCACCACGGATTGGCACAGGAATGGGATGATGTAGAAAGAGTTTTGCCAGATTTACAACTACCTAATCTCGATTTATGGATCGCGTGTCATGCTGACGTTCGCTATAATAAACGAATAAGATTAGTCATGAACTTTCTGAGCGAGCATCTAAAATATCCATATCGAACTTATGGGGGATGAGCAGGCCTTCTCCATTCTTCGAGCATTACTTGCGAGCATCGGGTTGGGCTTAGGATATTCCTATTTTATAAGTAGGGATCATCAAACCCGAGTATTATTGGTCGTATTACGACGAAGGTTTGAGCCGTATAAGGCCTCAAACCAACCACCTGATATAATCTGTCGGGCCATTTCGCCCAAGGCTTAGGCCTACCCTCTTTATTCATCACCCCCGACGACCTATCTTACGCCGCAGGCCAAGCATTGTGGTTCTGCTAAGGTACCAGATAAAATAACCCAGCGCGTTAGCGCGGGCATCAGTTTGGGAGGATTGGCCGCGTGACATCCGTGTCATTTGCCATGCGTAATACTCAACCCGTGAAACTGTGTTAATAAGGTTGATAAGCCAGTTCTGTGCATTCATCCCAAATCGCCCGCTACCCATAACCAACCCATCCTCTTCGATGCCAATCTTGTCTGTTGAACCATCCAAAAGTGATGCGGCGGCATCAGGTTGTACGCATATGGGCCGTGCCAAACCGATCATATCAATACCATCCTTTGTAATCGCGTGTTCCATTGCCGAACGGCTGCGAAACCCGCCTGTGACCATGATCGGTACTTTCACCGCTTTGCGCACTTCGCGGGCGTATTCCAGAAAATAAGCTTCGCGCCTTTGCGTGCTTTCACGCTGTTCCTCTTCGGTGCCGTTAACAAAGCTCATTTGTTCATAGGTACCACCCGATAGTTCAATCAGATCTATCCCGTCTTGTTCCAGCCAGCTTGCAACCTGCGCACTTTCCTCAAGTGTGAAACCACCCTTTTGAAAGTCAGCCGAGTTTAGTTTGACAGCTACAGGAAAATCTGGGCCAACAGCCGCACGTGTTGCAGCATAAACCCGCCGCAAAAACCGTGCACGATTTTCCAATGTGCCACCCCATTCGTCAGTACGGCGGTTGGTGATTGGCGACAAAAACTGGCTTATCAGATAGCCATGTGCGCCGTGTATTTGCACCCCATCAAAGCCCGCCTTACGCGCAATTTCAGCGGTTTTGGCGTAACGGCGGATCGCATCTTCAATATCGTCTGATGTCATTTCTTTTGGTTTGCCGAACAGCCCCAGCATGTGAAGCTTTTGGGTCGACGGCGATAGCGGGTGTATGTTCACAACGATAGGGCACTGGCGACCGGGGTGGCTGATTTGCATCCAGATCTGACTGCCACCAGATTTAGCAGAACCCGCCCATTGTTTCAGGGCACCCAGTGCGCTTTCATCCTCAACCACAACATTTCCGGGCCGCTCAAGATATCGCCTGTCTACCATCACATTGCCAGTTAACTGAACTGCAAGCCCCCCTTCAGACCATCGTTTGTACAATGTCTGATGGGCTTTGGTCGGGGTATCATTATGATCGGCCAATGCCTCAGTCATGGCACTTTTGGCCAGTCGGTTTTTCAGGCTGATCCCACAAGGAAGCTCAAGTGGCGAAGAAATAGCAAAGTTCGTCATTGCAAATAGCCTTTTAATTAACGTTCAATTTCATCTTACCCATTATTCTTGATGCTTAAACACCCCTTCACGCAAAAAATGCGCCACCTGCATGAATACCGCAGGGCTGTTCATCATAAACGTGTGGGTCACATCGATCACAATATGATCTTTCATGCCCGCTACTTTGGTGCTTTCCACCGAAACCTTACCGTCATCATCGCCCTCAATCAGGGTTGAGAACACGGGCGAGATACTGTTGTTACCCGCAATCACCCCTAGTGGGAAATCAACAGGGCCAAGGCGATTTGGAATACTTGTGGCCTCGGTTCCCAACTGGGTTCCAGCAATACCGTTCCACAGCTCATAACCCGGCAAATCCCCCAGTTTATCAACAACGGGTGAGCCTTTATTGGGTGGGCCAAGCATCACCACATAACCTAGGTTTTTAGGCTTTTCATTTGCATGTTTCAGGTAGTAACGCACCAGAATACCGCCCATCGAATGGGTCACAAAATGTATTTGATCCGCTTTTCCACAGCGTTCTATGGCCGCCGGAATGCTGGTGCCTGCTAGGGTTTCTATATCAGCCTCGGTAGATGGGTAATCTACATTCACCACGTCATACCCGATACCTTTCAGCCCGGTTTCCATAATAAGAAATGAAGTAGAACTGCGCGCAAGCCCATGCAACAAAATAACACAATCCGCTGTGGCAGGGGATGCGGTCAAGAAAATCAGCATTGTCAAAAAATATTTCATAGATGCTATCTAGGGCTTAACCGCTTGGTTTTCTAGCCCCTTTGCCCCGCCCAAACCGACAGGCCGATACCACCTAGAACCAGTGCCGCCGCAATAGTAAAATCCAACGTCCAAACTTCATCCAAAAACACCATGCCGCCTGCCATTGCAATCAAGGGTACGGTCAGCTGTGCAACTGCCGCTGTGCTGGCTTGCAGACGCGGCAGGACGTAGAACCATAAGATATATCCAAGGGCCGACGTGACACCGCCCGAAAGGCAAGCCAAGGCGATGCCTATGTTCGTGAAAGTTTCTGTGCTGGTGACAAACCAAATAATCACTGCAATCGGTGTGGCACAGATAAAACTGGCTGCCGTAGCAATCAAAGCTTGCTCCACTTTTTGCCCTGCCAGCGAATAAATGCCCCAGCCAAAGCCTGCGGCAATCATTAATGCGGCCCCCCACAGATCAATACCGGATGTGTTGGGGTTCAACACATAGGCCAGCCCCGACAGGCCAATCACTGCACCCACCCATTGCAGCGGTTTGGGTTGATTGCCCTGCACCACAGCGCCTGCAAACATGGTGATCTGCACCATGCCAAACAACAGCAACGCACCTAGCCCCGCTTGCAGCACCGAATAGGCAAAGGAAAACCCGATAGCATAAAGTGCCAAGCCCAGAACCGCATCCACACGAGGTTTAATCTGAACACCGCCCTTAAAGACACCTTGCAGCCACAAGATAAAAAGCAAAACAACCGCCCCCGATGCCAACCGCAACACGGCAAAAGAAGCTGGGCCAATAGCACCATCCGCAAGGACCGCACGATTAATCACCGAGTTTGCCGCAAAAGCGATCATGGTCAGGGTCGTGAGCAGGGTTATGCGCATCAGATTATTTCATTGCCGCGTCCAAAGCCTGATCCAGATCAGCGATCAGATCATCCGCCGTTTCAATCCCAATGGACACCCGCAACATATCAGGGGCAGCCCCCGCTGCCACTTGTTGTGCTTCGGTTAACTGCCTGTGGGTGGTTGAGGCCGAATGGATAATCAGCGACCGTGTGTCACCCAAGTTAGCCACATGGCTGAACAGATTGACGGCACCGACCAGCTTCACACAAGCCTCATACCCGCCTTTGACCGCAAAGGTAAACAACGCACCCGCGCCCTTGGGGTACACTTCTTGATGCCGCGCATAATAGGGTGAACTTTCCAGCCCCGCATAGGTCACGGACGCAATCCGTGGGTCATTTTCCAGCCAATTCGCCACGATTTTTGCGTTGTGGACATGGCGTTCCATGCGCAGGCTTAGCGTTTCAATCCCCATCAAAGTATAATGTGCCGCTTGCGGGTTCAGGGTCATGCCCAAATCGCGCAGACCCACAGCGATACCGTGCAGGGTGAAGGCTAGATTGCCAAAGGTTTCATGGAACTTCAGCCCGTGATAGGCAGGTTCAGGTTGCGACAATGACGGAAATTTATCACTTTGTGACCAATTAAAGTTGCCGCTGTCGACCACACAACCGCCCATAACCGTGCCATTGCCAGTCAGGTATTTAGTGGTGGAATGCACCACCAAAGTAGCCCCCATTTCAATCGGCTGGCAAAGGTATGGCGTAGCGGACGTGTTATCAACAATTAACGGTAGGCCTGCTGCATCAGCGATTTTCGCCACTACGGGAATATCCGTTACATAGCCGCCGGGATTGGAAATACTTTCGCAAAACACAGCACGGGTATCATCATCAATGGCTGCCGCCAGAGCATCCGTATCATCAAAATCAACGAACTTCACTGACCACCCGAAACGTTTTATAGTTTCGCCAAGCTGCGTGACGCTGCCACCATACAAACGGGTCGACGCCACCACATTGCAACCGGGTTGCATCAGCGGAAACAGGGCCATAATTTGAGCGGCGTGCCCAGATGAGCAACACACAGCACCCACACCACCTTCCAATGTGGCAATGCGTTCTTGTAGGGCCGAAACCGTGGGGTTGGTCAGACGCGAATAGATGTAGCCGACCTCTAGCAGATTAAACAAAGCGGCGGCGTGATCGGCATCGCGAAACACATAAGCGGTTGTCTGATAGATCGGCACTTGGCGCGCACCCGTTGCAGGATCAGGGCGTGCGCCCGCATGAACTTGCAATGTGTCAAAGCCGTATGTTGGTGTGTCGGTCATAATAATATCCTTTTAAAGTTTCGATGAAATAATGCCGGTGTTAAACCCAGCGCGGCGCAATTCGCCGTTCAGGCGTTGGTATTCAATTTTCGGGCAGCGGTTCTGGATCACCTGTAGCCCTGCATCGGTAGCTTGTTGTGCTGCCTGCGCATGTTCCACACCCACTTGCATCCAAATAGTTTTCAACCTGTCCTCCAGATGTTCAATCGCTTCATCCACCAAACGGGGCACAAATTCAGGGCGGCGAAATATGTCCAGCATATCAATATGTATGTCTTTAGGGATGTCAGCAATGCTGGCCAGAATGGTTTCCCCAAACAGGGTTTGGCCCGCCGCAACGGGATTAATCGGGATCACACGGTAATTGCGCATCTTCAAGTAGCGCATCACAAAATACGACGGGCGCACGGGGTTTGTGGAAACCCCCACGGCGGCGATAACTTTCGTTTCATCCAGAATTTTTTGTAGCAGAGTATCTGTGGGTGTTGTGGTCATGTCAGTGCCTTCATCGATTAGGCTGACGGTAAACAGTCAGATATTTTACCGCAAGGGCAAGCGTGATACATTAAATTCAGTCTATAAGGCCCGCCTACCGTGTTTCCATTCTCTATTGCTTCTTTCGCTTGCTTTCTGCCTCAATTAACCAGTTCATCCATTCAATAAGGCTTTTACTTATTTCATCACTGGAGGTTTTCAAATCATGATTTCCAGCAACATAACGCTGGTCTTTATAAAGCGAGCTAGATGGTAATTTATAATTGCAAGGAGGGGTAATCTTAACTAGCTCAGACAGATATAGCTTCGATTGCGGATCTCGACCAAATAATTCCAATTTCCAACCTTTTGGAGAGACATACAGATCAAATGCGATTACATGGCCAGATAGTTTAAAATCATGAACCAAGCAAGATTTAGCATATATCCACTGCTTTTCGCATTTGTCAGGTTCTTTAGTTTTATCGAATACTTCTTTAACCAGACTATTAAGCTTTGCGATAAATTTATTTCTATCGCTTAACATTTCATTTACTCTTTCATCATTCTCAATGAAAAACGCATCGTTTTTAGAAATTTCCATATTCTCTCCATAAAGGTTTTCAATGCTGGTCATAAAATCCACGAGGTATAAAAGCCATTTCTGTGATGAGGTCGATTGGTAACCACCAATGCGCTCCCTTATCCTTGCCCAAAGCTCTTCATAAGTTATACAAATAAAGCCTGAACTTTCATCTTCTTTTCTTAAGCTTAAAATAATTTTTACGACTAAATCTTCTGGTTTCGCCCATGCATCAAGAGATGCGCTATAATCAACAAGGTCATTATTTAAATGATGGCGTATTTTATTTTCAATGCCGATAATCTGATTATCGGTTTCAATAACAATATCAAGCCTTCCGCCTTTTATGGTTGAAACCTCTCGGTTAATTTGAATATTCTCTTGATTGATTTCACGCCCATTAGCCAAACTTAAGAGCGAAAACAGAAGTAAATTGCCTAAACCATGCTCATTCGTAGGATTGAGATAAAATGCCAATATATTACTGCACACATTTTCGTAGTGAGGATAGCCTGCTATATCAAATATACTTTCACTTATAAATTCATTTGGTAACGCCTTAAATTCTTGAAGTAACTTTAAATATTCATTGTAACTGTCGGTCATGATATAAAAATACATTGTGAAAACATAGCTTTGCTCAATGACGTTCATGTTAGCTATTCTCAATTATCATCACAATTGTAAAATTCACCCCACGCAACCCAACAAGTCGTGGCTGAACAGAGAATTTAAACCCATATAAAAAAGGGGCCGCCCGTAGGCAGCCCCAAATATTTTCAAGCGTTAGTGTGGTTTGCCGCTATCGGGCTTTCGCTAGGCGAAAACCCTGTCGCGTAAAGTCGTTCTGGCCCTATTGGGCCAAAGCCAACTCTTACATCATACCACCCATGCCGCCCATGCCACCCATGTCAGGCATGCCGCCACCGGCACCGCCAGCAGCAGGGGCAGGTTTGTCAGCAACCATAGCTTCTGTTGTGATCAACAGACCTGCGATTGACGCTGCATCTTCTAATGCTGTGCGTACAACTTTAGCTGGGTCAATCACGCCAAATGTGAACATGTCGCCATATTCTTCGGTTTGTGCGTTAAAGCCAAACGTTACATCGTCGCTTTCACGAACTTTGCCCGCAACAACCGCACCGTCAACACCAGCATTTTCAGCGATTTGACGCATCGGTGCTTCTAATGCACGACGCACGATGGCAATACCAGCAGACTGGTCAGCGTTGTCGCCTTCCATGCCTTCTAGGCCTTTAGCGCCTTGGATCAAAGCAACACCACCACCAACAACAACACCTTCTTGTACGGCCGCACGGGTCGCGTTCAATGCATCGTCAACGCGGTCTTTGCGTTCTTTAACTTCAGTTTCAGTAGCACCACCAACGCGGATCACTGCAACACCGCCAGCCAATTTGGCCAGACGTTCTTGTAGTTTTTCACGGTCATACTCTGATGCTGTATCTTCGATTTGTGATTTGATCTGTGCAACACGTGCTTCGATCTCAGCTTTTTCGCCTGCGCCATCAACGATTGTTGTTTCGTCTTTGGTGATCGCAACTTTCTTAGCCGTGCCAAGCATTTCCATGCCAACGCTTTCAAGCTTCATGCCTAGATCTTCTGAGATCACTTGGCCGCCTGTAAGAACTGCGATGTCTTGCAACATGGCTTTACGACGATCGCCGAAACCAGGTGCTTTAACAGCTGCGATTTTCAAACCGCCACGCAATTTGTTCACAACCAAAGTAGCCAATGCTTCGCCATCAACATCTTCAGCGATGATAAGCAAAGGTTTGCCAGATTGGATAACTGTTTCCAACAAAGGCACCATTGGCTGCAATGAAGATAGTTTTTTCTCATGCAACAAGATCAGGCAATCTTCTAGATCAGCTGTCATTTTGTCAGGGTTAGTCACAAAGTATGGGGACAAGTAACCACGGTCAAACTGCATACCTTCAACAACGTCTGTTTCTGTTTCCAGACCTTTGTTTTCTTCAACAGTGATAACGCCTTCGTTGCCAACACGTTGCATAGCACCTGCGATTTGATCGCCAATAGCGTTCTCGCCGTTTGCAGAAATTGTACCAACTTGTGCAACTTCAGCACTGTCTTTAACTTCACGTGACATGTCTTTGATGGATTGAACAACAGATGCAACAGCAGTGTCGATACCACGTTTCAGATCCATTGGGTTCATGCCCGCTGCAACTGATTTCAAGCCTTCTTTAACGATTGCTTGTGCCAGAACTGTGGCAGTAGTTGTACCGTCGCCAGCTGTGTCATTGGTGCGAGAGGCCACTTCTTTGACCATTTGTGCGCCCATGTTTTGGAACTTGCCTTCAAGTTCAATCTCTTTGGCTACTGTCACACCATCTTTTGTGATGCGCGGTGCGCCAAATGATTTGTCGATCACAACATTACGGCCTTTTGGGCCCAATGTTACTTTGACAGCATCAGCCAAAACATTAACGCCTTCAAGCATCAAGTTACGGGCGTCTGTGCCGAATTTTACGTCTTTACCAGCCATTATAGCTACTCCTAATTCAAATATTTAGCGCTTAAAGCAGACCAAGAATGTCAGCTTCTTTCATGATCAACAGCTCTTCGCCGTCAATAGTGACTTCAGTACCGGACCATTTGCCGAACAATACTTTGTCACCGGCTTTAACAGCCATCGGGATCAGCTCGCCGCTGTCTTTGCGTGCGCCTTCGCCACAAGAAACAACTGCGCCTTCGGCGGGTTTTTCTTTAGCTGAGTCTGGAATGATCAGACCGCCTGCGGTTTTTTCTTCGCCTTCAAGACGACGAACCAGTACACGGTCGTGCAGAGGTGTAAATGCCATTAGGATTGCTCCGTTGTTGTTTAAAATTATCAGTTCAAGGGGTCTTAAATACTCTTAGCACTCACCCCTATTGAGTGCTAACAGAGGTTATTTAAGGATCAGTAAGGTCAGAGTCAAGCGGCTATGAAACAAAGTTTATCGTCATAAGCAACGACTTAGACTAAGCGCTTCGCGTAACTCGCACGGTTCATGTCTCGTACATCAACAGTAATGCAGTGAACTTGCAAAAACCGTTTGCCCAAATCAGCAAGCAAAGCCGTTGAAAGCGTTTTTTTCAAATCATCACTACGACCATCAAGAAGATAGGCCGTAACATGTAAAAAACTTGTCCTGCCGTCCCCCGCCAGAACATCTGTATAAGGTATAAGGCGTACTTTAATGTCAGCTTTGTTAATGAAGTCCATGCGCCCACCGCTTTCCAGCGTAATTTCCAGCGCATCACGAATGTCAGCGTCAGTGGTTAGGGCATTGGCATGTTCTAGAATGAAATGTGGCATCGTAAAATGACAAGGCTTTGCGCCGCTCCATAGACTTCAAGTGCGTGTGGTCTAGGGGGCAGTATAACCCTTGTAAAGCCCGCTTTGGTTATTGCGCTGCAAATATACGTTCAAATTCAGCTTCTCCACTGGTGGAAAACATCACGATGCGGGTCTTTTGATCTCGCCTTGCCCAACCCAGTGTTTCAAACTGGCTTAAAAATGCCCGCCCAAGACTGCCCGCAAGATGCGACCTCCGTGCACTCCAATCCAAGCATTCGCGACACAGGGGTACAGATTTTGCAAGCAAACCATCAACATCAATACCAAACTCCCTGGCAAACCCATCACCTGTCTTTGACAATTTTAATTCTTCTCCGTCCAAATGAATATAGCCATTTGCAGTTAGACTATCAAAAAGCTGAATGCCCATATCACCAGCCAAATGGCTGTAACAAACCCGCGCCTTGCGCAGCGCTTTATCTTTAGGCCCAGTACGAATACGCAAATGCCCAGCCCCTGCCGCTAACCCCATGATAGCTTCCAACACATGGGCCACTTCATCACTGGCCAATGAGAAATACTTATGCCGCCCCTGCTTTAAAACCCGCAGCAGATCCCCCGCTACAAGTTTTGACAAATGCGAACTGGTCGTTTGCAGGGTTACACCCGCCTCTGCCGCTAACTCTGTCGCAGTCAGGGCTTTGCCACTCATCAAAGCGGTCAGGATGTTTGCACGCGCAGGATCACCGATCAGGGCGGCAATATAAGCAATGTCAGGGCCTTCCTTCATAGTTCGATCATAGTCGAAGCATGAAGGCTGCGCAATGGCGTATCTTTTACCAAACTTTGAAAGGAATACCATATGCTTACCTGCATCATTCGCTATCATATCGACCCCACTAAAAAAGAGCAGTTCAACCAATACGCCCGCAACTGGGGACAAGCCATTCCGCGCTGCGGGGCTGATCTGATCGGTTATTATGCACCCTACGAAGGCTCTAGCACTTTAGCTTACGGGATTTACAATATCGAAAACCTTGCAGAGTATGAAGCATACCGCACCCGCCTTGCTGCCGACCCGCTGGGGCGTGAAAACTACGCATTCGCAGAAAAGGAAAAGTTCTTGCTGCGCGAAGACCGCACATTTTTAAAATGCGCCTCAACACCGCATGGAAAATAGGAAACCACATGATTGCCGTTATTTTTGAAGTCGAGATCGCCAAAGGGCGCAAGGATGATTACCTTGATATAGCCGCGCAAATGCGCCCGATGCTGGAACAGATTGAAGGTTTTATTTCGGTTGAGCGGTTTCAAAGCCTGACCAACCCCGCAAAACTATTGTCATTATCATTCTTTGATGATGAAGCCGCCGTTGAACGTTGGCGAACGCTCAGCCAACATCGCGGTGCGCAGACCAAAGGCCGAGGTGGTATTTTTGCAGATTATCATTTGCGCATTGCAGGTGTTATCCGCGATTACGGCATGTTCGACCGCGATCAGGCCCCTGATGACAGTAAGACTGTGCATTCATAGCCCTACGCCAGTTTGCCCAAAAAAGCAGATAAAGCCGCATTCACTGCATCTGGCGCATCAATCGGTGATACATGGCCACCCTTCGGGATTAGTGAAAATTGCGACCCCGCAATCGCTTTGTGTATACGTTCAGATTCTGTTGGAACCGTAGCGGTATCTTCTTCGCCCACCACTATCAGGGTCGGCAAGGTGATCTCGCCCAGACGGTCATAAACACCGTCCCGGGTTATGACCCCATTCACGGCTTTGGCCATGGCATTTTTATCGGCAACCTGACCCAAAAACCGCCGCCATTTATTACGTAGTTCTTTTCGTGCGGGGTCATTCAAAAAACTTTGGCCAAACATGATCGGCATAATCGAGCCAACAACTGGCTTTGGGCCAAACCAGCGAAAAATGAAATTCAACAGCTTATACTTACCACGATTTTCCTGTGGCTCGGGGTCGGCACTGCTATCAAGAACCGAAATAGACAACAGATGCTTAGGATAATCCAAGGCCATCCGCAATGCCACAAACCCACCCATCGACAAGCCCACAAAGTGGCATTTCCCGATATTTAACGCTGTCAGTAATGCCGCGGCATCTTTTGTCAGCGTATCCATATCATAGCCATCATCAGTGGCCCCGCTTTGTCCCTGCCCGCGATGATCGTAAGCTATACAGCGGTATGACCCTTTCAAATGTTCTATCTGATTTTCAAACATTTCCGTGCTGAACAATAACCCATGCGAAAACACCACCACAGGTCCGTCACCACCTGTATCAGTGTAAAACAAACGCACACCGTTCACTTCCATGTAAGCCATTTTAATCCCCCAAAGATAAACATTGAATATAACCGATAAGCCGACTGAATGAAATCAATATGACTGGTAACTGCCCTTTAGCCCTGATAGTCAGCGATTATGACACAAATTATCGAAAACTTTGCAGATATATCCACCAAATACGATGCCGCTTTGGTTGACCTTTGGGGATGCCTACATAATGGGGTTAAACCTTTTACAGCCGCTGTTTTAGCCCTTGAAAAATTCCGCGACAATGGCGGCACGGTTCTATTGCTAACCAACAGCCCGCGCCCGTCTAGTTCTGTTTTTACGCAACTCGACAGTATTGGCGTTGCACGCGACCTTTACGCAGGTTGTGTTTCCAGTGGTGATGCCGCACGTGCAGCCCTTGCCTCTGGCGCTTATGGTAAAAAGGTTTTTGCATTGGGGCCAGAACGTGACGCACCATTTTACGCTGGTATTGACGTGGACCATGTTCCACTAGAACAGGCGACAGGCATCGTTTGTACGGGACTGTTTGACGACAATACGGAAACCCCTGAAGATTATCGTGCGTTTTTTCTACAAGCCAAAAACAACGGGCTAAAAATGCTCTGCGCTAATCCTGACATTATGGTTGATCGTGGCGACACGCGAATTTATTGCGCAGGTGCTTTGGCGCAAGCCTATACCCAAATGGGTGGTGAGGCGCATTACTTTGGCAAACCACACCCGCCGATATATGATCTTGCCTATCAAAAGCTGATCGAAATCACTGGGCGTGAAGTGATGCCCAAGAAAATCATCGCTATTGGTGACGGCATCAACACCGACATTCGTGGCGCTATCGGCGAAGACATAGACAGCCTGTTCATTACAGGCGGCCTTGCGGCAGGCGAAACCGCAACCGATGGTCAGCCGAACCCTGAGCGTTTGAATACATTTCTGACCAAAGCCCAGTTGACGCCAACCTATTCTATGGGTCATCTGCGGTAACGGAAATTTAAGAGATCCCTTATGTATATCATACGCGACTATCAATATGCCACTATACCTGACACAGGTACCGTTGTGGCAATCGGTAACTTTGACGGTGTACATTTAGGCCACCAAGCCGTTTTAGACACAGTACGCAAACACGCAGATCACCTGAATTGCCCCATGGGTGTTATGACGTTTGAGCCACATCCACGCGAATATTTCGCACCCGACACACCCGATTTTCGCCTGATGAGCGCCGAGGCCAAGGCGCATCGGTTGGAAAAGCTGGGGGTGACATATCTTTATCAGTTAAATTTCAACGCAGCACTGTCAGGCCTGTCCGCTAAAGAATTTTGCCGCGATGTTATCCGAGACGGTTTGGGTATAAAACACGTTGTTGTCGGCGCTGATTTTTGCTTTGGCAAAGGGCGCCTTGGTGACGCCGACACATTACGCGAAATGGGGGCTGAATTGGGGTTTGGCGTAACTATTCTACCGTTGATCGCAGATCAAAAAGGCACATTTTCATCCACGGCTATTCGCACAGCCCTAAGCGAAGGACAGCCAGAGGATGCAGCCCGGATGTTAGGCCACTGGCACCGAATTGATGCGCGTGTTGAACATGGTGATGCACGGGGGCGTGACTTGGGATATCCCACTGCAAACCTGTCTTTAAGCGGGCTGCACTTACCGAAATTCGGGGTTTATGCAGTTCTGGTTGACGTCTTGGAAGGGCCGTATAAAGGCCGATACAAAGGTGCCGCGTCCATCGGTGATCGTCCCACTTTCGGGATGAATGTACCGAATTTGGAAGTGTTCATCTTTGATTTTTCTGGCGATATTTACGACACAGAAATCTCTGTGGCACTGGTGCATTTCCAACGCCCTGAACTAAAATTCGATAGCCTAGATGAATTGACCCAACAGATTGAGGCCGATTGCGTGGAAAGCCTTGCTATTCTTGCAAAGCTTTGACCACATCCGCATAGGTTTCCAGTGCCAAGTGCCCAGCGGGGCGCAATGCGTATATCCCACGTTCAACCCGTTCAAACCAACCGTAGTGATCTGCCTGAAGTATGCCTGCGGCTTTTTCCACGCCCAGCTCACCCGCCAAAATTCGTGGTTTATTCGGGCCCTCAACCAATGCGACCGCAATCCGCAATGCATCTTGGCGATATGCGGTGATTATTTTACGCTTGTTTTGCCCACCCGTGTTGGGGTCGCCCACACGGCGTTCAAATTCCTTCAGCAAAGCCGCCTTGCGCACTTTCACCTTACGTGGCCGATAAGGCCCCGCATCACAATGCACCAAAACGCTGGGCGTTGTTGCATCAAAACGCACAGACATCAGCCCCAACCCCAATCGGCGGCACAATTTCACCGCGTCCTTAACCTGTGACGCCCACCGTTTCCCTTTACCCGCAGGAACCGCCACATAAACCGCATCCGTCATGGTTTGGCGGTCAATGCCTTGCATAAGCAGGGCAATCGACAAAGACAGTTTCAACTCTATAATCACAGGGTCTTCTATGCCGCGCACAGCTACAAGATCACAGTCTTTGACCTCTGCCTTTACCTCGTACCCCTGCCCCTGAAGATAGGTTTTAATCGGTGCATATAACTCTGTTTCTTTCATCAAGGCCAAGGCTATGGCATCGGCACAAAGCCCACAAGCTTTCTTGCTTTCCTTTCATCTATTTTTAAGACAGAAATGCTTGCATGAGCAATCTGCGCAAAAAATTCTGGGAAACCACCGACATGACAGACATGTCTCGTGATGAATGGGAAGCCTTGTGCGATGGTTGCGGAAAATGTTGCATGTTAAAACTAGAAGATGATGCCACACACCGCGTGCATTACACCAACATCGCGTGTCGGTTGTTTGATGACGAAACATGTAAATGCGGAAATTATGCATTGCGCCAGCAACTGGTTGCAACCTGTGTTGTTTTAACACCCGAAAATATTGAGCGGAACGCGCATTGGATGCCATCCACTTGCGCTTATCGTTTGCTAGAAGAAGGCAATACCCTGCCCAACTGGCACCCTTTGATAACAGGTAACCCGAACTCGGTTCAAAAATCAGGTAACAGTATGCACGGGAAAACCCTTGCAGAATATGAAGTTAACGAAGAAGATCTAGAAGTTCATATTATAGAAGGTTTACTGTAATGTATTTTGCATCCGACAACAGCGCCCCTGTTCACCCGAAAATCATGGAAGGCCTAGCGCGCGCAAATGAAGGCTATGCAGGTGGGTACGGTGGAGATGCTGCCACAGCACATGTGCGCGATATGATCCGCGAAATATTCGAAGCCCCCGATGCAGCCGTTTATCTGGTTGCAACAGGTACCGCTGCCAACGCATTGGCCTTGGCCAGTCATGTTGATCCGTGGCAAGCGATTTTCTGTCACCCATCAGCGCATATCGAAGAAGATGAATGCGGCGCACCAGAGTTTTATGCAGGCGGTGCAAAACTGTTATTAATCGACGGGCCTGACGGCAAAATTGATCCAGAAAGGTTTCATGCAAAAGCCAAGATCACAGGGCAGTTGGGTGTGCATAGCATCCAGCGCGGGGCGCTATCCGTAACCAATGTAACCGAAGTGGGCACAGTTTATAGTCTGGATGAGATGCGCGCACTTACCACCATTGCAAAAGAATACGGTATATCCACCCATCTTGATGGCGCACGTTTCACCAATGCAATGGTCGCCCTTGATTGCAGCCCTGCAGAAATGACATGGAAGTCCGGTTTTGACGCTGTCAGTTTTGGCGGCACAAAAAACGGCTGTATGGGTGTAGAGGCAGTTGTGCTGTTTGATCCTGATAAAGCTTGGGAATTTGAGTTGCGCCGCAAACGTGGTGGGCATCTTTCTTCCAAATACCGCTATCTATCAGCACAAATGGAAGCCTATCTAACCGATAATTTGTGGATCAAACTGGCCAAACACGCCAATGCAATGGCAGATTTATTAGCCGCTGGCCTGAAAGACATCAAAGGCGCCAAATTTATCCACCCGCAACAGGCCAATATGCTGTTTTGCGGCTGGCCGCGTTCTGGTCACAAAATGGCGCAGGCCGCAGGTGCGATGTATTACGCATGGCCAGAGGCAGAACACCCAGAAAAAGGGCCATCAGATGAACTACTGACGGCCCGATTGGTCACAAGCTGGTCAACGACCCCGCAAGATGTTGAACGCTTTTTAGACTTGATTGCAGGTTAAGCAATCTCTGCCAAATAAGCATCCAGATGCGGCAAGCGATCTTGCCCCCAAAACACCTGCTCACCAACTACATAGGCTGGTGTGCCAAAAACACCTGCCTTAAGCGCCTCTTCCGTGTTGCGCCCAAAGGTTTCGGCACCAGATAACAAACCGCTATCCGCAAGCCCTGCATCAAACCCATTTGCAGTTAGGCAGGCTTTAATCACATCATCTTGGGCAATATCTTTTTCTTCTGCCCAACAAGCACGGAAAATAGAATGCACCAAACCACCCACATCGCCACCACCTGCATTTTGCGCCGCGATAATGGCATAGCTTGCAGGGGCTGGATTGGTTGGCCAATGCGCTGGCTTCAAGTTAACGGGCATATCGTTGAACTTCGCCACACGCACAATATCTTGACCTCGGTATTTGGCTTTATTGGCATGGCGTTCAGCAGGGGGCGGGGTGCCAACCTCTTCAAACACTTTCATCAGACCGAAAGGTTTATAATTTATTGCCGCTTCGTGTTTTTTTGCAACTTTCTCTAATCCTAACCCTGCCAGATAACCAAACGGGGATAGTGGAAACATATAATAGTCGATTTTTTGCATTTTTTCCTCATAATATTAATTTAATTCTTGGTAACAGTTAGGTAACGACTAGGCAAAATCAATTTACGGTGTTATGCGAAAGCAATGCCAACACGCTGCTGCCAACAGCCCTGAAATTGGGAAAATTACCTATGATCACGATGGTCGAGCCTAAGCTCATCTCTGGAAATTCCAACCGCACATTAAGCAAAGCCATCGCCAAGCGCATGTCCCTGTTGCGCGGAAGCCCCGTTAATCTTATCGACGCCCGAATTGAGCGGTTCAACGATCAGGAAATTTTCATCGAAGTTTTTGATAATGTACGCGGTGAAGACATGTTCATCCTGCAATCCACATCGAACCCTGCCAATGATAACCTGATGGAACTGCTGATTATGGCCGACGCGTTGCGCCGCTCATCAGCACAACGCATTACCGCCGTAATCCCGTATTTTGGCTATGCCCGTCAAGACCGTCGCACCAAGGCGCGCACCCCAATTTCAGCCAAACTGGTAGCCAACATGATTGTAGAGGCCGGCATTGAGCGGGTTTTAACAATGGATTTGCACGCCACCCAAATTCAGGGCTTTTTCGACATTCCCGTTGATAACCTATATGCCGCGCCGATTTTTGCGCTGGACGTGATGCACAACTTCGAAAAAATGGACGACGTGATGGTGATCTCTCCAGACGTTGGCGGTACAGCACGTGCGCGTGAGCTGGCCAAACGTATCGGTGCCGATATGGCGATCGTTGACAAACGTCGTGGCGCACCCGGTGAAGTGGCCGAAATGACCGTGATCGGTGATGTCACAGGACGTAAATGTATTATCGTTGACGATATTTGCGACACCGCTGGCACTTTGTGTAAAGCTGCGGATACGTTGATCGAAAAAGGTGCCACCGAAGTGCACAGCTATATCACCCACGGTGTATTGTCGGGGCCGGCAGTTGAACGCATCACCAAATCCAGCATGAAACAACTGGTCATTACAGACTCGATTGAAGCCACACCGGAAGTTGCCGCTTGCGACAAAATTCGCATCGTCCCAACCGCACCAATGCTGGCACAAGCCACACTGAATATTGCGAACGGCACATCCGTTTCATCATTGTTTGACGAAGACACACTGGGGCCGATTTATGATGGATATTATAAGGGGTGATACGCATGGGCACGGTGGATGGTATATTCACCAAACTGGAAATCGCATACGCAGTTCAGCCGTAATTTTCACCGCGTCAGTAAAGGTAAAATGGGCGTTTCAAATTACTATTGAAGAAGTGTCTCAGGCATTAGGTGCGCGTTTTGATATATTAAATCCCTATTACGAAAATTGCACAGTTTTCAGTGAATCTGGGAATATATTACCAGAATATGGTATTCAGGATAAATATGTCATGGAGACATTATATCCACCAAACTAAATATCCACCCAGACCAACCGTTGCAAAAGCCCACCCCCGATCCCCCCAAAGGGGGATGGGCTGCGTATTCTTTGAATGCGCTCGATGGGTGCAACGTTTTCGACCCTATCAAACTTGGCGATTATGGGTGAGGCGCAAGTGTGCGAGCGCACCCCTAACACTCCCTAAACCCTTACCCCTGTATAACATCCCTGCTAGCAAAAGTAGTTACAGGTTTTCAAAGGGCGCATGACACCGCCAAATGCGAGAACCACCGAAACTTAACAGTTAAGAACAGGTGCAGAGCTAACAACTCTGTTCGGCCATATAGCTACAACGGCAGGCCTGCCTTCCTTATTAGCTACATACCCAGATATACGAAAACCCCGCTGCCAAATGAATGGCGACGGGGCGATAAGGCGTGGTAACCCCTAGCACCTAATACATATCATCCCAATTATCTTCGGCCTCTACCCCGCCAATGGCCATCCATGATGCACGCGCACGCGCGATTTTTGTGTCGCCCCATGTTCGGAACACAATGGTAAACCCTTCAGGTGTTATGTCTTCAGCCACAGTTTCTGCACGATGATTGCTACGATTGTCTATATCCAGCATTTCCAATGTCACCATAACACTTGGTACTGCTTTGAAAGGTTCTGAAAACGCTACAGCAATACGGCGTGTGCGTTTACCGTCTCCAGTCCACATCTCACCATCGGTATCAAAGTCCGAGAATAGCATCTCGCAACCCTGTTCAACCCCTATTGTGCTCGCATATATGCGTTTCATTGCCTGTACCCATAAGGAAACCAATAAGCCCCTTACATATTAAAAAAGCCCCACTCATTGGCAGGGCTTAATTAAAGAATAAGGCGAATTTATGGTGTTTAAACTAAATCCAGCAGTGCTTTTATGTCAGCCACGCGTTTATCTGCTACATCTTTTTCAGCACCTGTCGTGCCTTTAGCCGCTGTTTCAGCCGCTTCAATCAAACCGTTAACAACATCTGTTGTCACTTCTGATTTAGGCATAGCTTGCTCAGCCAAAACAGATGCGGCCGTTCCTGAAACTTCCACAAAACCGCCAGTAACAACATATTCTGTCATATCACTGCCAGCGACCACTTTCAAAACGCCGGGGCGCAAGGTTGTCAGCAATGAGGCGTGTTCAGCCATCGCGGTAAAGTCGCCTTCGGCACCCGGGATGTGTATCTCGGATGCTTCGATAGACGCCAGTTTACGCTCTGGTGACACAAGGTCGAATTGAATAGTAGCCATGTTGGCCCCTCTTTATCGATTAAGCAGCGTCAGCCGCCATTTTTTCTGCTTTGGCAATCACGTCAGCAATACCGCCAACCATGTAGAACGCAGCTTCCGGCAGGTGATCGTACTCACCAGAAACAACAGCTTTAAATGATGCGATTGTATCTTCCAAAGGCACCTGAATGCCGTCTGAACCAGTAAATACTTTAGCAACATCAAACGGTTGTGATAGGAAACGTTCAATTTTACGCGCACGTGTCACGGCCAATTTGTCATCTTCTGACAGCTCGTCCATGCCCAAAATCGCGATGATATCTTGCAAAGATTTATAACGCTGCAACACTTGCTGTACGTCTGTAGCAACTGTGTAATGCTCGTCACCAATAATCAACGGGTCAAGCAAGCGCGATGTTGAACCCAATGGATCCACCGCAGGATAAATACCTTTTTCCGAGATCGCACGATCAAGAACAGTTGTCGCATCCAAGTGAGCAAATGATGTCGCAGGTGCAGGGTCGGTCAAGTCATCCGCAGGCACGTAAACGGCTTGCACAGATGTAATTGAACCCGCTTTAGTAGACGCAATGCGTTCTTGCATCGTACCCATGTCTGTTGCCAATGTTGGCTGATAGCCCACAGCTGATGGAATACGGCCCAATAGGGCTGACACCTCAGCGCCCGCTTGTGTAAAGCGGAAGATGTTATCAACGAAGAATAGAACATCTGAACCAGACTCGTCGCGGAATTGCTCGGCCAGTGTCAGGCCAGTCAAAGCAATACGCATACGCGCACCTGGAGGCTCATTCATTTGCCCGTAAACAAGTGCGATTTTTGATTTTTCCATGTCATCCGGTACGATAACACCAGACTCAATCATCTCGTGATATAGGTCATTACCTTCACGTGTACGCTCGCCCACACCCGCAAATACGGACAGACCAGAGTGCACTTTGGCGATGTTGTTAATCAATTCCATAATCAGAACTGTTTTACCAACGCCAGCACCACCGAACAGACCAATTTTACCACCTTTTGTGTAAGGTGCCAAAAGATCCACAACTTTAATACCTGTTACCAGAATTTCAGTTTCGGTAGATTGCTCTTCAAACAAAGGTGCATCGGCGTGAATAGGGCGCGATGTTTTTGTTTTGACAGGGCCCAATTCATCAACAGGCTCGCCTACCACGTTCATAATACGACCCAATGTTGCGGGGCCAGTAGGAACAGTGATTTGACCACCTGTGTTTGTTACAGCTTGTCCACGTACCAAACCTTCGGTCGCGTCCATCGCAATGGTACGCACGGTGTTTTCACCTAGGTGTTGGGCTACCTCTAGCACCAGATTGTTGCCGTTATTGTCTGTTGTTAGCGCGTTCAAAATCGCAGGCAGGTCGCCTTCGAACTTTACGTCCACAACCGCGCCAATGATCTGAGCGATCTTGCCAGTTGCACCTTTTGCTTTAGCTTTCGCCATTTTGGTTTCTCCAGTTTCTTAAAGCGCTTCTGCGCCCGAGATAATCTCGATCAATTCGTTTGTAATCGCAGCTTGGCGTGAACGGTTGTACACGATGGTCAGCTTGTCGATCATTTCGCCAGCGT
>CAJXSR010000001.1 GCA_913061275.1 uncultured Paracoccaceae bacterium | reverse complement strand
AAACAAAACCCTGCCAAGTGGACACCGCTGACCCAAAGCAGGTTCGGCGCAGGGGCCCGGAAGATCCGGTTCACCTTATCGCGTGGACAGGGCACAGATGTGTCCGAGACCGTTGTTTTGACAACCTTTCCGTGCACCGCACCACGGATACCAATTTGTTTCATCAATCCTTCAACCGTGCATCTGGCCATCTCGAAGCCTTCACGCTTCATCTGATGCCACACCTTACGAACGCCGTAGAGCTGGTAGTTTTCATCCCAGACACGTTTAATCTCGGGACGCAGCTCCGTATCCCGCTAATGCCGCACCGAAGCTTTGGACGGATCAATGAGGCATGCCAGACGGTGGTAATATGTTGACGGCGCAATCGGCAACACCCTGCAGATCGAACAAGACGTCGCAAACAATGCGCTGATCCTCAATGAAGGCGATCATCGCTTCAGTGGGCGGTCGAGTTCCGCCTGCGCAAAATAAGCTGACGCCTTGCGGAGAATTTCGTTCACTTGGCGCAGCTCTCGGTTCTCACGTTCCAACGCTTTGATACGATCACGTTCTTCAGTGGTCACGCTATCGCGCCTGCCACTGTCCTTCTCGGCCTGCTTGGTCCATCCGCTCAAGGTCTGGGGAATACAGCCAATCTTGGGTGCAATGGCCGCTATCGAGCCCGCCTGCGTTTCATATGAGCCTTGATGCTCGAACACCATCCGGACCGCCCGCGCGCGCACCTCTGGCGAGTAACGATTTGCCATTTTGCTTTTTGTCATAACCATCATCCTTACTTAAGTTGATGGTCTCCGACAAACTCGGGGCGATTCAAGAACCCTATAAACAAGGAATTTTGTGACGGTGTGCCGCGTCCTGGGCAGATTTGACGGGTGTCCTTCAAAAAGGCTTAAAACAGGCTTCAAATGCCATTTGGCTAGTATTGGGACACCAAACTCTGCAAATTCTACCAGCGTTCCAGAGCGCCATAATAATAAGGCTGGTGCCCATCTCCGATGCTTCAAACGCTCATAATTGCAGCGACTTTTGCACCCTGGAACTAGAAAGTCGCCTTTTTTGTTCGGTGACGACTTTCTAGATAGGGAATGGTTGTTTTAAATCATGGTGGTACGGAAATTTAGTACGGCATTTCTAACGCTGGAACTAGAAAGCGATTTTGTGAAGATCTGGGACCTCATGCGCTCGTCGATGACCGGGCATGAATTCATTCTTTGTGTCCATAATCCCAGTTTCTGCACTGCGATATTTTCCCACTAAGGGCAAGTTCCGGACCTTCGCTGCGGTCAGCTCCAATGGCGGCTGTGCGCAGAAAGCACCCTTTGCAAAGTCTTGGCTGCTTCCCGATAGCAGACATGCGCGCGGTGCGCAGCGAGCAGTCGGTAGGAGCCCAAACTACCAACTTTCTGCAATGCAGCTAACGTCCGCTCCTTCATCATGCGATGATTGGACACAAACCTTCACAAAGCTGTCTGGTGAACAACATAGGCCAGTTAGGCCTCAGCGCGATTTTTCCAAACTTCCCATCCGATTGTGGCTCTTGCGCCGACCTCAACCAACGGACGCGGTGATAACTGAGTGGGCGTACCAAGAGCCTCAATGTCGTTGATCAGCGGGTTCACGACACCACAGGCTTTGTCGGCAATAAGCATGCCGCTGATTGTGCCCTTTGTTACGCCGATCCCATTTTGGCACGCCGCCATCCAAATATTGGGGTCTAATTCGCCAAACGCTGGTGCACCGTTGCGCGACATGCAGACGTATCCGACCCATGAACTTTCGAATGCAACATCGCTTAATTTGGGAAAGCGGGCATCCATCAGGGCCTTGTGGTTCCGCCCGATAGCATCCGTTTTTTGCGACTTGAAGTCCTGCCCCATGGCAACCTTGATATCTTGTCGGATCAGTATGCGACGGTCATTTGTATAGCGCATTGTAATGCCGCCAAACCCGTTTGCAGGCGTCAGGCCCCAAGGCTGATCAACGCCAAATGCCGCTTGTTCATCAGGCGTTAAAGGGCGGGTCAGACTGGCACAAAGGGCCAGATGGACAAAGGTATTCTTGCCATAGCCGAATTGGTCGCTGAACCCGTTTGCGGCCAATATCATACGCGGGGCGGTGATTGATCCACCCTGCGTGGTTGCGCGCACACCGTTCGAGTAATCCATCGCTGTCACGGGAGAATTCTCGAAGATCAAAATATTTTCAGGCAGCGTATCCGCCAGCCCACGCGTCAGTGCTGCAGGGTTCATCAACACACATCCGGGTGTATAGAGCGCACGGTGAAAATGCGTCGTCCCCAACTTGGTTGCAAGGGCGTCCTTCTCAACCCATTCGAAGGGTTCATTCAAAGCCGTTAACTCTGCCGCATAGGGCTCAAGCATGGCTTGCGATCCTGCAGGTGTTACAGCCGCATGGTATTTTCCGTCCCGTGACCAATCGCACTGAATATCAAAGTCGTTGACATTTTTTTCCAGTGCTGCCGTCGCGGCCCGCGCAAGGCGCAAGTAGCGATGAGACCCTTCCAACTGATCAAGGTTAGAAGATGTCGTATGCGGTAAATCAATTATGAATCCCGAGTTTCGCCCCGAGGCGTTCTCGCCACACACACCTGCCTCAACCAACGCAATGCTATCGTCGGGCCGGTTGTGTGCCAACTGGCGTGCAGCCGCCAAACCAGCATATCCTGCACCGATAACCACCCAATCGGCCTTGATGTCCGTGGCCAAAGCCGCATGCGGCGTGCGTTGCGGCAGGATTGTGTTCCAGGCGTTTGTCTGGTCATTGCGCGGCAGCCGCGAGATAATCGACATGATCCTGTTATCCTTCCGTGCTGTCTGGTTGCGCCCAATCAGCAGGCTGGATCGCGTAAAAAATCAAAGCATCTTCTGCTTGATAGGTGACACGTGTTCCAGCGGGCAACCAGATTGTGTCCCGACGGCCAGCCTTCAAAGTCTCCGTTTCGGTTATTGCGGTGACTTCCCCCTCCAGAACAAGAATGATCTCATCATACTGCACGGTCCATTCGAACGATGCCTTGGTTAGGCGGCCGAATCCCGCGCCCAATTTGCTGCCATCATCGGTGCCACATAGATGGGCGGCTTGGGCTTGATCTCCATGTTCAAAGCGAGGTTGGAACGTTGAATTGGCCCATTCCATGACCCTTGGCTGCGACATCTTCATAGCGATCCTCCCAAATTGAACAAGGCAAATCATACACTATTGAATACTGCCAAACAACCCTGTACGGTGACGAAATGAATACGTTAGAAATCCTCACCGAAACCACCCCAAAGCCGCGATTAGGCCGTGCTGACTGGCTGCGTGCTGCGATGCTCTGCTTTATGAAAGAGGGTATTGATGCGGTTCAGATCACGCGGCTGTCCACATCCATGGGCGCAAGTCGCGGCAGTTTTTACTGGCATTTCAAATCACGACAAGAATTGCTGGACGGTTTGCTGGACGAATGGTTCGCCGTGAACGGCAAGCGCATCAAACAGGTGCTGGAGCATGCAGACAGTCTGGATCACGGCGTGCTATCGTTCTTTGCCGTCTGGACCAATCCGGACAATTTCAACTCACCGCTGGAGCAGGCCGTGCGGGACTGGGCGCGCCTCGACAAGCGCGTGCTCAAGGTGGTTAGGGGCGAGGATGCCAACCGGATCGCTGTTATTGCCGCATTATTCGAGCGGTTCGACTATTTACCCCAAGAAGCCGTCGTGCGCGCACGTGTGCTGTATTTTGCGCAAGTGGGATATTTAGCGATGAACCCCGAAGAGGCCATAGAAGAACGCATGTCAATGCTGGACGATTACTACTTTGCCTTTACCGGTAAGGTCCTCGACGCAGAGGTTGGATCATCGTTTCGCAGCGACTGGATTGCCTTCAGTAAAATCATCCATCCATGGGGGAAACAAATGCTTCATGAAAACAAACCACGCCGGTCAGGTGGCCGCCGTCGCGCGCAATCAGATGCGGGAAAGCCTGTGCGCGCAACGGATTATGTGAACCTGCGCCATCCGTTTCAGCCCCAAGCCGTGTTTTCTGACGACGAGATCGCAAACATCCACAACACCGCCCTGCGGGTGATTGAAGAATTGGGCATCAAGGTGCTGCTGCCCGAGGCCCGTATGATATTCCGACAGGCAGGCGCACGCGTTGAGGATGAAATGGTGTTCATAGGGCGCGATATCGTCACCGCTGCTTTGCAAACCGCGCCTGCGTCCATTCGCTTGCGCGCCGCGAATCCCAAGCGCGCGCTGACATATGAGAACGGCGCGATGTTGTTCATGGCGGGTGCGGGTTGCCCGAATGCGACCGACCTTAATCGGGGTCGCAGGCCGGGTGATCTAGAGGCCTATGTTGAGACATTGAAGTTGGCGCAGACCTATGACGTGATCCACATGCTTGGCCCCTGTGTTGAACCTCAAGACGTCCCAATACAGTTTCGTCATTACGAGATGATGCGTGCGCAACTGACCCATTGCGACAAACCGATGTTTGTCTACGCCCGGGGATCGGAGCAGGTGAACGACAGTTTCGAGATGATCCGCTTGGCGCTGAACCTATCAGACGATGATTTTACGGATGGGGTTTGGGGCACGACGGTTATCAACTCGAACTCACCGCGCTTGCTAGATATTCCTATGGCCCAAGGTTTGATCGACTTTGCCCGCGCAGGCCAGATGACCATCATCACACCGTTCTGCTTGGCGGGTGCAATGGCCCCAATCACCGTGGCCGGAGCACTGACCTTGCAGCACGCCGAAGCGCTTACTGGCATCACATTGGCCCAACTGACCCGCGCAGGTGCACCAATAAGCTACGGCGGGTTCAGCTCGAACGTGGATATGAAATCAGGTTCTCCGGCGTTTGGAACGCCTGAGCATGTGAAAATGCAGATCGGCGCAGGCCAATTGGCACGCCACATCGGCTTGCCTTGGCGTTCTGCGACGGGGGCTGCATCAAACGCTGCTGACATGCAGGCCGCGAACGAAACGAACATGGCGATTTGGGGCGGGGCGATGGCCAATGCCACGCTGACGGTCCACGCAGCGGGCTGGTTAGAAGGAGGATTGAGTTTCGGTTATGAGAAATTCATCAACGATGTCGAAGCCCTGCAAACAATGGCTGAACTGTGTGTGAAACCCGTGGGCAATGATGCTGAGATCGGGTTTTATGCCTTGGCCGAGGTTGATCCGGGGGGGCATTTCTTTGCCACGCAGCACACGATGGATCGGTATCAGTCTGCGTTTTACGCGCCTCTTGTCTCGGACCTAACGAATTTTGGTGCGTGGACAGAAGCTGGTGCTAAAACGTCTACGCAGCGGGCGACCGACATCTGGACCCAGAACCTTGCCGAGTTCAAAGACCCTGAACATGGTGCTTCGGCTGCCAGCAACATCGAGGCGTTTGTCGAAACCCGTAAACAACAGGGCGGAGCTTTCCCGCAGGAATAATGAGATGCGCCTGACACTTGTTGACACCCTCTCGACGATCTTCTTTTTCACCATTCTGGCGGCATTTACCGAGCTTTATGTCGCCGGAATGGAACCAGCTGCAGTCTTGAAGACCCGGCTTGTCATGATCCCGATGATGATCTTCACGGGACGGCCGTACGGTGCATGGCGCGATTGGTTTTTCGCAATAACCAAGCCAACTGTCTCTTGGAGCAAGTCCCTCATCGATGGGGTGGCATTCCTTACGTTTCAATTGCCAGTCTATGGGCTGACACTATGGATCGTCGGGGCGGACGTGACCGAGATTGGCACGTTGCTTGCCTCAACCGCTTTGCTGATGCTGATTATCAGTCGGCCCTTCGGCTTGTTTCTTCAAGCCATGCGCAGACTAACTGGCGTCGACTTAGAATAGCGCATCGGTAGCAACGAATTCGCTCCAAAGCCGCCTTTGGCGCAGTTGCAGCGAATTCACACTTTGTCCCCATAGCAGAAGCTGAGGCGTTACAGAGACACGATTGCTGAGCAATGTCTGCTTTCGGGAAATCACACTACTGCAACTTTACAGCAGTCTAACGGCAGCAATGGACCGACAGTGAAGTCGGCCCAGGCTATCATATTTCTGTGGCTTCTGAAATTGCCAAAGCATCTTCTAACTCGACACCCAAGTATCTAACCGTACTGTCCATCTTTGTATGCCCTAGCAATAATTGAACAGCACGTAGATTTCCAGTTTTCTTATATATTTGAGACACTTTGGTTCTCCGCATCGTGTGCGTTCCGTAGGCACTTGGTACTAAGCCGATTGATTCAACCCAACCCCGAACAAGACGGGCATACTGCCGAGTTGAGATATGAAGAGGCTTTTGAAACCGTCCTGGCCAAAGAAATTCAGACCCCACCATCAATGGATCATCAAGCCATCTTAAGATCGACTTACGCGTACCATCCGTGATTTCGAAACGAACTGGCTTTTGCGTTTTACTCTGAAGCACTGAGGTACGTCCTTTCATTTGCCCCGCCGAATAGACATCTGTAACTTTCAATTTTACAAGATCGCATCCTCTTAGCTTGCTATCTATAGCCATATTAAACAAAGCTAGATCGCGTAACCTCTCAGCGATTTCCAATCTGACGCGAATTGCCCAAACGTGCTTAGGTAATAGCGGGAGTTTTTGGCCGATTATGCGCCCTTTATTCCAGGCGAGGCGCTTTGGCTGTACTGCTGGTAAATTTGGTATATGCATAGTTGGTCCTCCAATCCACCACATACCGCCTCATCGCCAACCAGACGTTGCCAAACTAAGATAATAGAGGATACAAAAACAGTTCGACGGCAGTAAAGAGTCCTTATTACTGGCTCAGACCTTGGCAACTGGCGGGGAGGTACAGGTGCCATAATTTGGCCATCCCTGTCGTTTATCTGAGCGACGTGGAACGTAGAAGGAGTATTGCGATGCAACAGATAACCGTAGAGAGATCTGCAAAATTTGGGTTAATTGGGTTCCTGTTAGGTGTCGCAAGTCTTGTCGCCATCCTCATTCAACTTTCTGCATTTTTTGAACCGCAAGAGAAGAGTAGCGGTTCTGTCATAGGTGAGATTGCAGCCGATATTAAGCAATCGGCCGCACGTGCATTGTCAGGGAAGCCAGCTCCAGAACCAACACCGCCGCCACAAGATAATAGTCAATTACTTACAATTGCAGCGCTCTGTGTGGCTGGGATCGCGGTCGTACTTGGCGGTATAGGATTATACCGAAACGAACCACACCGACTTTCATATTTGGCTATGGGATTCGGCACATCAGCAATTGTTATGCAATACATGTTTTGGTTGGCGATCCTGATTTGCGGCGTGGCTTTGCTTATCAGTATTATCGAAAACATCGATAGTATTTTTAGTGGCTAGGGATATTAAAGCAGTTTCGGTCAAAACCTTCCCTCAAGAGTTCAACGAAGTTTAGTTTTGGTGAATGACCGCTTTGTCCGCGTAGCAGAAGTTGAGGTAATACAGACACACGATTGTTGAGCAATGTCTGCTTTCGGGAAATTACAGCCTTGCAATTTAATTGTACTCGAAAGGCAGCAATGGGCCGAAAGTGACAAGCGCGGCATGCAGCTCTTGCGAGTTAGGCACCTGTCAATGGTGGTCGGTCTGGGCGATGGTTCCAAACTTTCGCCGCTTTTGAATAGTTCATGATATACTGCCCAGTCAACGTCGGGTTGTCGTTGTGGGTGGGCATGGAGGATTGGAGAATCAATCATGCAAACACCTAACTTACCTGCCATTAGGGCGTTTCGGCCCGCTTGGAACAAAGGCCGCATCGTCGGTCAGAAACTCCCGCTCAAACCTAAGCATGTCTGGGCGATCCGCGTGCGGCTCGAATTGGCGGAGAGCCATCGCGATCTGGCTCTGTTCAATTTGGCCATCGATAGCAAATTGCGGGGATGCGATCTCGTGCGGATGAAAGCCGTCGATGTGATAGCGGCCGGACAGATCAAAGACCGAGCGTCCGTTATGCAGAGCAAAACCCAAAAGCCAGTTCGGTTCGAGATTTCTGAGGGCACACGAGCTTCGGTTGCAAAATGGATGGACGATCCGCTGATGATCGGGTCGGAGTATCTTTGGCCTGGCCGCTTTCACGCGAGACGGCATATTTCAACGCGCCAGTATGCGCGGATAGTCAGGGATTGGGTTAAGTCCATCGGCTTGGAACCAACGGCCTACGGCACCCATTCAATGCGAAGGACAAAGGTTACCCAGATTTATAAGAAGACTGGAAACCTACGTGCCGTACAGCTCTTTTTGGGGCATACCAAGATGGACAGCACTGTCCGATACCTCGGCGTTGAATTGGAAGATGCTTTGACGATTTCAGAGGCCATTGAAATCTAAATCTTTGGGCCGCACGGCACGAGCGGCCCATAGCCGACATTGGTTGGGCCAAATTGCTTGCAGATATCTCAATGTCCGCATCTGGGTTTATAGGTTGTTACATTCAGTCGTTACATCGGTCTCAGACATAGCCACGGCGATCTTACAAATTGGATATTGGATTTCATCCGCGCATACGATTTCCACATTTGCATGGTTGGTGCTTCAGTTTTCCCATGGAAGCTGTTTGCAGGTTGAAATCAGATGATCGACGAACAACCGCTGCCGAGTGGATTGGAAGCGGTTTGGTTGGAACACTGCGTAGATGTCACGCTTGGGCGATGTGATATAATCAGTCACCACAGCGTGCAGTTCTTGGTTTTTGAGGTGCTCAGCGACATAGAAGATCGGAAGAATAGCGATGCCAACGCCCTTCAATGCTGCGCTGCATAAGATATCGCCGGAGTCTGCCTTTAAGTTTCCACCTAAGTTGACCTGACCGATCTGGCCAGCGCCATCTTGATAACGCCATTCGTGTAGCCCGCTGTTTCCCGTGAACGCCAAAACATTGTGATGTACAAGATCGTCTGGTTCTTGAGGGGTGCCGTGTGTTTCGAGATAACCGACGCTTGCACATATCACAAAAGGGCAAGACGCCATGCGTCGCGCAATAAGCGACGTGTCCTTGAGCGACCCAATACGCACCGCAAGATCAAAACCTTCATTTACGATATCGACGAAGCGCTCATCTAGGCTCACGTCTAATTCGACTTCTGGATACATCGCCGCAAAAGACGCAATCGCTTGACCAAAGTATTTTGTCCCTAAGCTCTGCGGAAAACTAACCTTTAATCGCCCTCTAGGGCGCGATTTCAATTCGTATATTTGCTCCTGCGCCTCTTGTAAATCATCCAAAGCCCGCGCCGCACGCTCATAATAAACGGCTCCTTCTTCAGTAACTGAGACATTTCGTGTTGTTCTATGGAGAAGCTTGACCTGCAAATCTTGCTCAAGGTTTTGGATCTGCTTGGACACCGCCGAGCTGGTAATGCCTAAAGAACGTGCTGCACCTGCGAAACTTTCAGCCTTAACAACGGCGATGAAGACGCCAACGCGCGATACATGGTCCATTTATACTATCAACCTAATGGAATGAGTTATATTCTTAAAGTCAGTATTATCAACTTAATAGAAACATGCAATATAAGTTTCAGAACAACAAATACACATCTGGAGAAACACAATGACACAGCTAACTAACACAAACTATGGCGCACTAATTACACGCTTATCTCTCGGCGGCATTCTTTTGTCCCATGGGTTATTGAAAGTATTGGTTTTCACCATCCCTGGCACGGTCGGATATTTTGCAAACCTCGGGCTGCCAGCAATCGCAGCCTACCTGACGATCTTCGCAGAAATAGCAGGTGGTACAGCTATTCTTCTGGGCCTCTATTCGCGCTTAGCTTCACTCTTCTCGATACCACTGTTACTGGGTGCGCTTTGGGCTCATGCAGGCAACGGCTGGGTGTTCAACTCAGAAGGTGGAGGTTGGGAGTTCCCATTATTGCTGGTGCTTCTTGCAGTTGCAGTCACCCTTCAAGGCAGCGGTCCATTCGCTTTGCGTAAACTGCCAATCATCGACAGTTTTATTCCACAAATCTTGAAGACCTAGTACGGCCTCCTTACCTTAACCTGAAAGTTAAAATCATGCCTAAAATTCTTATGTTCGCCGGAAGTGCGCGGAAAGCGTCGACAAACAAACAGCTCGCAGCCTTGGTTGCGAGTACCGCTAAAGCAGCAGGGGCCGAGGTCACCCTTATAGATCTAAAAGACTTCGAGATGCCTATCTATGATGGTGATCTTGAAGGTGACACAGGCCTTCCCGACAATGCAAAACGTTTAAAACAACTCTTTGTCGAACATGACGGGCTGTTCATAGCATCCCCTGAATATAATAGTTCATTCTCGCCACTACTGAAAAATGCATTGGACTGGATATCGCGCCCGCATACGGAAAATGAACAACCTCTTTGGGCATACAACGGCAAAGTTGCCGCACTGGGTTCAGTCGCACCTGGCGCATTAGGTGGGTTGCGGGGGCTTGTGCCACTTCGCATGATGTTAGGAAATATCGGTGTAACTGTGATTCCAAACCAAGTCGCTATATCAAACGGGTTTACTGCCTTTGATGACGATGGTGCACTGAAAGCCGAACAGCAATCTCTGATGTTGAAGGCCATGATTGAGCAATTGATTTTGACGACCCACGCCATGACAGGGTCGTCGTAGTAAGATGAAAGGAATACGTTATGAGTTGGAACCCATCAATTGAGCCAAGCTGCCCTGGAGCAGATGACGTCGATGCGATCGAAACACTAATCGTACCAAGAGCACGCGATATCGGCGATTTTGAAGTCCGGCGCGCACTCCCATCAGCGAAACGCCAAATGGTCGGCCCATTTGTGTTCTTCGATCAAATGGGCCCTGCTGAGTTTATCACTGAACAAGGGATCGATGTGCGTCCACATCCACATATCGGCTTGGCGACAGTGACCTATCTCTACAAGGGAGAGTTTCAGCATCAGGATTCACTTGGCACCAACCAAATGATTTATCCCGGCGAAGTCAATTGGATGATCGCGGGCAATGGTGTGACCCATTCTGAGCGCACAAGTGCACAGACTCGCAAAGGCCCTAGCAGCCTATTTGGCATTCAGACATGGGTGGCCTTGCCTGAAGAAGCCGAAGACATGGATGCAGACTTTGAGCATCACAAAGAAGAAGCCCTTCCATTCATAGAAGGTGAAGGTAAACAGGTGCGTCTTATTCTTGGTAATGCCTGGGGTGAACGTGCCCCCACGAAAACATTCTCCGAGATGTTTTATGCAGATGCCATTCTGGAATCTGGTGCATTATTGCCCATGCCCGACAACCACGAGGATCGCGGGATCTATGTTACCGACGGCTCTATTGAAGTCGCAGGAGACGTCTTTCAATCGGGTCAGATGATGGTGTTTCGCCCTGGCGATGCGATCACCATCAAAGCTGGCCCAGCTGGTGCAAGGCTGATGTTGCTGGGCGGCGAGACGCTTAACGGCCCGCGGCATATTTGGTGGAATTTTGTTGCCTCCTCGCAAGAGAAGATAGAGGCGGCAAAAGAAGCATGGGCCGCAGGAGACTGGGAACATGGTCGTTTCCAGTTGCCACCAAATGACAAGGGCGAATTCATCCCGTTGCCTGACTAAGTGAACGATGTACCCATAGCCAACTTAGGCTCACGACATAACACATAGCTGCGAAGGAGTAGCAATATGACTATCGACCAAAACACCACACAACAAGGTGGCATGAGTTTAACCCTTCGCCCCTCCCATGAACGTGGGCAGGCCGACTTTGGCTGGTTGAAGTCAGCCCATAGTTTCAGCTTTGGAGAGTACTATGACCCGAAACATATAGGGTTTGGGAATCTGCGCGTCATAAACGATGACCTTGTCGCGGGTGGCAAAGGATTTGGACAGCATCCACACCAAAATGCCGAGATATTCTCTTATGTGTTAGGCGGGGCGCTTGAACACAAGGACTCGTTAGGCAACGGATCGGTCGTAAGTGCGGGGGGCGTACAATACATGAGTGCTGGGTTTGGTGTGACCCATTCTGAGTTCAATCCATCATCGACTGAAGAAATGCGATTTTTGCAGATTTGGTTGTTGCCAACGACACAGAATACCAAGCCCGCATATGACACTATTGATCTGTCAAATGAGGATAAGAACGGGAAGCTCAAATTGTTCCTTTCCCGAGATGGGCGCGGCGAATCCATGAGGAGCCAAGCAGACGCAAGTGTCTATGCTGCAACATTGGAAGGCGATCAAGTAATCAGCACTGATTTGAAGGTTGGTCGCAAAGGTTGGGTGCAGGTTGCTGATGGGTCTCTAAACGTGAATGGTATCACTTTGTCTAAGGGTGATGGTCTTGCCATTGACGGCAGCGGATCGTTGACATTTGACCAAGGTAATGCCGCAGAGATTTTGTTCTTCGACCTCGCCCAATAGGCCTAAATAGCCACGCTGGTGGCGCACATGTGCTGCCAGAGCACCCACGACTAATAATAGTTCACTAGCCGAAATTCCACTCTCAAACCACAGTGTTTCGACGTAATAATGATATCAAATCTATGTTTGGGCGACAGAGAAAGCGGGCATTAGTCGGTTTGCAGCATTGTTGCAGTTTGGGTCAAAGAAGACCTTTGCTACATAGTTGAAACTAAAAAATTGCTCTTAGCGCAATGTCCGCTTTCCGCCCTTAGTTACCAAGTCTGGACTTGTCACAGTTAATGCCGCTCTAAGTTTTCAATGAAGCTGCCTTGGTTTCGTATGCCAATGTGATCAGTCAAGGTCTAACAGATTTAATATATCCGCCCTTATGCGCTTTAGTTGGATTTATAAATTTACCACTCCCTGATAAGCGAAATAATTACCCTGTTCATCAAATTATTTTCCCTGTTATTTAATTTAGGGAAACCGCCCATAACACACTGTAATCAATGCTGTATTACAGAGTAAATTCTTCAAATCACGCTAAATACTTATATTTTCCCTGTAAATTCCCTGTTAACAGGGAACTTCGTGCCCAGACTGGATAGCTTGAGACTGCGTACATCACCACCATAACTAACAAATTGATATCACTGTATTTTAGGTGAAATTACCGCCTATTTTCAGGACGATACGATATATCATTTCACCCCAGACCCCAAACCTGCAGCCATTTGGTCAGAATCTATCAAAAGTCTGGGAACGGCATTTGCACGGTCGCCGTTTGCGCGCCCGTGATGCAGTGAGATTGTGTATTGTAGGTTTTGAAACGACTCTGGGCCCTTACAGAGGGCGAAACATCTCGCGCTGATCATGCCAGACGGTTGGAAAATCATGACGCAACAACCATTCAGTCGTCAGACCTAATGGTTGGTTGCCTTCATAAACGTTACGAATGATGTCCGGTGCCAGAAAAGCCAGTTCAATTAGTTTCTGGATCCAGTCTCTTGATACACCCTTGTCTGAGATCAGCGCCTTTTGGACAAATTTAGTTGAGGGTTTAAAATAATTGAAGGGATTTTGTGGTGTCAGTTTGCGAAAGTATGGTCGGGCATTCTTCTGACGTTAGCCATCCGTCAAAAACCAACCTGAGATGTCGATTTTAACATATTGTAAGTACTTTTTGTCTAACCAGTCCACCCCAAACCATTTGCAATGCAATTCATGGTTTGAAGAAGTGGTGCGGGGACGTCATCATTTTCAGCATTGCTGCGATATTCTTGTAAAAGTGAAACCTGCAAATGGTGGGCGCTTTGTAGCAAATTGCTTTTGCGTTCGGCCTCACCTTTCAGAATAGGGAAGCGATCAGCCGTGTTACCCTGCTTGCTTAACCACAAAACGGCTTCCTTTGTGCGGGCATATTCGCGTTCAATTTTTGCGAAGATCTCTACGCGGATCACTTCATCCTCAACCAAGGACGCATAGCTGCGTGCAATCTGAATATCAGTCATGTGGATGGATTTTTCCACCTCATCAACGATCAAACGGAATATCCGCGACGATTTCCACATCGCCCGCAATGTGGCGTCCCCTTGCACACCGCGGTAGCCGCGAAAGGCATCAATAGCAGCACCAAAACCAAACCACCCCGTAATCATATGACGGTTTTGCGACCATGCAAAAACCCAAGGGATTGCGCGCAGGTCTGATAAAGAAGAGGCACCAAAGCGGGTTTGGGGCCGCGACCCGATATTCAGACGCGCCAGCTCTTTCACTGGACTTGATTGTTCAAAATATTGGATAAATCCAGGCGCGTTCAACAACTGTGTGTAATGCGCTTGCGATACCCCTGACAGGGCCTCCAAAGCTTCATCGAAATCGGGTGTTGGCGTTAGTTCTGGTTCATTCTTTGAGTAGGCACGGTGAAATAGAACCGAAGAGGCCAACAATTCGATTTGATGGGCAGCCGTGCCGCGGTTTGCAAATTTGGCAGACACCACTTCGCCCTGCTCGGTGATCCGAAAGCCGCCATTGATGCTATCTGCAGGTTGGGCGGCAATAGCACGACCAGTTGGGGCACCACCACGGCTAACTGATCCGCCGCGACCATGAAAAAACGCGGTTTCAAAACCAGCCAAACGGGTAGCTTCTACAATGTTTTTTTGTGCTTTGTTGACTTCCCAAGTCGAACATAAAAACCCACCGTCTTTATTAGAATCTGAATAACCAAGCATGACTTCTTGCACACGGCCATGATCCTTCAAGGATCGCCTAACAAGAGGTTCGGTCATAAATTTTTTCAAAATACTTGGGGCTGCGCGAAGATCATCGATGGTTTCAAATAGGGGAACCAGCTTTAGCGAAATTGTATCGGCCCCTACGGGACCTTCAGCAAAGCCAACGTAACGGGCCAGTAATAATACGCCCAACAAATCTTCGGTGGAGCGCGTCATAGATAAAATAAACGGGCCAATTGCATCCGGGTCTGGGCCCTTTACCTCACTGTGCATCAAGCTCAGTAGAGACAGTGTTTCATTGGCAATGTCCGACAAGACCAATTTGGTTGGGTCAATGGGCGCGGCCTGTTTCAACTCACGTCGTAACAGGATGGCCCATTCGGGTGTGCCAACACCCGGTACGTCATATCCCAACAGTGACCAGATTTCACTAATAACAGGGGTCGTTACGTCTGTATTTTGCCTAATATCTAGGGTGACAGTTCGAAAGCCGAAAGCTGAAATCATCAACTGAATCGGGCGGATGTATTTCATAGATATGGATTTCGCAACTGAATTCAGAACTGTTTCAACCAGGTCAATATCATCCTTGAATTCGGACAAGTTTGCATAGGGATTGGCCTTACTTGTAGTATCTAGCATTGCTTCCAACCGGTAATTTATCGCACTTAACGCTTTTCGAAAGGCTTCTCCTTGATTGCGTACGTTTATTTGACTGGCCAGGTCCGAGCGCATAACGATCATTGCGAGATCGACAAGGCTGTTTTGGTCAAGCGAAACCAGATTGGCACTAATGGAAACATGAATAAGGGCAGCTTCAACCGCAGAACGCAGATTTTCGATCGCGGCTTTACGGTTGGCGTTCAGCGCTTCACGGGTTACCGATGTAGTAACATTGGGGTTGCCATCCCTGTCCCCGCCAACCCAAGAGTGAAAACAAATTTTGGGTCTTTGAATATCCTTAGTGTTTGACAGTGATTGCGTGGCAAGCACGTAGTCATATCCGTTCATCACCTCGGGAAGAGCATCGAAAATAGCGTTTTTGAAAAAACGAATTGCCCAGTTTATTTCTTCCGTGGTTGTTGGGCGTTCCAAACGCAACGCACCAGTTAACCACAGCAAATCTATTTCATTGCGCAGGTTTTCAATATGCCCGTCGCGTTCGCGCGGCGTCCAACGATTAGACTCTAGTTTTACGATGCAGCGGTAGATGCGCCGATGAATATCCAGAACCGTTTCACGTTTTGCCTCGGTCGGGTGCGCTGTCAAGGTTGGGGCGATAGAGATCGAACCCGCCGCATGCGCAATATTCAATGGCTTGATGTCTTTTTCTATCAAGCGTTCAAATGTGCTTGCAAAGGATCCCTTTACAGCCGCGTTACCTTTTTCGGTTTCAACTTTGCGTCTGGCACGCACCAATGTGTTTTCTTGTGCGATGCGCAGCAAGTGAAACCAGATATTTGCCGCCTGAAGACATGCGGCAGTGTTTTCTGCGTTACTTGCGTCTATCTTATCGAGGTCATCCAGTCCTGCAACGGCATCAGGTGCGCGCTCAGAAACAACATCATGCAACAAAAGCCACAAAAGCTGGCGCAGCCATTCGCCGTAACTTTCACCAGTTTCGATAATGTTCACAGGCGTAGATTGGATGGTTTGATGTGCGGTTGCCATTATGTTACCCGATTTTGGATGCTTTAGTAGCAGTGATAGATATATGGGCGTAGCCCACTCCGAAATTACCCAAAATTCTCTTCTGCAACACATCAGCCGCTGTTGACCGGTGATAAGTAAAAAGAATTTCGGGCTTAGACATGGGAAGAGGGCCGCTTTCTTCTGGGATTACATAACAGATGCGATAGTTTCGCCAATCGCAGAGGGATGTTCTGCAACAGTTACGCCAGCCGCCGACAGTATTTCAACTTTCTCGCTGGCACTTTCACCAAAAGCCGAAATAATAGCACCTGCATGGCCCATCGTACGCCCCTTGGGGGCCGTTAATCCAGCTACATACGCCACCACCGGTTTTGTCATGTGATCGCGAATATATTCTGCAGCTTCCGCTTCTTGTGGCCCGCCAATTTCACCTATTAGGGCTATGACTTCTGTCTGCGCATCATGCTCAAACAGCTCAAGAATATCACGAAAAGAGGACCCGTTGATTGGATCTCCGCCAATGCCAACGGATGTGGATACGCCAATCCCCAGTTCTGCAAGTTGGGATGCTGCCTCATACCCAAGGGTTCCGGATCGACCAACAATACCTACTGGACCTTCCATATAGATATGTGGTGGCATAATCCCTAGAAAGCTTTTGCCAGGTGAAATAGTGCCTGCGCAATTTGGCCCTGTCAAAACCATACGGTTTTCTGCGCGGTAACGTTTCATGTAGCGTTTTACGCGCATCATATCTTGTGCAGGAATACCGTCCGTAATGCATACACAATATCTGATACCAGCGTCCGCTGCCTCCATGATGCTGTCTGCTGCAAAGGGTGGTGGAACAAACACAAGGCTTGCTTCCGCCCCAGTCGCTTCTACGGCATCTTTTACGGTGTTAAATACTGGAACACCTTCAACGACAGCACCGCCTTTACCAGGGGTTACGCCCGCTACAACATTTGTGCCGTAATCCATCATTTCTTTTGCGTGGAATTGGGCCATACGACCAGTGATACCCTGGATCAAAACCTTTGTTTTTTCGTTCAATAAAATGCTCATTAGACTGCTTTCAATTTTGTGTTGGTAGCTTGATCGGCTTTCCAGGCAGCTACAGAACGATCTGCGGCTTCTTTCAATGTGGCGGCGCGAATGATAGGTAAACCGCTTTCAGCAAGGATTTTTTGACCTTCTTCAACATTTGTTCCGGACAGGCGAACGATGATTGGCATATCCATCGGTTCTTCGCGTAAAGCCTGAACTACACCTTCTGCAACCCAATCGCACCGATTGATCCCAGCGAATATATTCACCAAAATAGCTTCTACTTTGGCGTCGGATTTCACCAAACGAAAGGCTTTTGCCACACGCTCTGGCGTAGCGCCGCCACCAATATCAAGGAAGTTTGCAGGCTCACCACCTGCCAGTTTGATTGTATCCATCGTTGCCATTGCAAGGCCCGCGCCGTTCACAATGCACCCAATATTTCCGTCAAGGCCTACATAGCTAAGACCGCGGTCCGCCGCATGGCTTTCTCGTGGATCCTCTTGGCTTTTATCACGCAGTTCTGCCACGTTGGAACGGCGAAATAATGCGTTGTCGTCAAAAGTCATTTTAGCGTCTAACGCTATGATTCTATTGTCTGTTGTAACTACCAGCGGGTTAATTTCTACCATGGTAGCATCCAAATCACGAAATGCCCGGTAGCAACCCTTAAGCGTACGCACCATATGCTGCGTTGAGGCAGGTTCAATGCCCAGCTTGAAAGCGATTTCACGCGCCTGAAAATCTGCCAGACCGCCTGCTGGGTCAATGGTTGCACGTACTATCGAGTCCGGTCGATCGGCGGAAATCTCTTCGATTTCCATACCACCTTCGGATGAGGCCACGATCATGATGCGTTGCGATGTGCGATCCAGCACGAACCCCAAATAAATCTCGCGCTCAATCGGGACTGCGGCTTCAACATAAAGACGGTACACACCTTTACCTTCGGGGCCAGTTTGATGTGTGACCAATTTCTTGCCCAACATAGAAGATGCGGCATCCATAATTTCATTGTCGTCGCAACACACCTTTACGCCACCGGCTTTGCCGCGCCCACCTGCATGAACTTGAGCTTTCACGATCCACTTGTCACCACCCATTTCACGGGCTCGGTAAGCGGCTTGTTCGGGACTGTAGGCTAGGCCACCTGCAGGAACGGTGACGCCGAATTCACTTAGAATTTCTTTTGCTTGATATTCATGGATATCCATTTTTTTTCCTTACTCGGCTGCTAGTATGTTAGCGTAATGCGCATCCAGTTGATCATTGATCACGGTCAAATCCAACTCTGCACCCATTTCATTCATCGCATCTGCAAACCTGTTGACGATGTCGGTAATGGCCGCGTTTGACAGCTGGTTTAGAATGCCAATACGAACTTGAACTGGTGCTGATAATGTCGGCCAGATGCCAAATCCCTTGGCGCGGCAAGACTGTACAAGTTCCATTTCACGACCCGCCATTTTTTCTGGCAAGTTCAAAACAACAAGGCTGGTCATGTTGGATGTCACATCACAACCCATTGCTATAACCGCCTGACGTAAAACTTGTTCGTGGAATTCGTAATCCTTGGCGCGTTGTGCCAAACCATGTTGCAATGTAATTCTTAGTGCTTCGTGGAATGCGGCAACCGCATAACCAGAGTGTGTTTGGTGGTAGCCACCTTTTTCGACATCCGCGCCATCAATGATCCCCCAATGACGCGCGGCCAAAATAGGATGGTTCACATATGTATAACAGCCATTGCTTTTTAGCGCTTCGATGTATTGATCGGTAAAGCTGACAGGGGCATATGTTAAAGCAAGACATAACACACCTTTTTGCGGGCAGGAGGCCCAGCCGACAACGCCGTCATAATCGTCGATTGCAAAATCTGCGACGCCAAGCGAAGAAACCGCATCCACCAAGCCCATCGCGCCATGTTTTTTACAAGCGTCAGAAAAGCCGCGAAGATCATTGATACGGCCTGAACCCGTTTCCCAATGCGCCATAAAGGCCCATTTTGGCTTGTGCTCTGCTAAAACGGTATCAATCAATTCGCCAGATATAGACGCACCATGCGGCACTTCGATTACCGTTACGCTTTTTGCGTCTGGGCTTAAGGCATTCGCAGCAAGCTCTTCGCGCGTTGCGGCTTTCATACGCAAGGTCAGTGCGTCGATCCCCGAAAAAGTACCATTGGTGAAAATTACAACGGTGTCACCAGGCAGCACAGCGCTGAACATACAATCTAATCCGCTGAAGCCTGTTCCGGCTATGCCGAAGGTGTGAACGTTCTTGGTGCCAAACAGGTCGCGCAGCATGTGCTTGCATTCAACCATGCCACGCAACACATCTGGATGCATATGATCGGCTAACCCGCAATTTACAAAGCTGTCCATTACACGTTGATCTGTATTTCCAGGCCCAGGACCTGCTGCAAGTGTGTTTGGAATTTCAAGCTTTGAAAATATAGACATATGATACGCTCTTTGTTGTTTGGTATAAGAAGTGGTTGGCTTGTTCGTTCTCATAAGAGCAAAAAGCAGATTTATTCACAACATCCCTAACTACCGTAATGGTATGCCCTTATGGATAGTAATAAACCTAGACCTTTAGGTTGGTTTAGTGCAGTATACTGATATATACTGTATAAATGGGTAGGTTTTCTTACGCTAAACAGCACAAAGGTTTATTGAGATGTCCGAGAAATTACAAAAACCGATCGAAGTGGTCTTGGCTGATCCGAATCCTTTAATCCTTTCCGCTATGTCGGAAAAATTCTCATTAGATCCGCGTTTCTCCTTGGTATCCACCGTGGTGAACGCAGAAAATTTCATATCCACAGTGATGCGTATTCCCGTAGATTTGGGGGTCGTGTGCTGGAACTTGCCGCAACTGGGTGGCGAAAAGATTATTGAGGTTTTACGCGACCACCCCTTGGCCCCGAAAATTATGATTTATTCCCAAAATACTTCCAACGATGTTCCCCGCCGTGCATTGGCAGCCGGGGCTGCGGGATATTGCAGCAAAAATCAATCTGTAGAAGAATTGATGGCGGTTGCTGTTTCGGTGGCACAAGGCAAAATGGTGTTCCCGTTTATGGACATCAGGGAGCTACAGTCCGATCCATTATTTTCGCTTACCAAACGCGAACGCACTATGTTGCAATCCTTGGCTGAAGGAATGACCAATAAACAGCTTGCTGCGCACTTTGAAATTTCGATTAATACAGTGAAGTTTCACCTCTCGAATTTGTTTGAAAAGCTGGAGGTGCGTAACCGTGCGCAAGCCATTGCATTTTTCTATTCAAGACGTTTGGATCTGGCAAAAGAACCTGTGGGTGGAAGCCAATTACGGTCAGAATAGCTGTGCGTAAACGTCGCATACAACATCGTTGACAGAATCCACAAAACCTATGCTTGAATGCACCCCCTATGAATAGATGATAATTTCAGGGATAAAAAACTATGAGCTTTTACACATTCGAACCAGCCACAGCGCGCCTAAATAGAAGCGAATTAGCGGTGCCTGGAAGTCAGCCGCAACTATTTGAAAAGGCTGCGCAATCTGACGTTGATGTGGTTTTTTTGGACATGGAAGATGCAGTAGCGCCAGACGACAAGGAACAGGCACGCAAAAACATCATTGAGGCGTTGAATGACATCGATTGGGGCACCAAGACAATGTCGATCCGCATCAACGGATTGGACACCCACTACATGTATCGTGATGTTGTAGACGTAGTTGAGCAAGCTGGCGAACGTCTGGATTTGATTATGATCCCGAAAGTTGGTACCGCGTCTGATGTCTATGCAATCGACATGCTTGTGACCCAGATTGAGGACGCAAAAGGTTTGAAAAAACGCATTGGTTTCGAGCACATTATAGAGACCGCTTTGGGCATGCAAAATGTCACCGAAATTGCATCTGCATCCAAGCGAAATGAAAGCCTACATTTCGGGGTTGCGGACTATGCTGCCAGCACCCGTGCACGCACTACAGTTATAGGCGGGGTGAACCCTGATTATGCGGTTCTAACGGATGCCGCAGCGGACGGTTCGCGTGACGTCCATTGGGGTGATATGTGGCACTATGCGCTTGCGCGCATGGTGGTGGCGGCGCGGGCAAATGGCTTACGGCCCATTGATGGCCCCTTTGGTGATTTCTCGGATTCTGACGGATATGTGGCCGCAGCAAAACGCGCCGCAGTTCTAGGGTGTGAAGGTAAATGGGCCATTCATCCCAGTCAAATTGCCCTTGCTAACCAAGTGATGAGCCCGTCAGATGCCGAGGTGGACAAAGCCAACCGTATTCTGGAAGCAATGACCCAAGCTGCTGCTGAGGGCAAAGGTGCAGTGTCTTTGGACGGGCGACTGATAGATTATGCTTCCATTCGGCAGGCCGAAGTATTGGTGGAAAAAGCTAAGCAAATTGCAGATAATTAGACTTATCAGATCTCAGGGGAAATGAATCAAAAAGATCTTAGGCATTCGGCTAAAACGGCACTGTTGCATTAACTCGATCACGGCGCAATCTGGTTGGAAACCTGGCGAGTTTAAGCCGCCATACCGAACAACTTGTGCAGATGCTCAATTTCGCCGACTGGTACGGATTTACTTTGATGAATGTGGTTGTTTTTGATGGTGCGTATGGCTTCAATACCCTGAAGCATGGCTTTAGTCGTTCGCAATGTTATAAAGCCACGCATGGGATTAAGCAGTTTCGTCAAAGCCGAATGATCCCCCTGGGTGCGGTTGTTCAGATACTTCTGGTGACGTAGAGGATTTGATCGCCAGCCAAAGGTACAGCCACTTGCCGTCCACCCGGATGTAGACTTCGTCCACATGGCAAACCTTGATTACTCTGCCAGCTACAATATTTCCCTGTTATCAGGGAAATTCGGCCGAGACTGGTTAGCTCACGACTGCGTACATCGCCACTTTAAATCATTTAAAACAAAAATACGTGAATGTTTAACTGCTACCCTAGGCAGCCCGCCGAGCCTTAAAGTATAGAAACCATTTCTAATTTGATCCAACATACTCACCCATTACTAGAAAACTCATCATAAGCTTCCAATGCTTTGGCGCTGAATGCAATAGACGGGCCGCCGCCCATATAGGAACACATGGCTAATGCTTCGCAAAATTCTGAGCGTGTTGCGCCCAAGCGCACCAAAGATTTAGTGTGAAAACCTATACAACTGTCACAGCGTGTTGCGATTGCAATACCAAGTGCGATAAACTCTTTGTTTTTTTCGCTCAGTACACCATCAGCTTTGGCAGCTTTGCCCATTACGTCAAAGCCTTTAAAACTTTCTGGCGTTTCCTTTTGTAACTTGCCCAAGTTCGCCATGGTGGTGTTTAATAATTTAGTCCAAGTCATTGTTTTGATCACTTTCCTTTTGATACATTCTATATAGGCTATGCCCATGAAGCTAGAAGAACAAACATGGTATCAAGTACAAGATTACTTAAAGCGGTCCAACGGTATCATTTTGCCAACCGGTTCGATTGAACAGCACGGGCCTATTGGCCTGATTGGTACTGATGCAATTTGTGCGCGCGAAATTTCATGGGCCGCAGCAGATTTGGTAGACGCATGCGTTGCCCCCGAATTGGCCTATGCACATGCCCCATTTAATATGGGCTTTCCGGGCACGGTTTCCATTTCTGCTGACCTATACATTCAATTTGCAACCGAAGTCATGCAAGGGCTTGCCCATCATGGGTTTACACGGATCTATGTCTTGAACGGTCATGGTGCCAATGTGGAACTTTTACAACGTTCTGTCGGAAAGGTAACTGCAGATATTCGCATCAAAAGTTGGTGGGAATTTGATGCCGTTAACGATTTGCGCAACAAGCTATATGGTAGCTGGGAAGGTATGCATGGGACCCCGTCTGAAGTGGCAATAACACAAGCGACCCATCATACTGTTCATCAATCAGATTTGCCGCCGCCTGAAAAATTAAGTGTTGAATATATGCAAGCCCACGCTGGTGATAAACATGGGGGCCCAAATGAACACCGAGCACAATTTCCAGATGGCCGCGTGGGGTCGCATTCTGGATTGGCAAAAGCATCTGATGGTGTTGAATTCCTGCATTTGACCGCCAAGGCATTAGCTGATGATTATTTGGAATTCATCGCTTAATGTTTAGCCCACTTCATTTACGTTCATCTGATCCCATTTTGCGTTCCAACCAGCGTACGAAGAAGCTGATGATAAGTACCAAAATCAAGTATTCAAAGATAAGCAACGTATAAATTTCAAGCGGGCGGTATTCAGTTACAACCAATTCATTCGCGCGGCGTGTCAGTTCTTGCATGCCAATTACAGATGCAAACGCGGACATTTTCACAATATAGATAAATTGATTAGCAAGTGGGGGCAGGATACGTCTGATTGCCTGTGGTAAAATCACATAGAGCATGGATTGGATATAGCTCAGACCTATGGTTTTAGCGGCTTCCGTTTGACCCTTATTAATTGACTGGATGCCAGAACGATATATTTCTGCGGTGAACGCACTGTCTGAAATAGCTAATGTAATAACGGCACCCCAGAACGGCTCAATCGGGAAATTAATGCCCATTGAGCGCAAAACAACGGGCAATCCATAGAACACCCAGAATAACATCGGTAACAATGGAATGGCGCGTACAAACTCTACATAAATCCGTGATGGCAAACGCACCCATCTGTTTAATGACATTCCAGGCAATGCCACGATCAAGCCAATGGTCATGGATAATACAGCGGCGATTACAGACACTGTAATAGTCGCGCCGAACCCATTTAATAGAAACCTGATATTATTATACCCATTGGGCAAAGTTGGGTCGATTACATACCAACCCCACGTACCTGCCGGGGCTGAGCACCCAGAGACACCAACAAGTATTGCTAATATTAAGAATAGTTTATTACGCATAATCGTCCCTTAATGTTGCAATATTTGTTTTAAAAACAACTGGCATCGTTTTGACTTGGGGGCTTCAAAAAATTCAGCGGGCGTTCCCGTTTCCACAATTTCCCCTTGATCCATAAATACCATTCGATCAGCCGCTTTTTTGGCAAACCCCATTTCATGTGTCACCACAATCATCGTCATCCCATCTTCGGCCAAATCAATAATTACATCTAAAACCTCTGCAATCATTTCAGGATCTAATGCAGATGTAGGTTCATCAAACAACATGATCTTCGGCTCCATACAAAGCGAGCGTGCAATCGCTACACGTTGTTGTTGCCCACCTGATAATTGCGTTGGTTTCTTATTGGCTTGTTCTGGGATACGGACACGTTCAAGATACGCCATCGCCCGTTCTTCGGCATCTTTTCGCGACATCCCCCGCGCCTTAATCGGGCCAAGTGTTAGGTTTTGTAAAACTGATAAATGTGGAAATAGATTGAAGTTTTGAAAAACCATACCAACTTCTGACGTTATTTCGTTGATACTGTGTTTGTCTGCCAAAAGTTTACCGTTCACAGTAATCTGTCCTGAATCGTGGTTTTCCAGTGAATTTACACATCTTATCAACGTGGATTTTCCTGAGCCCGATGGGCCGCAAACCACAACCCTTTCCCCGTCTGATACCGTCAGGCTAACATCAGTTAATGCTTTAAAGTCACCATACCATTTATTTAAGCCTTTAATCTCTATTGCAGTATTAGGGTTGTGCATTGCTGTATCCTTTGCGGTGCATATTAAAGTCTTATTATTTGGGGTTAATCGTCTTTTGCGTAATAACCCACAACATCGCCATCTGTTGTCACGCCAAGGCCGTTTAAAAGGCGGTTTGCATAGTTAAAATATCCAACAATTTGGTTTACTTCTAATATTTCACCGTCACTTAAGCCCGCGTTTCGCAGTTCATCAACATCGCTTTTAACCATTTTACCCGGACTTACGGTTAGCTTGTCTGCATAAACCAACATCGCTAATTCAGCGCCCTTAAACGCATCTTGAGGGGATTTATTATCCAGTGCTGTTTTTACAAATTTAGCCCGCTCAGCATCCCCAATTAGATGCGCTGCATTTGCCCAATGATTAGCCAGTGAATACGGGCAATCATTCAAAATCGAAACATAAGAACTGATGGTTTCCTGCATCCACATAGGGATCGTATTCATGTCATCGTGCAACGCTGCGCGATATAATACCACATGCCCTTTCATCGTGCTTGGGCGCAAGGAATGTACCCGCATGACATTATCGACAGTTCCATGAGGTGTGCGCGCTAAGCTTAATACATCCAGCAAGTTTTCATCTGCGTCAGTATCCGATATCATTTTAATCCATGCCGACATATGCCCACCCCTTAGCTTGTTAACCACAATACATCGAAATCATATCGATATGAATAGGTATCGTGTTCACCATTACATCAACAGCACAAATCGATAATGTACATCATTAGTTTTGCTAAAAAGCGTTTGCAGTCAGTAATCGAAATGCATAAGAATATATAATGACTGCTATTATCTATGAAAGATTGACGCAATATTCTGATTAGTTAGGTTATATGGTTCAATAGAAGCCAATATAAGAAGTTTATTGAATTCTTACGCGTAAAGGTAAACGATAGCACCTATTCAAAGAATACGGGACCACTAGGTATCCACCAACAAGGAGAGACCATGAACATATTTAAAAAAGTAGGCTACGCTGCTGCGGCTGTAGTTGCGTTGATTGGCGCACCAGCATCAGCGCAATCGGCCCTGAATGAAATTCTAAGCACTGGTGTTTTGAAAGTCGGAACAACCGGCGACTGGAACCCTATGTCTGTTAAGGATCCTGCAACAAACACTTATAAAGGTTATGATATCGACATCATGACCGAGCTTGCAAAAGATTTAGGTGTTGAGCTTAAAATGGTTCCAACTGACTGGAAAACATTGGTGAACGGCGTTGTCGCTGGAAATTACCATATGACAGGTTCTGCATCTATTAGTCCAAAACGGATGAAGGCCGCTGGATACTCTGAAAGCTACATTTCAGTTGAAATTCTGCCGTTTACAACAACTGCATTAGTGGGGCAATTTGACAGCTGGGAGTCTATCAATGAGCCAAATGTGAAAGTGGCCGCGACTTTAGGTACAACATTTGAAAAACTTTCTAAAGAGTGGTTTCCAAATGCAGATATAAAAATTGTCGAGGCACCAGCCATTGGATACCAAGAAGTTCTATCTGGGCGTTCAGAGGTGTTTATTACTTCAAACATTGAAGGCTCAACACTGACCAAAAAGTTCGCTAATATCGTACAAATACCTGTAGCAGAAGCACGCGCACCAACGCCTATAGCAATGTTGTTACCTCAGTCTGATCAGGTTTGGATCAACTATATAAACAACTGGATCAAGTTGAAAAAAGCCAAAGGCTTCTTTGTTGAAACCGCTGCTAAATGGGGCTTGTAACTTACACTACATAAATACAGATTTAAATGCGCCTTATAAACAGGCGCTTTTTTGTCTACTCGGCATCAATCTTCCGTAGTAATTGCAATCTAAATAACTTCGCACCTGCATCCAAACCAAGATCAATATACGGGGTTTCGAGACCTTGCATGCCTGCGTGCACTGCCTCTAAAATATGCTTATCTTCATGGAATGCCATGATAGCACCCGCATTCATTTTTTCAGAAACCTCTTTATTTTCAGGATCAGTATTACGGTGCTGGAACCAGATATATTGCGAATGATGTTCATCGATTGGGGTTATGAAATTATATGAAATATTAATATAGGTTTGGTCGGTGATCTCTTTTTCGGGCCCACCTGAGCCTGCAGGTGCATAAACTGATTTATTTAAAGCGATAGCAGGAAAACACATTTCATAATGCTGCTTGCGATCTGCATTGCCTGTAAACCTTACTAAATCTGCATAATATGGCGAAACAGGTTGATCGTATATCCATCGTGAAACAATCACACCATCTTCTGTACGTTCCAGATCAAGGGGTGCATCATCAGTACCTGCACCTGCAAAAGAAGTTACGTGAACCCAAGCAACGTGGCTGGGATCAAGTAGATTATCAACAACCCATAAGTAGTTGCAATCAATATTCAGGACACCACCATCAGTATAACCCCAATTTGGGTTATCGTAGTTTTCGATAAAAAAGATATTCCTTGGATTGGCCAATGCGGGGTCACCCATCCATATCCAAAGCAACCCATAACGGTCTTCAACTGGGTATGATTTAACAACAGCGCGTTTTGGAATGTTACCGGGTTGCGTTGGCGCACTTACACATGCACCTGAACAATCAAAAGTTAGCCCATGATAGCCACATTCAACAACATCGCCCCGAAGCTTTCCGTCCGACAAGGGCAATTTTCTGTGTGGGCAAGCATTTTCAAGCGCAACAGGTGAGCCATCTATTTGCCGATAAAACACAATACTTTCGCCCAGTAATTTTTGCGGCTTTAAAGCATTCTGGTACTCTTTGCTCCAGCCTGCAACGTACCAACAATTTCGCATATACATGTTTTTTACCTCAAATTTTCTTTCTTATTATCTGAATGAAAGCTGACCATTTTCAGATATTCCAGCTGCATTAGATGGGTTTTCAAACGCATTTTTTGCGCAAGGGTATTTTTCTAATATCTCTAACCCTAACGGAATGCGATCTGGATATAAGCACCCATCTTCCCATACGGCCGCGCCATCTATACGAATTGTGGGGTCTAATACATTCAACGAAATTTCGCCGGGCGCATAAGCACCACATGTGTGAAAATGTAAAATACGTGGAGAGCCAAAAGCCCCCCCGCTCCATCTTTCGAAGCTGGCTGAAGCTGGTTCATTAAATGAAATGCCCGGATGAATACCTGCGTGCCAGGAATGCACATAGTCACGTTCAATTCCGTAAAGTTCGCTTACATGTTTGTAATGCGACCTAGCCTTTTCAACAGCATTTTCATCCCCAGTAAAATCTGTAATTTTATTGCCGTCAAATTCGATGAAAACTGTATCTTTTAATTCGCATGCAAAAGGGGAATAATAACTTGAACCCGTTCCAACCAGAAAGCCGTTTTGGGCAATACGGCCTGAAAACCCTATAGCTGGTGCTGGCTTAAACACTGACATGGGAAACCTGCGAACAGAAACATCTTCATCCAAATATTTTTCCCCTAATAGCGACCCTCTAAAATCAGTGCCTAGCGGGCATGTAACATGAATTTCCCGTGCGCCCCAAATCAGTGCATTAATTTGAGATTTCAGTTCTGCAAACGCGCGATAATCAGCCCGTCCAAAACTTGAACTAAGCATATACACATCAAGAGTATAGCTAACAATCGGGTTGAACTTTGCTAAAGACGGTTGAAACCGCATTTGATCCCCAAGGCGTGCAATAAATAATGTGGCATCCGCTTTAGCCATTATGGTACGCAGTTCCTGGCTTAGCTCTGTGACCTCGGGTATAAAAGGAACCTCTTTCATTGTTACATCCAACCCCAATGCTTTTGCAGCCTGGGCAACGATAATTGTAATGTCTTTGTCAAAATAACCATGCTCGCAAGCTTCATAAAGGATCAATAGCTTTTGCCCAGTTTGCATCTTGCCGCAATTTATCAATAAATTACGTGCGCCTATTTCTGCGTTACTCATTTTATTGGTCATGACGGGCAGCCTCACAGGAAAATAATATAACATAAATGCGTCTGGAAATTGTATTCTAAAATCTTCGCCAAATTCATTTGATTTTCATTATGCAGCTCATTAGATTTACTAACATGTTAAGAAATTTGCCCCATACCGCCTTACGTACCTTAGAGTCTGTTGTTCGTTTGCGTGGGTTTGGACATGCCGCTGATGAATTAAACGTAACCCAAAGTGCTGTAAGCCAACATATTAAATCCCTTGAAGAATGGACTGGCCATCGGTTGTTGAACCGAAGTTCTCGTGGCACCAGCCCAACCGACAATGGCTTACGATTAGCTGCTGCAGTTAGAGAAGGGTATGAAATTGTAGAAACCGCGTGCAATGAATTGCGTGATAGGCGAAACCCTCAGTCACAAGGAATTACCGTTTCTACAGTCCCTGGTTTTGCTTTTATCTGGATGTTCCCACGTTTATTGGGGTTCGATCAAAAATGCCCTGAAGTGCCTCTTTCAATTTCTGCAAACACGCAGACAAGCAGTTTTATTGAAGGCGATGTAGATGTTATTATACACTACGGCATGAACGACTTCCCAGGCTTGCACGTAGAACATCTATTATCAGAAATTATGACACCTGTATGTGCCCCTGAATTGTTAGAAAGACAGCTGAGGTTAAAAAGTATTTCAGATCTTTGCGAACACACATTACTGGTGGATGATATTTCCCATATTGGCAACCCGCCAACATGGGAATACTGGGCAAAATCAGCCCAAGTAACGTTACCAAAGATACCCCACATTCGAAAGTTTTCCCAATCTAATATGGTAATTCAAGCCGCAATAAAGGGCCTAGGCGTTGCAATGGGTCGTAGTCCACTTATTGCTGATGCATTACGTGAAGGGACGTTAGTACGCCCATTTCCCCAAACCGTAAAATCCCAATACTCCTATTGGTTTGTTTGCCCTCACGAAGCAATGAAATCTAAAAACATACGCGATTTCCGTGATTGGTTACATGAAGAGGTTGCCGCCGAAAAAATGCCGTTAAAGCCCTAATAAATTCAGCTAGGGGAGATCCATAAGTTTCTCAACAACAAGGGTAATGCAGACTACCTAGATATGCTTCTGAAAGTTTATACCTACTATGATTCCAGCTCACTCACTAGATAGATTGAACGGCTTAACCATTCCGGGTTGACCTCAACGCCCCAGCCAGGTGCATCTGTAACAGTTGCCTGACCATCCGTGATCCCAAAGGGGCAAGATACGAATAGGTCTTGTTGCCATGGGTAATAATCAGCCCCTTCGATGGAAAATTCCAGATATTTTCCGGCATTGGACATCGCCCTTAGCAGGTGCATAGTGAACAATGTCACCATCGACAAATTCGCACAATGCGGTGTACATGGCAGGCCCGCGGCCTGACCCATTTCGGCCACCTGCATCGTGCGATGCATGCCACCCAAATAAAGGATATCGGGTTGAATGATATCAACCGCCCGCATGTCGATCATCCGCTTCCAGTGTTGAAAATCACAATCCTGTTCACCCCCCGTTACATCCAGCGTTAATGCCTGCGTCACTTTTTTGGTCTCTTCCATCAACCAATAGGGGCAAGGTTCTTCAAAATGCTCAACACCGTTATCTTGAAGCATTTTTCCAACCTCAATCGCGCGTGGTGCTGAAAAACCGGAATTGCCGTCAACCAACAATGACACATCATCGCCCAAGGCCTTGCGTACCGTTGGAACAATGTCTTCCGTGCGACCAGGCCACTCATCGATATCGTGGCCACATTCGGCGGCAACCCTAAATTTAAAGGCGTCAAAGCCGTATTTATCCCGTAAAGCGGTAAATCTATCGGCCTCGTCACTTCCCGTAATATCGCGCCGCATTGAAGAGGCATAAGCCCGCAATGGCCCAGCAGTTCCCCCCAGCAGTTCGGCAACAGGTTTACCCGCCTGTTTGCCACGCCAATCCCAAATAGCTGTGTCCAGCCCCGCCAATGCGCGGCGCAGATAAGAACCGGGGAATTTATGTTCACGTTCGAGGATTTCCACTGTTAACGCTTCAAGATCAGATACGTTACGCCCCAATGTCCAAGGTGCAACTTGACGGTGGAACACCTGTGCCGTGATATCAGAATGATAGGTTGAAAACTGCCCCCAGCCTGTGCTGCCATCTTCGGCGGTGACACGGCTAAATCCTACAAATTCATTCGCAAAGCTTTCAAGTTTAATGATTTTCATTGTTATTTCCCTGCTTTCAGTATGATTTCAGCACCCCGATGCGCCAGCATCATGGTTGGTGCGTTGGTGTTTCCAGATGTAATGTTGGGAAAAGCCGAAGCATCAACGACCCGCAACCCTTCCACCCCGAATACTTTAAGATTTCCATCCAAAACTGCACTTTGCGCATTTTGCCCCATCCGGCAGGTTGATGTCGGATGAAATACCGTACCACTTCGCGCCCGAAAGTCTGCCAGAATAGCGGCGTTATCCATGGCCATCAGATCTGGTGTAATCGGTGATTTTACCAGATATTTCAGTGCAACACTTTGCATGATCCGTTGGCACAACTGACCCGCTGCAATCACATCGTGCTGATCCTGTTCTGTTGCCAATGAATTCGGCTGGATCATTGGGGCGACAGTATAATCCGGGCTTTGTATATCAATGCGACCCCTGCTGGTAGGGCGCGAAGGCTGTGGGCTAATGATAAAGCCTGGAAAAGGGTCGGGGTGTATAGTTGTACGTTTGCCAACTTTTTGCATCTTGTATGAAACTGGGTTGAAATACATTTGAACATTGGGGTTGGGCTGTTCAGGCGTACTGCGAAAAAATCCGCCACATTGATTGATGCTAAGTGACAACGGGCCTTTGCGGGTCAACAGATATTGCAACCCAACACGCAGTTTACCATACCATGGTCGCAGAACATTATTCAGCGTGGGTTCAGTGGCTTTAAAGTAATAGTTTATACCCAAATGGTCTTGCAAACCCCCGCCTACATTCGGATTATCGACCAGAACGGGAATGCCGTAACATTGCAGGGTTTTACCTGGCCCGATGCCCGAAAGTTGTAATAATTGTGGTGATGCAACTGATCCCGCAGACAGTATAACTTCTGCACGTGCATGCAAAATTTCACCATTTCCAATTTCAACGCCAATCGCGCGGCCTTGTTTTACGATGATCCGCCGCACTGGCGTATTTATGCGCAAATCAAGGTTTTTGCGGCGCAACGCTGGTTTCATAAATCCAACTGCTGATGAGCAGCGCTGCCCATTTTTCGTGTTGATCTGGTAGATTGTAGCGCCTTCAGGCTTTGGCCCATTACAATCGTCGGTCACGGGCAAGTTTAATTCCTGCATTGCTTTGAAAAAATGTCGGTTAACCTGATGGATTTGTTTTGATGTGTCCTGCAAATGGATCGGTCCAGTGCCAACTTTTGTGCCATCTGCTGCCACTTTGGTTTCAATAGCTTTGTAATGGCGCCGAACTTCTGACCAGTTCCAACCCATAGCACCGGCTGCCTGCCAGTCATCGAAATCATTTTGCAGGCCACGGCAATAAATCATTGCGTTAATCGAGCCAGACCCACCAACCAACTTGCCGCGTGGCCAATAATCTTCACGATCATCCAGCGCCTTTTGGGCTGTGGTAGTGAACCTCCAATTCCGTTTTGGGTCATTAAACAACCTGCCATAACCCAAGGGCAGCGAAACCCACGGCGAATTGTCACTTCCACCAGCCTCTAGCACCAATACAGAGGTCTTAGAATTCCGACTTAACTTGTCTGCCAAAACACAACCTGCAGAGCCTGCACCTACAATGATATAGTCAAAACTGTTCATAACTTATCCAGTTGTGGTTCAGTTGGTATCTTCAATGTTTGAAAAAATACAAACTAAAATATTATAGACGCTATCAGATAAACTCCTGCATGTTTTAAAAGAGATTTCAAGCCCAACATAAAGCAGTAAAGGAATTGATTACTTTAGCTCATCTACATATAATTGATGTTTATTTAACTTTTCCAACCAGCAATCACCTGATGTACTGGCCTTATAACGAAATCGTTTATATAATAAAATTATATTACAAACTTATTGCCCAAATTACAAAGGAAGAAATATGTCTGACGCTAAAACTGGCAAACGCCGCATTGTTTCTTCCAGACATCTGGCCGAAGGCGAAGGCTGGGAAGTTTCTGAGGTCGAATTCGGCATGATCGTAGCCTATAATGCATTCAACCGTTGGATGACACGGTGTATGGCAGCAGCCGGCAATACTGATTTGACAGGGTTGGAAATCTTAGTGTTGCACAATATAAATCATCGAGGGCGCGATAAGCGTTTAAGTGACATTTCATTCCTGCTTAATATCGAAGATAATCACACAGTAAATTATGCCTTACGTAAGTTGTTAAAAATGGAACTAATAATTTCAAACAAACGCGGTAAGGAAGTATTTTACAAAACGTCGAAACAGGGCCAGACCTTATGTGATAAATACCGCTTGGTACGAAAAAACTGTTTGTTAGACGGAATGGATAAATTGGGTTTATCGGGTGAAGACTTGCGCAAGATCGGTTCTGATCTACGGGCAATTTCTGGTCAATACGACCAGGCCAGCCGCGCAGCTTCAACTTTGTAATAATAAGCCTGTTGACGCGATCTATACCGCGTCAACAGGTGTCTTTGCTAGTTATTCATCGCATTCGGCAGGAAAGTCACAATCTGCGGGAATACTGTAATCAACGCCACACCAAGTAGTAGCAACAAGAAAAACGGGAATGCGGCTTTTGCTACCCGCAGGATATTGATACCCGTCAATCCTTGTATCACAAACAGGTTGAACCCAACTGGTGGCGTGATCTGGCTCATTTCCACCACGATCACCAGATAGATACCGAACCACAATGGGTCGATGCCAACCGAAGTAACCATCGGCATGATAATCGATGTGGTCAGTACCACCACCGAAATGCCGTCCAGAAAACAGCCCAAGACCACAAAGAACACAGTCAGTGCCGCCAGCAGCGCATAGGGTGACAGACCCATACCACCAATCCATGTGGCCAGATTACGCGGCAAACCGGTAAAGCCCATAGAGATCGACAGAAATGCCGCCCCTACCAGAATGAACGCAATCATACACGATGTGCGGGTTGCCGACATCACCGCGTCCCAGAACAAAGCTTTACTGAATGAGCCAGATGCCCATGCCAGAATACAAGCCAGTACCACGCCCAAGGCAGCCGCATCTGTAGGGGATGCCAGCCCACCATAGATAGAGCCGATGACCCCACCAATAAGCAATGCTACTGGTATTAAGTTACGGGATGCTTTGATTTTTTCCATAAAAGAAAATTCTACATCCAGCTTCGGGATCAGTTCAGGGTTCATTAACGCCCGAATACCAACATAAGCTGCGAACAGCGAAATCAGCATCGCACCTGGCAAAACGCCAGCCATAAACAAGCGCGCGATAGATTGCTCGGTTGCTACCCCGTAAACGATCAGGATGATGGATGGCGGGATTAATAGGCCCAGCGTGGCAGAGCCAGCAAGTGTACCTAAAATCAAGCTTTCCGGATAACCGCGTTTGGTTAGTTCAGGCACCGACATCCGCCCAATAGTGGCAGCAGTGGCAGCAGAAGAACCTGATACGGCTGCGAATATCGCACACCCCAGGATGTTCACATGCAATAGACGACCAGGCGCTTTGCCTAACCATGGCGCTAAACCAGAGAACATGTCTTGGCTAAGTCGCGATCGCAACAGCACCTCGCCCATCAGGATAAACAGCGGCAAGGCTGTTAATGCCCATGAATGGCTGTGCCCCCAGAACGTGGTAGCCAGAACCAACCCAGCGGGTGCATTTGAAAAGGATACGATGGACACAAGGCCGACAAGGGCCAATGCCACGGCAACCCATACGCCCATAGACAAAAGGCCGATAAGCAAAAGAAGAAGCGTTAAAGCTATAAATGGATCAGACATATCAAACCTCGTCCGGTGTAGATAAAACAGGTTTTTTGGTGCGGATAAGATCAAACAATGTGTCGATCAGCGAGATCCACATTATGGTTAATCCCAAGCCAACAACACTTTGTGGAATGGCCAATGGTATTGGAATAATACCTGGTGACGTATCACTGTAATGGTAGCTTTCCAGTATCATCTCAATCATGAACCAAAGCGCATAACCAATCACCGAGATTGACAACAGCAAAACGATAAATTCCAGCACCACTTGTACTTTTATCGGTAATTGCTGGGTCACAAGATTAACTCGGATATGCCCACCCTCACGCAACGTGTGCGCCAAGGCCAAAAACGATGCCCCCGCCAGCATAAAGCCGGAAAAATCTGCATAGGACAGAATGGTTGACGGCAAAATTGGGCCAAACATACGCGTGGCCCCGTTCAATAGTATCTGGACACTAACAAGCAGGCAGATCGCGATGATTAGACACCCCGCAACCAAACCTGAAAGCCAATATAGCCTGTCTAAAAAATTTCGCATGGATCCCCCCTGCTGCATTATGAAAATGGCCCCCCAAAAACGGGAGGCCACGTTATTTTGGCTTATTTTTGGTAAGTACTTAGAACTGATTTCGCAGCGTCAGAAGCTTTTGCATTCCATGTTTCCAGCATTGTCGCGCCGATGCCTTCAAGGCCGGACTTCAATGCGTCACTAGGTGCATAAACCGTCATGCCATTATCGGCCATAATAGCAGTTTTAATTTTTGCTTCTTCAGCAGACATTGCCCAACCACGGGTTTCTGCCTTTGCAGCGGCGGCAATCACAGCTGCCTGAGACTCTGCTGAAAGTTTGTCAAAAACACGCTTGTTTACAACAACGATGTTCTTAGGAACCCATGCATTGATTGAACTGTAATGACTTAGGAAATCCCATGCGGATGAGTTGGCACCTGTTGAAGGTGACGTAATCATTGCCGCAACTTGGCCAGTTGAAAATGCTTGCGCAATGTCAGAAGCTTCAATTTGTACAGGTGCTGCACCTGCCAATGTGGCAAGCTCTTCCAAAGCAGCATTATAGGCCCGAAAACGCAGACCAGCTAGTTGGTCAACTGTTGTAATTTCGCTTTTGGTATATAGCCCTTGTGCAGGCCATGGCACTGAAAACAATGGCATCAGGCCTTGTTCTGCTAACAACTCAGTAATCACAGGTTTTTGTGCCGCCCATAGTTTAGCGGCATCTTCATAGGATGTAGCCACAAATGGTTGGCTGTCGATACCGTAAGCTGCGTCTTCGTTAGACAGGCGTGACAGGAAAAACTCACCAATCGGCACTTGGCGTGAGCGAATCGCGTTTTTGATTTCGGAATGCGGAAATAGTGATCCGGCCGAATGAACTGTGATGTCCAAGTCGCCGTTTGTGGCTGTGCGCACATCATCCGCAAACAGGCTAATGTTTTGAGTGTGGAACGTGCTATCGCCATATGGTGTTGGCATATCCCACTTTTCAGCAAGTGCTGGTGCAGCTAATGCCATAGCCGCTGCAAATACAAATATATGTTTCATTTATTATCTCTCCCATGAGTAAATTTGGCGAAGCGCCAAATCTTTATCAATTACATAACGTTTACATTTTGTCATTGATATGTAATTAAATCAACATAAATATAGATTCGGGAAAAAATCATGGTTTTAAATCAAATGGCGAAGTGGCAATTTTGGGTCGACCGTGGCGGTACCTTTACAGATATTGTCGGTCGCAACCCAAATGGTGCGCTAGTCTCACACAAATTGTTGTCAGAAAACCCTGAACGTTATCCCGATGCCGCAGTGCAAGGTATTCGTGATCTACTGGGCTTGGATCAGGATGAGCCTTTCGTCAAAGGTCAAATCTCTGCCGTAAAAATGGGAACAACCGTTGCCACGAATGCCCTACTTGAACGCGCAGGCGAGCCAGTTGTACTGTTTATCACCAAAGGTTTCAAAGACATGCTTAGGATCGGTTATCAGAACCGCCCGAAACTATTTGATCTGGAAATCAAATTACCAGAGCTTTTATATTCAGAGGCTTATGAGGTTACTGAACGTCTTGATGCAAAAGGCACAGTATTAACGCCGCTTGATGAAGCTGCAGTTACTGGTGACCTTCAATCAGCATATAACGCAGGGTATCGCAGCATCGCCATCGCGTTTCTACACGCTTATTTAAACGCAGGGCACGAAGCGCGCGTTGCCGAAATTGCACATAGCATAGGCTTTACCCAAATTTCGACCAGCCATGAAACATCACGCTTAATCAAAATAGTCGGGCGCGGAGACACCACAGTTGTTGACGCCTATCTGTCACCTATATTGCGCAAATACGTAGATCAGGTATCAACGGCACTTGACGTAGAAAATGGCGGTTGTGAACGGTTGTTCTTTATGAAATCTGACGGTGGTCTGACACAGGCCAACATTTTTCAAGGCAAAGACTCTATCCTGTCAGGCCCCGCAGGCGGCGTTGTCGGCATGGTTGCCACCGCAGCTCAGGCAGGGTTTGACAAAATCATCGGCTTTGACATGGGCGGCACATCTACCGACGTTTGCCACTATGCAGGCACCTTGGAACGCTCGTTTGAAACCGAGGTTGCAGGCGTGCGCATGCGCGCGCCCATGATGGACATTCACACCGTTGCCGCAGGCGGTGGTTCGATCCTGACCTTCCAAGACGGCCGTTATCAAGTCGGCCCTGAAAGTGCGGGTGCCAACCCTGGCCCCGCATGTTATCGCCGTGGTGGCCCTTTGACAGTGACCGATTGTAACGTCGTGCTTGGTTGTCTGAACCCTAACCATTTCCCCAAAGTTTTTGGGCCGAATGGCGATCTGCCGCTGGATGCAGATGTGGTGCGTGAAAAATTCACCGCCCTTGCCGCCCAAATTTCCACAGAAACGGGTATGCCGCAACTGTCAGCTGAGCAAACCGCCGAAGGTTTCTTGCAAATCGCAGTGGGCAACATGGCCCGTGCAGTGAAAAAAATCAGCGTTGAACGTGGTCATGACGTAACCGAATACACGCTCGTGTCTTTTGGGGGTGCAGGCGGTCAACATGCTTGCCGCGTGGCCGATGCTTTGGGCATGAAACGCGTATTCATCCACTCGTTTGCAGGCGTATTATCCGCACTTGGTATGGGGTTGGCCGATGTGCGCGCTCTGCGTGAAGAGCAGGCTGACCTGACGCTTTCGCAACTGGATACCGCACAAGAACGTCTGGATATACTTGCCGCAGATGCGACAAAAGAAATCTTGCAACAGGGCGTTCCAAAAAGCGACATCTCTGCAGCTGCAACCGTACACGTGCGCTATGATGGCTCGCATCAAGCGTTACAAGTTCCCTTTGGCAATGTTGACCAGATCAAAGCCGCTTTTGAAGAAGCGCATCACGCACGCTTTGGCTTTGTTGCCGCCGACCGCAAGATTAAAATCGACATGCTGGCAGTTGAAGCCGTAGGTGAAATGGCCGACAAAGCCGATGCACCCGTAGCTCTTGCAAGCGACAGTAAAGCCACAACAGTGCCTTTGTTCACCAACGGGGTAACAAAGCCCTCAACCCTAATTCACCGCGATGCCATTGCAAATAATACCGCAATAAAAGGCCCAGCGATTGTAACTGAACCAACAGGCACCAACCTAATTATGGATGGTTGGAGTGCGAAGCGTGATGCCTTGGGTAATCTGATTGTCACACGCACCGAAGAACGCAAATCAGAGCACGCGCTTGGTACAGATGCCGATCCTGTGATGCTGGAAGTGTTCAATAACCTGTTCATGTCGATCGCAGAACAAATGGGTACAACACTGGCCCATACCGCCTATTCGGTAAATATCCGCGAACGGCTAGATTTTTCCTGCGCCCTGTTTGACCCCACAGGTGATCTGGTGGCCAACGCGCCGCATGTGCCTGTGCATCTGGGTTCAATGGGTGAAAGTATCCGCACCATTATCCGCATGAACGAAGGTAAGATGAAAGCAGGTGACAGCTATATGCTGAACGCGCCATTCAACGGCGGCACCCATCTGCCCGATGTCACTGTAATTACACCTGTTTTTGACGAAGATGGCACTGAAATTTTGTTCTATGTCGGTTCACGTGGTCACCATGCGGACATCGGCGGGCGCACACCTGGTTCAGCCCCACCTGACAGCACCCATATCGATGAAGAAGGCGTCCTTATCGACAATTTCAAAATGGTCGAAAATGGCGAACTGCGACTTGATGCAATACATAAGCTTCTTTCCTCGGGCAAATATCCTTGCCGCAATATCAGCCAGAACATCGCCGATCTGGAAGCGCAGGTTGCGGCCAATGCCACTGGCATCAAGGAAGTTCACCGTATGATTGCCAACTTCGGCAAAGATACCGTACTGGCCTATATGCGCCATGTGCAAGCCAATGCAGAAGCTTCCGTGCGCCGCGTGATTGGCCAACTGAAAGACGGCCATTTCGTTTATCCGCTAGACCACGGTGCGCACCTAGAAGTGAAAATAACCGTAGATCAGGCAAACGGTTCAGCCGTGGTGGATTTCACGGGTACATCCGATCAACATTTCGGTAATTACAACGCACCCCTATCGATTTGCCACGCGGTTGTTTTGTATGTTTTTCGCACTCTTGTTGGCCAAGACATCCCGATGAACGAAGGTTGCTTGAAACCGATTGAAATCATTGCACCAGAAGGTTCAATGATTAACCCCATCTATCCGGCGGCAGTAATATCGGGCAATACAGAGGTCAGCCAAGCAATAGCCGATTGTCTGTATGGTGCGCTGAAAACCATGGCAGGCAGTCAGGGCACGATGAATAATTTCGTCTGGGGCAATGAAGAGTTCCAGAACTATGAAACCATTGCAGGCGGAACAGGCGCAGGCCCAGGCTTTAACGGCGCAGATGCGGTGCATTCACATATGACCAATACGTTAATGACCGACCCCGAAGTGTTGGAAACCCGCTTTCCGATCCAAGTAGAAGAGTTTTCTATCCGCCACGGATCAGGCGGTGCAGGCAAATGGGCAGGCGGTAATGGCCTGACACGACGTATCCGTTTCCTTGAAAAAATTACCGTGACGACACTTTGTTCACATCGCATCACCCAAGCATTTGGCGGGGATGGTGGTGAACCAGGTAAAATCGGTAAAAACAGCGTTTACAGAACCGACGGAACGGTTGAGAAACTACAAGGCAACGACAGCACACAGATTAATAAAGGTGATATTTTTCAAATGAAAACACCCGGCGGTGGCGGATGGGGAGTATTGTCAGATTAATCAACTTGGGTAATAGCGCCAATCCGATAGGTGACTAGCTTCCAAATACACTCAATGAATTGGGAGAATGGTTGCCGCACAATGCGCAAGCTAAACCACTGGAGTGGGTGGAAATCCCTGAAGATTGCAATTGGAAAGTCAGCGTTAAAATTATTCAGAATGTTATCATTGCAGCCTAAGCCGCCCAACATTTTCTAGGTGCCCGTGATGAAGTCAGTTGGTTGGATGGCGACCCGTTTCATGCAAACCTGCGTAATTCGGATGAGTTAAAACCGCAAGAACGCCGTTGTGTAGAATTATCGGATACCCCCGCACATGTGCAAGAAGTTTACGATAAAATAAAACCGTATTATGATTACCTTTACGCACACCGATTACGCGCCTAAACAAAACTGCACACTAAATTTAAAGGATAAACTATGACCGACACATTTAATGAGGATTTGTTTCTTAAAGGTTTAGAGCAACGTAAAGCAACACTTGGTGCAGAATATGTAGCAGACAATCTTGCAGCAGCTGATGATTTTACCCGGCCTTTCCAAGAAGCCATGACCGCATGGTGTTGGGGATTTGGTTGGGGTGATGATGTTATTGACGCCAAAACCCGTTCAATGATGAACCTTTCCATGATTGGGGCTTTGGGCAAGATGCACGAATGGGAATTGCATTGTCGTGGGGCTATTAATAATGGTGTAACTCAGGACGAAATCCGCGCCATTATCCATGTCATCGGAATTTATTGCGGCGTACCACAAGCGTTGGAATGTTTTCGAGCCGCCAAAAAGGTTCTAAACGAACAAGAGTAAACGTTTTATGTTCATACAGCCGTAAAACAACCCAACAAATCTTCCCACTGCCTGTTGGGCAACCTACCCTCTTTCGATGTCATCCAGTAACCGGCATCATGCGTTAAGGTACCAGTTGATACTCTAACCAATGATTTATCGGCCAATGCTTGGGTGCAAAGCGGCACTGACCCCAGCAACACACCCGCCCCTGCAATAGCAGCCGCATATGCGGATACAAAGCTATCAAACCTTAATATCGGAACAGAAGGTGTATGATGCCCAGTTTGCTCTGCCCACTCATGCCAGCCAGGGCGTGGGCCTGATACTGCAATAAATGGCAGCTCTGACCAAGCAACCCCAGATTGTAAAAGCCTAGGCGCCACCATTGGTGACAGTGATTCTTTAAACAGACGTTCACGGCGCATTTCGGGCCAGTTTCCGTCCCCGTATCTAATTTCACCCATCGCTTGGGAACGTAAAAAATCACCCTCAACATTAACTGTACTTAATGAAATTTGATAATTAGCCTTACCACTTAATTGCGCTAAACGTGGCACTACCCACAACTGTATTACAGAAGCTGCCCCAGAAACGATTACTTTTTTTAACGGAGTTCCAAACAGATCATCCGCACTTCGGTTTAAACCTTGCAGTGCGTTGGTAACATAAGGCAGCCAAGCCTCTCCTTCGACCGTTAACGTCACACCGCGTGCCTGACGGGTAAATAATTCTACCCCGATCAGGCTTTCTAAATTACGAATACGCTGGCTGACTGCTGCTTGCGTCAGCCCAATCTCGACCGCTGCTGCGGTGAAATTCCCTAACCTTCCAGCAACCTCAAACACCCGCACCCATTCCAACGGCAGCTTATCGATCTTATTTTTACTCATAATTAAAACCACCCCTAAGACTATATATTCCTAATTTGTAATTATGCCTTACTTTGTAAAACATGTACATTATCCAATCTAGTAAAATGGTGATTACAATGCACAAAATTGACTTAAGCGAAAACGGACGCATAGCAACCCTTATGGTAGACAGCACAGCACCCGTTAAATTTCATGCCATTTGGTTGCGTGACAATGCGTGGGATAGCGAAACGCGCGCACCTGGTAATGGCCAGCGTTTGATCGCTTTGCGCGATATTCCAAACGACATTCATATAGAAGTGGCTAAAATTGAAGACCAAACGGTTACCCTGACATTTCAACCAGAAAACAAAACGGTTGAGTATGACATCGACTGGTTGGTGGCACATTCATATGATTGCGCAGAAAAATGCGCATCCGGCTGGGTTTCCCCTGATATTGAAACTTGGGATGCGGGCCTGATGAATGCAGTGCCAGTAGCTGATTTTGCAGAAATCCAAAACAACCCTACAGGATTACGCGACTGGTTACGCAAAGTGGCCCGCTACGGTTTTGGTAAACTCATAGGCGGCCCAATAGAAGATCAATCGTTGATGAAGGTGGTCGATATGTTTGGCTACACACGTGAAACAAACTACGGCATGTTTTTTGAAGTGCGTACCGAAGTGAACCCGACAAATTTGGCTTATACGGGCCTAGGGTTACAAGCACATACCGACAACCCTTACCGCGACCCAGTGCCATCCATTCAAGTACTTTACTGCCTTGAAAGTTCAGCTGCAGGTGGTGAAAACATGGTTGTTGACGGGTTTCGCGCCGCAGAACGTTTGCGCGAAGAAAACCCTGAATGGTTTGATGTTTTGTCGAAATATTGTGCACGCTTCGAATATGCGGGTGAAAAAGGTGTTGTTCTGCGTTCCCGCCGCCCAATGATCGAGCTCTCCCCTGATGGTGAATTGATCGGCATCCGCTTTAACAATCGCTCAACCGCCGCCATCACGGATGTACCTTTCAAAGATATGGCAACCTATTATGACGCATACCGCCGTTTGGGTGAAATCATTGATGAAACAGCCATGGAGGTCACATTTAGACTTAACCCTGGCGAATGCTTTATAGTTGACAACACCCGCGTATTACACGCCCGCAAAGCCTATTCAGGGGCTGGCACGCGTTGGTTACAAGGGTGTTACGCCGATAAAGACGGCTTACTTTCAACGCTTGCATCACTGGAAGCCCAAAACCAAGAGGTAGCCGCATGAGTAAGCCAGATTATACCACATTAACCCCTGAAAATATCGTCGCCTTTCTAGGTGACATATTCACCCGACGTGGCGGAGAAGAGTATTTGGGCGAGCCTGTCACAATGGCAGAACACATGTTGCAAGGGGCTCATTTTGCCGAACAAGCAGGTGAACCAGAAGTTATCATTGTATCTGCGTTGCTGCATGACATCGGCCATTTCACTTCTGAATTTGGTACGTTCAGTATGGATGATACCACCGATAAATTTCACGAAGACGCTGGTGCCGAAGTGTTAGGGCCGTTCTTTCCAAACCTTGTAACCGATTGTGTACGCTACCACGTGGCAGCCAAACGCTACTTATGCGCGGCAAAACCATCCTACCTTAAACGTCTATCCGAGGCCTCAATTCATTCACTGAACTTGCAGGGTGGACCGATGAGTGCGGATGAAGTCGCAGAATTTGAAGAAAACCCCAACCTGAAAGAAATCGTAAAAGTCCGCTATTATGATGACGCTGGGAAACGCGATGATTTAGAAACGAAACCGTTTTCACATTATGCGCCTATGGTTCAACGCGTTGTGGACACACATTTTGAGGGGGACGTTTAATGAATGCACCGGAATATATTTTTGAGGCCAGTGAAAAACCTTCGCTGCCTTGGCATGAAGTGCCGTTGATCCGTGCCACAGACCACAGTGTCAAAGAGTATGGCTGCCTTGTTGATGATCCTGATACGTTTGAGATCGAGATTGTACGCCGGCCTGCACCAGATTGGCGACCTATTGATGAGGGCACAGGCGATGAAGGGGGCTTTGTCGAAGGTATTTTCCACGGCTATTGGAAAGGTGATGTCCTTTACGGTGCCAATGAAGCGGTAAATGGCAATTATGTGCTAGGCTGGAGTGCTGATCCGCAACATGCATCCGCTGTAGAACCGACTGTACCACGCGATCAAGTCCTGTTGTGGCATATGAATTACCACCCCGATGGGGGGCAATTATTTCACCCGTTGGACAACAAACCGTTTATTGTGCCTGTAGCTTTGCCAGGTGATGATCTATCGCCTGAAAAAGTCGTGGCCTTTTGGTGCGATGGCAGCCGTAGTTTATACATCCACCCAAATATCTGGCACGAAGGTATTTTCCCTGTTGAAGACAATCAACGGTTCTTAGACCGTCAGGGCAAGGTTCATGCCCGCGTCAGTTGTGATGTAGGAAAGGAGTTTGGTGTTTATCTGTCATGCCCGCTGAACGCGAATAAAATACAGTAGACACCCACGCAGCAACACGTTTTGAAAGTTAGGGGTTAGCCTAACTAGATCATCTTAATTACATCTTTTTCAATCGCTAACATATACCCTTTGCGGCTGATGTTTTTAATCAGCAGTTGCGACATCATTTGATTACCCAAATGGTCGCGCAGGCGTTTAATGCGTGTGGCACCTGCAGCTTCATCACTATCAACCTTGTTTTTGCCATTTATCATCGCTTCTAGGTCAGAGCCTGAAATAACCTCATCATCCAACCGCGCTTCACATAATACAGACAGGGTTTCGCAAATAGCCTCAGTCAGCTCGAACTCCATGTTGTTAATATGAACCACCCGTTCATCACGGTTTACCACCAGACTGGTGATATGAATACCAGCTCGTTCTATTTCAGTCATGCGCTGACTAAGCCCGTAATTGGTAATCAAGAAATATAATGCAGAAATTAACAATGCAGAAGCCAGAACAAGCAGCACGAAAATAATAAACCGATACCCTTGCAAAACTTCGGCAAAGCTGGTGCCAGATTGTGCCAGTATTTCCAGCAATTTAGTTTCGTTCGGGCTGGTCAGCGCATCGTTCTCAATAAATATGCGTTCAACACGATCATTGAACATATTCGCATCGGGTAAGTTTAGAAACAAAACGATAGATGCAATTAAAAGCAACCCGATAATCAACAAGCTACCCCAAAGCGCAAATGAACGCGGTTTAAAATTACTGTTCTCAGTATTTAAGGAAGTACGCACCAGCATTCCCTTGCCTTTGTGAAAGTCCTGAATTGTCAAATCTTGACATAATTCTTAACAGCTTCCAGCCGTTGTTAGCTAATCTTTTTGAAACAATTTTTTGTGCAGCCGCGTTATTTGAACACGCCTGTGACGGGATTTTCATTACACCGTAATGCAATTTCAACCCACCAGAGCTTTGCTTTGCTTTGTAATCAACAAAGCAATTTTGCGCGGCGAATACAGGGGTATTAGCCGCCAAACTAAGGCCCACAACAAGGGCAGTTTTTATCATAAAGTTTTTCATAGGCTCAACTTGGTCTTTTTCAGAATGATATTCAATAACCAAGCCATAAATCCTGCATGTTATCCAATAACAGTGCGTCGTAATTGCTTAACTTTCCCGATTTGCCCCACATAGGTTTCAGGCCAAATGCCCTAACTGGATCACGAACATATCGATCCGCTGGAAAGGAAACAAAATGAAACTGTCAAAATTCACAACCGCCGTAATCGCAGGCGCAATCGCAATTACCACTTTCACCACAGCACCAGTCGCTGCTGCCAGTGACGGTGATCGTTTAGCACAGATATTACTTGGTGCCGCTGCTATTGGTGTGATTGTACATAGTGCTAAAAAACGCAAACGTGCACGCCAAGAAGTGACCCATTACGATAACTACCAGCATCGTCAGCCACGCGTTATACATAATAGGCACCGCCCTAAAACATGTTTACGCAAAAAATATACCCACGGTGGCTGGAAAACTTTCTATTCGCGTAAATGTTTGGAACAGCACCGTTCGCGGTCACGTAATCATAACAACCATAATGCGCATAATCACAACGGCAATCACAATGCACATAATCACAATAGTCATCAGAACTCGCGGCATTACAACAAGCACCACAAGAACGCTCACCGAAATCAGGCCACGTACAACCAGCCATATAAATGGCGCGAAAGCGAAAAATAACACTTAACCTGTCCCCATACTGAGGCGCCAAAATGGCGCCTCTTTTTTGTCTTAGGCGTAGACAATTCCAACAAACTGATCATAACAACCCACATGCCAAATTTTGAACACGAACAAAAAATATTCACCTCATTAGGCACATCCGCACGTATCGCCGGTGTTGATGAGGTCGGGCGCGGGCCTTGGGCCGGCCCCGTTACTGCATGCGCCGTCGTGCTTGACCCTGATAATATTCCCGAAGGGTTAGACGATTCCAAAAAGCTGTCTGCAAAGAAGCGTGATGCTTTGTACATTCAAATATGCGCCACCGCAGATGTTTCTATTGCGCATGTTTCAGTGACAGAAATTGACAAGATAAACATTCTACAGGCATCCCTACTGGCGATGGAAACAGCCGTTGCAGGTCTGGCAAAACCTGCTGACTTTGCCCTGATCGACGGCAACAAAACCCCGAATAACCTGAGCTGCTCTAGCAAGACTATTATCAAAGGAGATGCTAAATCTCTTAGTATTGCTGCTGCTTCGATTGTTGCAAAGGTGACACGAGATCAAATGATGGTTGCCCTTTCGCAACAGTTTCCGGGCTATGGCTGGGAAACCAACGCGGGTTACGGCACAAAACAACATCAAGAAGGGTTAAAATCACTAGGGGTAACAACTCACCATAGACGTTCCTTCAAACCCATACACAACATCTTGTATGGCAAAAATTAGGCAACCTATTGATTAAAAAAGAAATTGACGCGGAATCCTTAATGAATCATCTTAGTCCTCAACAACGACGCGAAAAGCGCAATGAGGCAGTAAATAATGACGAATACCAAGACCAGCGGCGGGAATCCCTTGCCTTTGAACCAGATATTGTCTGGTGATTGTGTGGAAGCGATGAACGCACTTCCCGAAAATTCAGTTGATCTGATTTTTGCAGACCCCCCTTATAACCTGCAATTAAAAGGCGATTTGCATCGCCCTGATAATTCAAAAGTTGATGCCGTCGATGACGACTGGGATCAATTTGCATCTTTTGCAGTATATGATGAATTTTCACGTGCATGGCTAAAAGCCGCGCGCCGCGTTTTAAAGCCTAACGGGGCGATATGGGTCATCGGCTCATACCACAATATTTTCCGCGTAGGCACAGCCTTGCAAGATGCGGGTTTTTGGATACTTAACGATGTAATCTGGCGCAAATCCAATCCGATGCCTAATTTTCGTGGTGTCCGTTTGACCAATGCCCATGAAACTATGATTTGGGCGTCAAAGTCTGAAAAATCCAAAAACACCTTTAACTACGAAGCTTTAAAAGCCCTAAACGATGGCGTTCAAATGCGGTCTGACTGGGTAATTCCGATTTGTAACGGCCATGAGCGCATAAAAGACAAAGATGGCAACAAAGCCCATCCTACGCAAAAACCAGAAGCGTTGTTGCACCGCCTGATTGTTGGCTCTACCAACGTTGGTGATGTAATCCTTGATCCGTTCTTTGGTTCTGGCACCACAGGTGCTGTTGCTAAAAAATTAGGCCGTAATTTCATCGGTATTGAACGCGAAGCATCTTACCGCGAAGTAGCGCTAAAACGTATCAAATCTATTCGCACACTTGATAAATCATCACTGGAAGTCAGCATATCAAAACGTGCTGAACCCCGCGTACCTTTCGGCCAGCTGGTTGAACGCGGTATGTTAATACCAGGTGAAAAACTACATTCCCTAAATGGCCGCCACTCTGCCAAAATTCGCGCAGATGGTACATTAATTGCCCATGATACCAAAGGATCAATCCATCAGGTTGGTGCAGCCCTAGAGGGTGCCCCCTCTTGTAATGGATGGACATATTGGTGCTTTCGCAAAGAAGGTAAAAACATCCCGATTGATTTGCTACGTCAGCAAATCCGCGCCGAGATGCAAGTCTAAAACCCACTACCGCGAATGTCAAAACCCCGCCGTTTTGACATTAAGCCTAACTTCCCCGCCCTTTGTGGTGGGGATTTTTTTATTTTGGGGCGGGATTTAAGGCTTTGTTATAGTCATGCCAATCTTCAATATCAGGATAAAACTGACGTCGCCAAGCTTTTACACGCGGGTTCATGATCTTCTTCCAAAGGGGTGGAAACATCGCAATCGCAACCATTAAAGTATAACCTCTGGGCAGTTGCGGTGCCTCATCCTCTGTATAGTTTTGCAACAAAGGGTAAGGCCTGTTTGGTTTATAGTGATGGTCTGAATGGCGTTGCAGGTTAATCAACAGATAGTTGGTAACTTTATAGGCAGAATTCCAAGAATGGTGCGGCTTCACATGCTCATATTTACCATCCCCTAAATATTCACGCGTCAGGCCGTAATGCTCTACATAATTTGTGGCCTCTAGCAAAGTAATGGCAATTAGGGCCTGTACGATGAAAAACGCAACGCCCAACCAACCTGCTACCGCAAATGCAAGTAACAGGAATATCAGTTGCAAGGTTGCGTATTTCCAAAATGGATTACTGGGGTGAAGGGCCGATAGTTTTTTACGGGCAAGCATTGCCTTTTCCACATGCCACGCAGAACTGAAGCATTCATGCAAAACACGTGGTAAAAATCTGTGGAACCCTTCATTATAACGTGCAGTTACCGCATCTTTTGGCGTACCAACATAACTGTGATGCACCAGTAAATGTTCAGACCTGAAATGCCCATATAAAGCCAATGCCATAAGCGCATCACCCAAATGCCGCTCAATTTTAGTTTTCCGATGCATCAATTCATGCGCATAAACAATACCTGTGGCACCTGTAATCAACCCGATACTCACCATAAAAAACCATTTTTCAGCACCCATTAGGTGGTCAGAATAACTTACAAAAGCAATGCCGGCAAAAACCAGAACAAACTCAATCGGAAACCAAACAAGTGTAACTAACCGATACCAAAATAAATCCGTAGCGGGCGTATCAGGATTTTTATCATTCAGCTCTAACCCAACAAAACGGTCAATTACAGCCATGCCCCAGAATGAATAAGCAGGGGTTAATAGTAACCACCCGCCACCTAGATAAGCAGACAGAATGACAACCACTACCATTGTTAATGATATCCAGAACGGTAATGCTGCCTTAAACCCTGTGTTTTGCATTTTGGTGCCCTTTTTTATCACAACCATATATCATCCACATGACAGATCAAACATAACGTCACGCCGCAGGTAAAGTCAGCTTCCAGACCTTACGCATCACCGTTGGCAAATCATTTGCATCAAACATATCTAGCATAATAAATTGCCCAACTGTTTGATTAAAATCAACTTCCACACTTGTGTATTGTACCCTTAATTTCAGATGGAAATGTGTAAACGTGTGGCGCACTTCTTCTGGCAGCTTCTGCCAATTTGCCTGAAACGGTGGCTCTGTTATCTGCATTTGGTCAGTCCAGCTACCCCCCGGCCAACCCAGCATGCCACCTAGCAACCCTTTGTCAGGGCGACGTTCCAGCAATACTGCACCATCTTTACGTAGCACGACAAAACAAGTGCCATATCTGGTGGGCTTTGGGGACTTAGCGGTTTTTTTGGGTAAATCTTGCGCCACACCCCTAGCCCGCGCTTTGCATCCCTGCGCCCAAGGGCACATCCCGCAGGACGGGTTACGAGGTGTGCAGATCGTCGCACCCAAATCCATTATCGCCTGCGCATAATCACCAAATCGTGCATCTGGCAACATGCCAACCGCCAAATTGCGCAAGGTCTCTTTACTGCCAGGCAGTGGTGCCTCGATCAAATGAAATCGCGCCATCACGCGTTCAACATTACCATCCAAAACCGAGGCGCGTTGATTAAATACAATAGCCGCAATCGCAGCCGAAGTATAAGGCCCAATTCCCGGTAAACCTTGCAGATCTTGCGCATCATTGGGAAAACATCCACCCTTTTCAAACGCCACAATTCGTGCTGTTTTCAAAAGGTTACGCGCACGCGCATAATAGCCAAGCCCCGCCCATGCTGCCATCACATCTGTATCTTTCGCTCGGGCCAAGTCGGTAATTCTTGGCCAGCGCGTGATAAATTCCACAAAATAATCCCGCACAGTGACAACGGTTGTTTGCTGCAACATAATTTCGGATAACCAAACATGGTACGGGTTAGGAATAACCCCACCTACTCTATCATTCGGGGTAACACGCCATGGCATAGAGCGGGCATTTGCATCATACCAGTTCAACAATTTCGTAGAATATGTTACCGTCTCATCACGCAATTTTTATCACCTTTTTAACAGTTATACGCTGGAAACTTGGCCCCACACGCGTAAGATGCCCATGAATGAACATTTTGGAAACGATGGCAAGAACCGCAGAACATAAAACGACACAGCCCTATACGGCAAAGCGTAAATCACGTGGTTTTTTACGCACGGGTGGTGTTTTAGCTACGCAAATTCGCAAAGTTTCTGAAAAACGCGGCTTTGTTGAAACACGGCTATTAACCCATTGGGCCGAATTCGTAGGCGCCAGTATCGCCAAAATCGCACAACCCGTGAAAGTGAATTACGCACGTGACGGTTTGGGGGCCACCTTGACTGTTTTAACCACTGGGGCCAGCGCACCCATTTTGCAGATGCAAATCCCTGCGATCATTGAACGTGTTAATGCCTGTTATGGCTATAGTGCCATCAGCAAAATCAAAATCACCCAAACTGCGCAGATCGGGTTTAATGATACCCAATCCGCACTTGAACACCCCAAACAAACCATGCCTCTTTCATCCAAGGCTGTTAAAGACATTGACACAACTGTTGAAAATGTTGCCAATCAAGACTTGAAAGATGCCCTGGCCCGTTTAGGTAAAAACATCAAACAGAACAAAAATATATAAAGGTAATCCCCCATGTTTCGCAGAGAGTTTATTAAATACAGTCTTGCGGCAACCGCAGCTTCTTCAACTGGCTTTGCACAAATGGCCCACGCACAAGATGTTAAGGTTGTGGAAATGGTTCTTGGTAACCCTGATGCCAGTGTCGTCTTGAAAGAATACGCTTCTTTTACGTGCCCACACTGCGCAAGCTTTCACACCAATGTAATGCCAAGCCTGAAAACAGATTACATTGACACAGGCAAAATCAAATTTATTTACCGCGAAGTCTACTTTGACCGTTTGGGTCTGTGGGGTGGGATGCTTGCGCGTTGTGGCGGGCCAGAAAAATACTTTGGCATATCCGACATGTTATACAAACGTCAGCGCGAATGGACAAAAGGAAGCGGTGCTGAAATCGCAGAAAATCTATACACAATCGGTCGTATTGCAGGCTTGAAAAACGAAGATATGGTCGCATGTCTACAAGATGACGTTATGGCCAAAGCTTTGGTTGCCGAATTTCAAAAAAACGCCGAGGCTGACGGTGTGAATTCAACACCAACCTTGCTGATTAATGATGTAAGTCATGGCAATCAATCTTATGGCGCGCTCAAAAAACTACTGGATGCACAGCTAGGAAGCTAATATTTAGCACACCGATATTCATCAAAAGGCTGCTTATAATGAGCGGCCTTTTTGCCATCATATGTTTGTGAGATTCAAATGTCCCAGTTAGGACACATAGTTAAGGTATTGAAATTATTTACTTTATTCTAAAAAATCCACCCTAAAATTGGTTATTGTAAAACACCTAATTTGACCGTGCGCTAATTACGCCTTATTGCCGTTTCCATGACGTATCATATCCGATCTGGAATTAAATCTGACGCCATTGCATGCGTCAACATACTGCGCGCTTGGGCGAATGAGACACCGTGGATGGCAGGGCTGGATGATCTGAAACCGATGCAGGATTTTTGGATTGATATATTCAAGAATGATTTGGTCTGGGTTGCGGAAACCCACGACCGCATCGTGGGGTTTTGTACCCGTGGCGTTGACGATGGGCCTGACAATATTGGCGCACTCTACGTGGTATCCGAGGTGCGAAGTACAGGCATCGGCAAGGGTTTGCTGGATAAGGCAAAACAGAACCGCGACTGGATCACCGTATGGGCGTATGAAAAGAACAGTGATGCGCTACGGTTTTATAAGCGGGAAGGATTGGTTGAGATTTGTCGGGAAATCGAGACGGATTCAGGCCTTATGAATATCGAGCATCGTTGGACTAAGCCAAGCTGACAGTCGAATGTCACTCGGGGTTTTATCAAGTCATTTGACCATTTCACTCCGATGATCGTCTTTGAATAGCAGACATTCAGAAAATCAGGGCTAATGGCAGGAATGCGGGACAAAACGGACATTTATAACATATCACTCAATATATTATGATTTATTGAACTCAATCCATGCCTTTGCTTCGATAACGAGTGGTAAGTCGTTTTGTTCACACCATATTTCAAGTTCAGTTTTTAATTCAGTATAATAGTTCTTCGCCCATTCTGGCGCATTTTGGAGCCAAACTACTTCTGTAGGAAGGTAGATAGTTGGAATACCCATTGAATACTCAAGGTTAAACTCCCCATCAAAGCCGTTAACAACTAGTAACTCTTTCCAACGTGGTTGGAATTTAAAAATGGAATTAACATGAGTGGTCATAAAATAAACAGACCTCAAATTACGCATTAATGCAATGTTAATTTGGGCTCAAACCAGTCATCTGACAATTTCACTCAGATGACCGCTTTTGAGTGTTTCAACATCCACAATACTCGCAGCCTTCACATGTCCGAACCCCCGAATGGCCTCTGGTAGGTTAGCCAGTTCAAATGCGGTTTCTGGTTCTGCATCTTCTTTAATGCCAAGAACCATCGTTTTGTAGTCTTCAATCAACGCACGTTCTTTACGGCGTTCCTCTGAATATCCAAACGGATCAAACGGGGTACCGCGCAAGCTTTTGAGGGATTTCAGAACCTTGAAAGCTGGAAAAATCCATGCGCCGAATTCGATTTTTTTCGCTTTGCCTGTGACGGGGTCGGGGCGTGATAGTAGCGGTGGGGCGAGGGATACTTTTAGTTTTAGATCACCCGTGAACTGTTGTTGCAGGCCTGCCATGAAGAATGGGTCGGTGTATAGGCGGGCGACCTCATATTCATCTTTATAGGCCATCAGTTTGTATAGGTTGCGGGCCACGGTGGTGGCATAGGGTTTATCTGAAATCTTTGCCATGAAGGTGCTGTATTGATCTGCGTATTTCGCGTTTTGATAGGCGGTCAGGCGGGCCATACGATCGGCAATAACCTCATCAAGAGTTTGCGGATCAATCTGTTCGGTTACCACAGGAAAAAGCGCATCTATACGGCTGGCATCTTGCACCCAGTGGCGGCCCAACGTGAAGGCGTTTTTATTCATTTCAACTGCCACGCCATTAAGGTCAATCGCGTGGCTAATGGCCCTTTCAGATAGCGGGATAAGGCCCTTTTGATAGGCGACGCCCAGCATGAACAGGTTGGTACCGATGCTGTCGCCCAGCAGTTTTGTGGCGTAATTACTGGCATCCACGAAGTCGGCGTTGGCCAGACCGACAGTATCTATGATGCGGCTGTGCATCAGGTCTGTGGGTAGGGTGAAATCTTTGTTATAGGCGAATTCGCGCGGCATTTGTTCGTGGGTGTTGACCAATGCTTTCGTGGATTTTGATAGCGTTGACAGGGCTTGGTTACCTGCCCCAACAATCACGTCACAGCCCAGCAGCAAATCCGCACATCCATCCGCCACACGGATGGTTTTGATCGCATCGGGCGTGTCTGCGATTTTGATGTGCGAATAAACAGAGCCGCCTTTTTGCGACAGGCCTGCCATGTCGATGATGCCGCTACCCTTACCGTCAAGATGTGCGGCCATACCAACCAATGCACCAATGGTGACAACACCTGTACCACCCACACCTGTGACAAGAATAGAATAAGGTTTGTCCAAGCTTGGCTTGGCTTTGGGTTCAGGCAAGTCTGGCAGATTGATTAGGGTCGCTTTGTTTTTGCGCGGGGTGCCGCCCAGAACAGTGACAAAACTGGGGCAGAAACCGTCTGCACACGTGAAATCTTTATTGCACACGGACTGGTCTATTTTGCGTTTACGACCCAGTGGTGTGTCTAACGGTTGCACGGCGACACAGTTGGATTGCACACCACAATCGCCGCAACCTTCGCAAACGTCAGGGTTGATATAAAGGCGTTTGTTGGTATCAAGCATGGTGCCGCGCTTACGTCGCCTGCGAACCTCAGATGCACAGGTTTGATCGTATAGGATAACGCTGATGCCTTTTACCTTGGCGATGTCTTCCTGCACTTTTTGTAGGTCGCAGCGGTGGTGAATTTTGATGCCGCTGGGCAAACGCGATCTATCGATGCGATCTGGGTCTTCGGTAACGTATTCCAGTTTGGTCACACCTGCGGCCAGCACTTCGGCGACGATGTCGTATGCATCAAGACCGCCATCATGCACCTGTCCGCCCGTTAAGGCTACCGCATCATTGTACAGGATTTTGTAGGTCATGTTGATGCCAGAGCCTATGGCGGCGCGAACTGACATGATGCCAGAGTGGTTATAAGTGCCATCGCCAATATTCTGGAACACGTGATCGCAATTAGAAAACTTGGCCTCACCGATCCAGTTGCTGCCTTCGGCCCCCATATGAGTGTAACCCTCAACGCCGCGGTCCATAAATTGCGCCATCCAGTGGCACCCGATACCTGAAAAACCGCGTGCGCCTTCGGGCAGGATGGTGGATGAATTATGGGGGCAACCTGCGCAAAAAACCAAACCCCGTGCGACAGGTAATTCTGTGCGGGCCTCACCCAAGCGAGCCTTCAAATCACTAACCTTGTTTGCCAGTGATTTACCACCCCTTAGAGTGAGCAAACGTTCACCAACAGCGGCTGCGATCTGGACACTGTTCAATGCCAGTTCTGCCTGAAACAAAACCGCACCCGTTTCTGACTTTTTACCTATTATGTTTGGTGGATTATCCAGGCCGTAAAGGGTGGTGCGTAATTGATCTTCGATTAGTCCGCGTTTTTCTTCGACCACAATGATTTGATCCAGACCTTTAGCAAATGCGGTGACGCCGGTAGGCTCTAGCGGCCAAGGCATGGCGACTTTATAAAGGGTCAAGCCCATCCTGTTGGCGCGGGCTTTGTCTATGCCCAGTTCGTCCAAAGCCTGCAACACATCCATATAGGATTTGCCAGTGGAAACGATGCCAATTTTCGGGGATTTGCCACCCGTGTAGATGGTTTTATCAAGTTGGTTGGTGCGCGCATAGGCACGAACTGCGTTCAGTTTATGCTGGTGAAGTCGCGCTTCTTGCACAGTAGGGTGGTCATTTAGACGGATGTTCAGACCGCCCGCAGGTATATCGAAATCTCTCGGAAGTTTAGTTTGGAAATTATCCAAACTAACATCGATAGAGCCAGACGATTCCACGTTATCCTTTACACATTTCAAGCCACACCAGACGCCTGCAAAGCGCGATAAAGCCCAGCCGTGCAGGCCGTATTCGATAATCTCAGAAACACTTGCGGGGTTTAGGATGGGGATCATTGCATCGACCAGCGCATATTCACTTTGGTGTGCGGTGGTAGAACTTTCGCACGTGTGGTCATCGCCCATCAACAGCAATACGCCGCCTTGTTTAGAACTACCTGCAAGGTTGGCGTGGCGGATTGCATCGCCTGAGCGATCAACGCCTGGGCCTTTGCCGTACCACATGGCAAAAACGCCGTCGTGTTTACCGTCGCCGCGCAATTCTGCCTGTTGAGTGCCCCATATGGCAGTGGCGGCGATGTCCTCATTAAGGCCTGCCTCAAAGATGACTTGAGCATCTGTCAGGTACTTTTCAGCGCGGCCGAATTGCAGGTCTAATCCGCCTAACGGTGAGCCGCGATAGCCGCTGACATAACCGCCTGTATCAAGACCGTTGTCGCGGTCGATCTGGGCTTGCATCAAGCACAGGCGCACTAACGCTTGAGTGCCCGATGTATAAATACGGGTTTTCGACAGGTCGAATTTATCGTCTAGCTGGGTGTCAAAATAGGTCATTGGAACAGATTACAGACAGGGCGCGGAACGGCAAGGGCTAAGCTTTACGAAAACTTAGAATATGGGCTTTGTCATTGGTGTGGTCGTGGGTTTTATCAACATAAATCGGTACTGTGTGAATTTGCGGGGCGGTAATTTTACCTGACCCGTGTAACCCGTCCAAAAATGCAGCAAAGCCCTGTGCTTTGAAATGCGCGACACTGATAGTGATGCAGATCAACCCACCTGTGCGCAGTAAGATTAGAAGGTTGCCAAAATCCTGTGGCCCCAAATGGCCCAAGGTAAATGTACCTACGGAAATCAGGGCGCCGTAATTGTTGGGATAAGCATCCAAAGATTGTTTCAGATTAGCAGTGTATAACGCGCGGTACAGATGCTTTTCGCGGGCTTTATCCAACATTTCAGGCGAAATATCATAGCCATCAATGGCGTCTTTAGGCAGGCTTAGTGCTTGGGCGACCAGTCCTGTGCCACAGCCGATATCGGCTATTGGCGTGTCGGTTTCAGTTGCTAATTTGTGGTAGGTTTCTGCCAATGCACAGGGCGTATTATACCCCATCGCATCGGCAAACCCCGCATCGTATTGCGTTGCGAAATCTTTGTAATAGGCAATGTTGTCCTGCGCATCTTGCAGGTCATAAGCACCTTCCAGCAATTCGGTTGGGGTTTTGGTCATTTCAGTATGACAGTATAATCTTCGCCCCATCCGTGCACCTTATCATGCGGGCGGATAATCACTGACTTTGTGCCTTTCGGTATAGTGACCCCGCCAAGGGAACGGGTGAACGGTTGTTCATTCACATGCGGATGCGCCAGAACGCGGTAGCCCAGTTCAGTGCCATCTGCCAGATACACACCCCATCCGTCGGCATAGTGATCCCAGCCAACATCTGTATGTTTCAAGGTGACAGAGAATCCCCATGTGTCGCCAGATTTATTGGCGGTCACTGCAACCACTTCGGGGGAATTGGCATAGGCAGATATGGTATAAAACAGCGTGAACATGGCTGTTAGGGTAAATTTCATCTGTTTTCCTTCGTCTTTTGCAACACAATAGCACTATTTTAATGTTTTGCCATTTCACAATGCTGCGCACATGCGCTATAGCCCGCGCGTTCCCTTTGGGAACATGTCCAAACTTTAACTAAGGAGACCTGAACATGGGTTACCGTATTGTCGTCGTGGGTGCTACTGGCAACGTAGGCCGCGAAATGCTGAATATTCTTGAGGAACGCCAGTTCCCGATTGATGAAATTGAAGTGCTAGCAAGCCGCAATTCATTGGGAACAGAATGTAGCTTTGGTGACAAGACGTTGAAGACGAAGGATTTGGACACTTTCGATTTTACGGGTTGGGATATGGCTTTGTTCGCTGTTGGCTCTGATGCAACAAAACAATATGCGCCGATAGCGGCTGCAGCTGGCTGTGTTGTGATCGATAACTCTTCTTTATATCGTTACGATCCGGATGTACCGTTGATCGTACCGGAATGTAACCCTGAAGCGATCATGGGTTATTCTAAAAAGAACATCATCGCCAACCCTAACTGTTCAACTGCACAGATGGTTGTGGCGTTAAAACCCTTGCATGATCGCGCGACTATCAAGCGTGTTGTGGTATCAACTTACCAGTCTGTTTCAGGCTCAGGTAAAGCAGCCATCGAAGAGTTGTGGAACCAAACCAAAGGTAAATATGTACCAGGTCAAGAAGTGGCTGCAAAAGTTTATCCCAAAGATATTGCGTTCAACGTGATCCCGCATATTGATGTGTTCATGGAAGACGGCACCACCAAAGAAGAGTGGAAAATGGTCGCCGAAACCAAGAAGATCGTTGATACAAAAATCAAGGTAACGGCCACTTGTGTACGCGTACCTGTTTTTGTCGGCCATTCAGAAGCTATAAATATTGAGTTTGAAGATTTTCTTGATGAAGACGAAGCGCGCGACATTCTACGTGAAGCCCCTGGCATCATGGTTATCGATAAACGCGAAGACGGTGGTTATATGACACCTGCGGAATGCGTTGGTGAATACGCCACATACATCAGCCGGATCCGTCAAGACAGCACGATTGATAACGGTATCAACCTGTGGTGCGTATCTGACAACCTGCGCAAAGGGGCTGCGTTAAACGCAGTTCAAATCGCAGAGCTGTTGGGGCGGAAGGTTTTGAAAAAAGGGTGATTTTACTTAAGTAGTGATGGGCTGAAGCCCACCCTACCATTTACAAGTATTCTGATTGGAGAATTCTTCCCCATTGAAAAGCCAACACCACTCCTGTAATTAACCCAACGAAGGATCAAAAATTGCTAGGGTGGTGCAAGGGCTATGAGCTTACTGAAACGATTGAATTACAAGAACAGAAAATACTATGACGATGATTTTGATTGGGAAAACTACACGGACGATAGCTACCATAGACGCCTTAAAAACGATATTGAATCTAAATTCCTGACGATAGCGGGGCCTGATGATCTGACCTTCGATCGCAGCACCGGCATTCTGAGCACGAAAGACCGAGGGATCCATCCAAACCACTCAGCGATCCTTGAAGTGATTGGCCAGTTACAACCTGAAACAGTCCATGAGATAGGATGTGGGGCGGGGGACCATGTTGCCAATGCCAATATCGTCTTCCCAGACATTCAAACATCAGGCAGTGACCGTGGAGATTCACAGATCGCGCTGGCCCAAAAGAGGCACCCAGACCTTTCAGATACGTTTGGTGTCTTAGATGCTACCATGCCGTATTCGCGATTTTGGCCACGTGCTGACCTTGTGTACAGCCAAGCTGTCATAATGCACGTCCACACTGCTGTGAGCCATTTTGTGGCATTGTCCAATATGTTCGCTATGGCCAACAAATACGTGTTTCTGATGGAAAATCTACAATGTCATAACTTTGTTTCCGACATCCAAAACTTGCACGACGGTGGGCATACATCATGGGAAACCATGTACATTTACCAGTTTGACGGCTCCACAGGTGCAAGAGGTGTTTTGCTTTCCAAAGAAAAGCTGAACTACCCAGCCCTTACTTCCGATGCAGAATTACGTAAGGGCCTCAAGTTTTCAAAGAGACGAATCAAGCGTTCAGAACAAGATAGTGAACGAGGGATTTTTGGAACCAAAATTTGTTAAATTAAATGGCACTGTTACATTAAGCATCCGATTTATCGATTTCCGCTTGACCGCGCGACGGGGTGTCAAAGCCGCAAGGTTTTGGCGAAATTCAACCGACACCGTGACCCCCCCTGGTGATAAAATCCGCCACGTCGATCGGAAACATATGTTCAACCAGATCCAGGGGGATCATTCGGCTTTGACGAAACTGCTTAATCCCATGCGTGGCTTTATAACATTGCGAACGACTAAAGCCACGCTTCAAGGTATAGAAACCAATCGCAACCAAGAACAACCACATTCATCAACTTAATCCAGGACAACTCGGCGAGATTGAGCATCTGTATAAGTTGTTCGGTATGGCGGCCTAAACTCGCTAGGCTTCTAGCCAGATTGCGTCTTGCTCAAGTTAATGCAAAAGTGCCCTTCTACCAAAGCTTTCAAATTCGCCAAACCCAGCGCATAATCACCGCCAACCCATTTATCCATCATCACACCCATCCAGCGATTTATGGGATTTAGGCCAGTGTCCATTGTGAAACCCCATGTAACCTTTGTGGATTGATCCTGTGCCGCAAAACTAAACCATGCGTCCGCAGTTCCTTCACCGCCAAAATCCAGTGCGGTCTTAATGCTTTCATTTTCCACACTACCGATAATCGTCGCTGATCCATTGCCCACATTCGGGTTATCAGATGCCCATTCCATTTTACTGCCAACACCTGCATCGGGGCCCGAATAGGTAACCTGCACATTCGGGTCACGTGATAACCACGGCGACCATTGCGCACCATTTTTCTGGTTGTTCACCAGCGGAAATATTTTATCAGGGGCCGCATTAATCACGATGCTACGTTCAACTGAAACTGTGCGTGGCAACATATATGCGATTACAATAAGCGTAGTAACCAAAATTAAAACACTCACGGAAATGCGTTTTACAATTTGCATGGCAATGCCTTTTATAACCGAACCATAAGCAGGATAGCATGTTTTCAGTAAACCCAAAGATTTTGAAAATAACCTACCAAAATAAGTGGATAGATGCCTATTAAAGGAAAGGTTTACATATTACATCAACTACGTTTCGATGATGATCGTATGTTAAAACTACGTCAGTTCTATTATAATGTTGCTATTAACCCGACGAAATGATTCAATTACAACAGTAAGTTAACATAGAAAACAAATGGGCGGAAAACTGGCTACTGATATACCTAAAGTTCTAATTTCCACGCGATTTTCTTTTTTCGGAAAGTCGGGGTGGAAAAGTGATTACTCCGATAATCCAGATGATCTGTTTGATAAAAACAGATTACTTAAACGGTTTTGGTTGTTTGAAAACATCACACTGCCTTGCCTAAAAGCCCAAACCGATCAAGATTTTCATTATTACGTTTTATCCAGCAAGCTTATGCCCGATTGGGCGAAAGAGAAGCTTGTTGAGCTTTGCACAAAGCATCTGGATGAAAGCCGTTTTACAATAGGGTTTGGACCACCCGCATATGTCCGTAGATACCAAGCTTGGGCAATCAAAAACATTGCAGGCGCAGACCACCCTGTAGCCCAAGTTGTGTTGGATGATGATGATGCGCTTTCAACTGATTTTATTGCGAACCTTAAAACACATTTGACCAACTTACAGTCACAAGGAACACTGGATGTTGATAAGTTACCCTATTTTATAACCTTCCCGCGTGGATATGCCCTTAGTTTACGGGATAAAAAACCGCTATTATGGGCCCATAAATACATCTTTATAAATCTTGGCCTAACAATGATCGGCACATCTTCGCAAAAAAACATATTTGGTATTAGTCACAAAGCTGCACCAAAACGGTTTGGCTTCATACGTGATGATGAAAACCTGATGTACATAAGAACGCTAAGCGATGTTAACGACTCGCGGGTAGAACAATCTGTTCGGTGGAAAGAAGTAACCGATTGGAAGACAAACAAGGATGTTTCTACACGGTTTCCATTCATCAAATCGCTTAAGGTAAAAAGTTATGCCGCATTAGCAAAAATCACCCCTGAAACAGATTAGATTTGTTCGAACCCGTTACTTTTCGGATTATATGCTTCCAGCCCGCCGCCCCGAATATCCATCCAAAGCCCGTGCAAAGCCAGCTCTTCTGTATCAACGCGTTCTTTGATAAACGGGAATGTCATTAGGTTTTCCAAAGACACCAAAACACACTCGTGTTCTAGCGCGCGTATTTGTTCTTCGCGTGTGCCACCTTGTGCGGCAACACGTTCATAGCCCTCGCGTAAAATTTCCATCCAGCGGCCAACAAAGCTGGTTTTATCTTCAAGTTCAGGTGCGTTACCCGAACACATATCATGGCATCCGTTTACGCCACCGCAATGCGAATGACCGATGACCATTATATTTGTAACACCCAATGATTTAACTGCATATTCCACAGCCGCAGAAGTGCCGTGGTGATCGCCATCAGGGGCAAACTTTGGCACAAGATTAGCAATGTTGCGGTGGATGAAAAATTCGCCCGTTTCCGCACCAAAAACCGAAGTGACATGCATACGGCTATCACAGCACGATATAACCATCGTGCGCGGATGCTGACCACTGTCGACCAATTTGGCAAACCACGCTTTGTTTTCCTGAAACTGGGTTGCCCGCCAACCGTGATACCGATTTGCCAGAAATGAGGGTAAAGGTTTGATGTAATCCATAGCTGCACTTAATTCCCATGTGTACCTAATTTTCCTAGATTTGTCAGCACAATACAAGGCCTGCGTACGGTTTGATTAGGAAATATTTTCTACATTTCGGCTAGATTACCTTTTGGGAAGTTACGAGTGGTACTTATTATGGCAGATATTATCGTGTTTCGATCAATGGAAACACCAAAATTGAATTATCCAGAAATTCGCATTTTGTTTTCTGAATTAGGCACAGGTCAAGGTTTACGTGTATTTGAACGTGTCTTATTCGAGGTTTCCGACAAACTTTGCCAGTTGGAGTTAGCCGTTCATGAAAAGGACTGGCAAACAGCAAGGCGCCCCACAAACAGTTTAAAGTTGCTTAGTCCGCAGGTTGGGTTAGATAGTCTTGCGACCGTTGCGGGATATTTAGCAGATGCCCTTGCACAAAATGATTATGCTATAGCCCCTACCATTTGCCATAGAATGATATGTTTGGGTGAGGCCAGTTTATTTCAGTTGGCTGAACTTCCCCGGGTTTTGATGGATCAATAAAGGCTTATACTTGAAGCTGGGGTAATATTGGTTAGGGTTGTCAAAAAGCCAAACGCAGGAGCACCCCAATGCAGGCCAAATTCGCAGGCAATTCCCAAGATGCCATTCCGATTGATTTCATCAAAGCAGATGGCCTAGATACTTGGCTTTCTGATAAGTCCGGCCAAATCAATGCATGGGTAAAATCCAATGGGTTTACCGCAGCTTTAGGGCAAGTTTTAACGTTGCCCGATACTGGCGGAAATATAACGCGCGTATTGGCTGGTTGGGGGCAGGCAAGTGACCATTCCAAAGGTCGGTATTGGGCTGCATCTATTGCTGCAAAACTGCCAGAGGCGGTTTATGAATTTGGCTCTGGGTTGGAACAGTCAGAATTGCATGAGGCCAGTTTATCATGGTTGTTAGCGCAATATGCATTTGACCGTTACAAAACAAAATCAGGCTCACTAGCCAGATTAAAACCCGATACTTCTATTAACGCTGAAAGAGTGGAAGCATTAGCAACGGCCGAATTTTTAACCCGCGACCTAATCAATACACCTGCATCCGATATGGGGCCAGATGCGCTAGAGGCAGCTTTTCGAAAACTGGGCGGTGAACACGATGCCAAAGTATCTGTTATCAAGGGCGACGCCCTGTTGGAAAACAATTTTCCAATGATCCACGCGGTTGGGCGTGCATCCGACCAACAGCCACGATTGCTGGATATGACATGGGGAAATGACACCGACCCTAAAGTGACACTTGTGGGCAAAGGCGTGTGCTTTGATACGGGCGGGCTAAACATAAAGCCTGGCTCTTCGATGGGATTGATGAAGAAAGATATGGGCGGCTCTGCCAATGCGATGGGGCTTGCGCATTTAATTATGGCATTAAAGTTGAAGGTGCGTTTGCGCCTGCTGGTACCTGCGGTTGAAAACTCTATTTCTGCGGGGGCATTTCGCCCACAAGATGTGCTGACATCGCGCAAAGGCCTGACTGTAGAGATTAACAATACAGATGCCGAAGGGCGGCTGGTCTTGGCAGATGCATTAACTTTAGCCGATGAAGAAAGCCCTGATTTTATTGTTTGCATGGCAACACTTACAGGTGCGGCACGCGTAGCTCTTGGGCCAGATGTGCCACCGTTTTTTACCGATAGTGACAGCTTGGCAAACGCTATTTCCAATGCATCGGTTTCAGAGACTGATCCAGTGTGGCGATTGCCGTTTTGGGACCCTTATGAACCGATTATAGAACCTGATGTGGCTGATCTGGATAATGCCCCAAAAGGGGGTTTTGGCGGTGCGATAACTGCCGCATTATTTCTGCGCCGCTTTGTGGAGCATGCAGATGAATTTGTGCATCTTGATCTTTACGGTTGGACGCCCGTTGCCAAACCTGGGCGCACACATGGTGGTGCGTGCCAATCGATCAGGGCTATATTGCGCGTGATTGAAGAAAGACACTGCCATGACTGATCGTCGATTATATCTTTGCAACGGGCATGTTGCTCATAGCAGCTTGCAAGGTCATGTAGATGGGGTAGCGTTTGTTCAAGGCACGCAGAAATCAATAATAACTCCGTTAGCTAACCTTTATAAAAAACCACATGGCGGACTTGATCGTCAAATATTGTTTGGCAATACATTTTTAGTATTAGAACACGATAACGATAGCGGATTTTCATTTGGCCGCACCGACTCTGACGGATACGTTGGTTACGTAGAAAATCACTGTCTGGGCCTTACCATAAATGCCACACATAAAGTGACTGCGATAAACACACATATCTACCCAGCTGCCACTATGAAATCTGTGCCGTACCTAGCAATTTCTTTAGGCGCTCGTCTTGAGTTAACCCGCATTAAAGATGGCTTTGGGCACTTAAAAAACGGCGGGTATATTCCTGAACAGGCGATTGATGTCATAGATGCGGTTGCCCCAGATTTTGTAACCGTTGCAGAACAGTTTTTAGGTGTTGGTTATTTATGGGGTGGGTGTAGTTCACAAGGGCTTGATTGTTCGGCACTGGTACAAGAGGCAATGCGCGCCAGTGCAATAGAATGCCCCCGTGACAGCGACATGCAGCAGGCCCAAATGGGAACAGAATTCGGCGATAATGAACCACTTAAGCGCGGTGATTTAATTTTCTGGAAAGGCCACGTAGGGATTATGGTTGATGATGCAACACTTTTGCACGCGAATGCGCATCATATGTGCGTGGCAAAAGAACCATTAGAAAAGGCACAGGCGCGTATATTGCAGAACGAAGGTCTTGATATAGCGTGCCGTAAACGCGTTTAATCTACCAGTTTTATCATTTTTAGTTCTAAAACCCGCAAAACCGTTTTCAGATCATGACCACGCTTTAAAATACGCCCATCCATTCCGATCACGGCATAGATACCTTGTTTGCCAGACAAGCGTGGACATTTTTCTATACGATATATCGGGTGTTCCGCCGTGCGCCTGAATATCGAAAAGATGGCAACATCTTTCAATGGTGAAATTCCATAATCTCGCCATTCGCCCGCTGCAACCATCCGCCCGTAAAGCGACATAATAAGCGCAAGCTCTTTACGATGAAAATAAATCGGCAGTTTTTCGTGGTCTTTATGGGTCGTACGTACATCTTGAAACATATAAATAGTTTGCATTTTTCAATAATTGAAATCAAGTGCGTTAACCTTACCTTAAGTGAACTTCTTTGTTTTGCCTTACAATCTTCAACTGAGAGACACGTTTTATGTGTAAAAACACAACCAGTACGCGTAAGTATGTGTAGTGAGTAGCGCAGCGCCCCCCTTGTAAAAGCGGGGCGTTGTGTCGTTTTAAAGACGTTCAATCAAAAACTAATTAAAATAAATCGCATCAATTTCAAATTTTTTGTAGAATTTTAATAAAGCCCAACAAAAGACATATTCGTTCCTCGCTTATGACCGAATCTAACATCAAAAAGATACGGTAGCTAGCAAAACAGCTTCCCTCGGTACTGCGTCTTTTTTGCCCCCACCTTAGTTGTGGTACCGAGGACTACTTTTCCCCAAATAGATATTGACGATTATGCACTTTAGGTCTTTGGTGTTTCTTTATCTTTTGGAGTTAAAAAATGCGTGATTTCCATTTACCTGGCCGTTCCCCTGTTTTTGCCATGAATGGTATGTGCGCCACATCGCACCCAATAGCTGCAAAAGTTGCAGTACAAATCATGGAAAGCGGTGGAAATGCCGTGGATGCGGCCATTGCATCGGCGGTATTACTAGGCATTTGCGAACCACAAATGACAGGTATCGGCGGTGATTGTTTTGTTCTTTTATCCCCAAATGGTACAGATGATGTAATCGCCCTGAATGGTTCGGGTCGCGCACCTAACGCTTTATCGGCACAAGAACTACGAGCAGCAGGGCATAAAACCATTCCCATACACGGCGTAGAACCCGTGACTATTCCTGGCGCGATAGATGCGTTTTGCCGTCTTTCAAAAGATTACGGAAAATTAAGCCTAGCCTCAGTTTTAGCCCCAGCGATTTATTATGCGAACGCTGGCGTGCCCGTTGCACCGCGTGTTGCACGCGACTGGGCTGTTGCAGAAAACTTTCCACAAGGGGACGCGCGAAAATTCTACCTGCTAGACGGGAAAGCCCCCCGCGTAGGGCAAGTGTTTCGCGCACCCAATCAGGCGAAAGTGCTTGAAAGAATTGCCCTGGAAGGCCGTGATGGGTTTTATCAAGGTGAAATTGCCGAGGATATGGTGAACTCACTTAATGCATTGGGTGGTGTGCATACTTTGGATGATTTTGCCAATAATGCCTGCGAATACACCCAGCCCATATCAGGGGAATATAAAGGCACAGAATTGGTTGAACATCCACCAAACGGCCAAGGCGCCACAGCACTATTGTTGAATAATATATTGGCAAATTTCGATATAGCTGGAATGGATGCATTAGGGTCTGAACGCGCACATATAGAGGCCGAAGCGGCAAAGCTGGCTTATGATGCTCGCAACAGAATTATCGCTGACCCTGATTACACCACACGCCTGAACCACATGTTATCACCAGATACCGCTAATGCGTTGGCAGCATTAATAGACCCCAAACGGGCGGTGCTAAATGTTAAAGAAAATAGTGAAAACGTTCATAAAGATACAGTTTACATAACTGTAGTGGACAAAGATCAGATGTCTGTTTCGTTAATATATTCGACATATCATAAATTCGGTTCCGGAATTGCGTCGGCAAAATTCGGCGTCAACTTTCAAAACCGTGGGCATGGGTTTACACTTGAACAGGGCCACCCGAATGAGGCCAAGGGCGGGCGGCGCCCGATGCACACAATAATCCCCGCGATGCTGCGCAAGAACGGTAAAGTCACTATGCCATTTGGTGTGATGGGTGGGGCATATCAACCCTGTGGGCATACCCGAATTATGTCAAATATGCTAGATTTTGGCATGGATACACAAACCGCCATTGATGCACCGCGTTGCTTTGCAGACGGCACGGTGATGAAAGTTGAAAGTGGTTATAATGATGTCGTACGGGCAGAGTTAACCAATATGGGCCATTCTGTATCAATACCAGATGAAGCTATCGGTGGCGCGCAATCAATCCACATCAACCATGAAACAGGCGTATTAGAAAGCGCATCTGATCCGCGCAAAGATGGTTGTGCTTTAGGGTATTAGGTAGGGAAAATCCTAGTTCAACTGAACTTCAAGACGGTATTTTCCATTATTCATATCGCCAAACAAATCTTCTACTTCAGGATGTTGAACAGGCTTGCCTGTGTTATCCATAACAAGGTTTTGTTCAGAAACATAAGCCACATAATAAGATGAATCGTTTTCTGCCAGCAGATGATAGAACGGCTGTTCTTTGCTTGGGCGCATATCTTCCGGAATAGAATCCCACCATTCCTCACTATTAGAAAATTGTGGATCTATATCAAAAATCACACCCCTAAACGGGTGTTTACGGTGACGAACCACCGTTCCAATTCCATATTTTGCGTTTACTTGCAGCACAGTAGCACCGAATCCCCAAATTCCAGCTTGCATCCATAGATGTATGAGGCAATTAATCCATATATTTAGCATAAAAATCAACCCAAATTAGGGAAACAGTCTGTGAACTTATTGACAACAGTCCTGCAAATCGTCGCACCAGTATTCATTTTAGCGTTAATCGGCTTTGTCTGGGTAAAGCGCGGATATGAGTATCGGGTGCAATTTGTAACCCAGATGGCAATGACCCTTTCAGTGCCCTGTCTGGTCTTTGTCGCCTTGATGAAAGCAGATATTGACCGCAACGCGTTGGCCGCAACTTTTCTGGCTTCTTGTGCGGCATATCTGGTTATAACGCTTATTTTTGCTGTTTTGGTTAAGGTGATGCGGCTTGAATTACGCACGTTTCTGGCACCCCTAACATTCGGAAATACAGGCAACCTTGGCCTGCCTTTGGCTTTGTTCGCATTCGGCGAAGTTGGTTTAAGCTATGCCATCATAATTTTTGCAGTAATGGCTGTGTATTCATTTTCGGTTGGGGTCTGGTTGGTTTCGGGCGGGGGCTCTTTAGTTAAGGTTATCAAAGAGCCTTTAGTGGGTGCCACTATATTGGGTGCGCTTTTCTTATATCAGGGCTGGCAAACACCAATTTGGCTAACAAACACACTGGAACTGATAGGCCAAATGGCGATCCCTTTAATGCTTATTACCCTAGGGGTTGCCCTTGCGCGTCTAAAGGCCAATAGTTTTCGCCGCGCGTTCGTTCTGTCTTTAATCAAAGTTATCATCTGTAGCGGTATTGCTTGGGTCGTAGGCACATATTTTAAACTAGAGCCTATTGCCCTTGCGGTTTTGGTCATGCAAATTGCAACACCTGTTGCAGTTACATCCTATCTGCTTGCAGAAAAATACGGGGCAGACGCGGGGGAAGTTGCAGGGCTTGTTGTGGTTTCAACTTTACTATCGGTTATCACAATCCCGATTACGTTGGCGTTTTTCATCTAAACATTCTGGCAAACTTCGATTACACTATATGGAATACCCAGCGACAGACTGGAATAAAGCGAGCCGATGAAAAAAACCACACTCTTGTTAGTTCTTATGATTATGACCGCCTGTTCCGGTGCTGGCAAAGGCCCACCGCGCAACTTGGATGATGCATGCTCTATGATGTCACAACGTCCTAGCTGGCAAAAAGCTTTGCAAGAATCCCAAGATAAATGGGGTGTTCCAATACCAATATTTTTAGCCGCTATTTATCAGGAAAGTAAATTCGTACCTGATGCACGAACTAATTATAAATTCGCTTTGGGTGTTATCCCAATGGGCCGTCAATCTTCGGCTTATGGCTATGCCCAAGCCATCGACAGCACGTGGGACTGGTATAAGCGCGCCGAGGGCGGCTTTGGTGCAAAACGCAATAACTTCGAAGACGCGGTTGATTTCATGGGCTGGTATATGAACGAAAGCTTTGAGCGTAATCGCATATCAAAGTTTGATATGTACAATCAGTATCTGGCTTACCACGATGGCCATACTGGCTATAAACGCGGGTCTTATCGCAAAAAGAAATGGCTTATTCGGATCGCAGGCGAAGTGCAATCACGGGCAATTCTATATCAAAATCAGCTAAGAACCTGCGGCGGATAATGCGGTTAATTTCCGCTGACCTGCCCTAGATCAATCGCGATTTGTTCAATATCAAACAAACCCTCAGACAGATGCACTGTTTTATTCAATTCGCCCAAAACCACAGTGGTTTTTTGCCCTGACTGATCCGTTACAATCCATTGGCGAAGCTCTATAGGATTGGCAGTAAATATCAGTTGAATGGTACCATTTTTCGGGCGTTTTGGGTCTTGGGCCGTGACTTTTGTTGTCGGCCCGTCTTCTATATGCGCCACAACAATACCGCTGGTTTTCAAATTCACATTCTTTTTCAGGATAATCCCCAAAGGGGTGCGCCCGATGGGAAACCCTTGCGGCCCTGCGGATGATTTTTTATCAAAAATCGCAACCTGCCCTGTGCTGGCCACAACCAAAGCTGGATTTGGTTGGGCATATTCAAACCGCATTCGACCGGGTCGTTTCAGCATAAAACTACCCTTGGACAAAGTGTTGTCTGGGTTAATTTGGGTAAACGCACCCTTGGCAGATGTAAGTTGATTTAAGTAACCCGATAGCTGATTAAGCGATAACTTTTCCGCATGCGCCATAGCAGGCGCAAGGCAAAGGGCTACGATAGTTATTTTTGCAATGGTTCTCATACTATGTATTTAATCATGCTTTTGATAAATTCAAACCAAGAACTATAGTGAAATTGTATAAGGTACAAAATACATAGTAAATTAAATGATTCCAATATGTTAACTAGGTGTCCCAACTGGGACATTAATGGATTTTTCTAAATCCTCATCATTTTACTGCCCAAAACTTTACTCAGGCAGTAAAATATCGCGTTTTCCCACATGATTAGCCGCTGACACAATGCCTTGCTCTTCCATTTGTTCAACGATCTTGGCGGCTTTATTATACCCGATAGAAAGTTTGCGCTGAATATAGGACGTGGAGCACTTACGGTCTTTCGCAACAATCGCCACGGCCTGATCGTAAAGTGCATCTTCTTTGCCAGTGTTACCACCCAAGCCCAGCACCAGATCGATATCGCTTTCTTTGCCGCTTTCTGGCCCATCAACAACGCCATGAACATATTCTGGCGCGCCATATGATTTCAGATGATTGACAACTTCTTCAACCTCTTCATCGCTTGCAAAAGGCCCGTGAACGCGGGTGATTTTTCCGCCACCTTCCATATAAAGCATATCGCCCATACCCAGCAGTTGCTCTGCACCCATCTCACCTAAAATCGTGCGGCTATCAATTTTTGACGTAACCTGAAACGAAATACGTGTGGGAAAGTTAGCTTTGATCGTGCCTGTAATCACATCCACAGACGGGCGTTGGGTCGCCATAACCAGATGAATACCAGAGGCCCGTGCCATTTGCGCCAGCCGTTGAATACATGCTTCAATTTCTTTACCTGCAACCATCATAAGGTCAGCCATTTCATCGACGATAACAACGATATAGGGCAGCTTTTCGGGTGTGATTGATTCTGTTTCAAAAATCGGTTCACCCGTATCTTCTGCAAAACCAGTTTGAACCGTGCGTTCAAAGTTTTCACCTTTAGCCAATGCACCCGCCACACGAGCGTTATAACCGCTTACGTTGCGCACACCCATTTTAGACATTTTCCTGTAGCGCTCTTCCATTTCGCCAACCACCCATTTCAAGGCTACAACAGCTTTTTTAGGGTCGGTCACAACAGGGGATAATAAATGCGGGATGCCGTCATAAACGGATAGCTCCAACATTTTGGGATCTATCATAATCATCCTGCATTCTTCAGGTGACAACTTATAAAGCAGCGACAAGATCATCGTGTTGATCGCAACTGATTTACCAGCGCCTGTAGTCCCTGCAATCAAAAGGTGGGGCATTTTTGCAAGGTTGGCAATTATCGAGTTACCACCAATATCTTTACCAAGCGCAAGTGGTAGCCCATGATTACCGTCACCATATTCCTTGCCTGAAAGTAGTTCACGCAACAAAACAGTTTCACGGTTTTCATTCGGCAACTCAATACCAACAACAGACCGACCTGGAACCGTAGAAACACGGGCCGAAAGGGCCGACATTGAACGGGCAATATCATCGGCCAAGCCAATAACGCGGCTGGCCTTAAGCCCAGGTGCCGGCTCTAATTCATACATGGTTACAACAGGGCCTGGGCGTACTGATACGATTTCACCTTTTACCCCGTAGTCATCTAAAACATTTTCTAATAACCGTGCATTCTGCTCCAAAGCTTCATCGCTTAAATGGTGGCGCACAATCGTTGTAGGACTTGCAAGTAAGTTCAACGGTGGCGTTTCATATTCAAGTGATTTTGCTTCATTAAACAGGCTGGGTTGTGCCTCTGCCTTGGCTTTTTTACTTTTCTCAACGGGTTTGGGGGCAGTGTGCTGTACGACTTGTTTTGGTTCTTGTGTCGGCAAGGAAAATATATTTTCCACAGGGTCGTTCAAATCCAACACACCTTCATCAATGACACTATCGTCATCAATAATTGGCTCTAAATGTACCTCATCAGTCATAACAGGTTCTACCCGCTCACTGGATTTATCAGATATACGTCGCGACAATATTTTGTTTTGTATCGCTTGTGAAATGCGTAATTTAACCCGATCCTCTTCTTCTGTTTGCAAAGGTGGCTCGATATGAGGTGGGATTGTTACTTCGGGCTCTCGTCTTTTGGTTAATCCAAAACTAGGCAAAGACGGCATCCCGATTTTTAAAGATGGTTTTGGTTCTTCCACAATAATTGGCTCGGCAGTAGAAATCGGACGATTTACAACAGACGCATAGCTTTCGACATGCGCTGTGGATGACATTTGGGGTTTACGTTTACTTAACAATCCAAATATTGCGGCCAAGCCATTTACGATACTTGCATAGGATAAAATGACCGCCATTATCGCGTAGTGTTTTATTATGCGCAGTTCCGTCATAGTAAATCCATGAACATAAAGCCCAAGTGTAATCACAATCACCCCTAGAAGAAGGGTTGCAAGTAATAAGCCCATTTCCAAACTTAGCGGGTTTAAATCAACCAACAAACCTAGGGCCATGTCGCCAAACAAACCCCCAAGACCAAAGCTGTGCGCCCAAGTCAATTCAGGCACATGGGTGGCAAGGAAAACCGCCGCCATTGCTGTGAAAACAGGTGAGAATATCACGCGGCTAATCGCACGGCCTTCCCCAATATGCAGTATAAACCGTGTGCCCCAAACAATCGCAAACACAGGAATAGACCATGCAGTTTTACCAATTGTCAGCATTAATGTGCTGGCAACAGCAGCGCCAAAATCGCCCAAAATATTCTGGGTAGGATCAGATGTTACGTTAAAACGGCTGGGGTCATCGGGCGAATAGCTCCACATTATCAGTGCAAACAGAATACCAATGGCAAGCAATCCAATGCCGATCAACTCTGATCCGCGTTTTTGGATCGCGGCTTGCATATGTTCTTCCAGCAATGGATCACGTGATTTTGACTGATATGCCATTTAAACTACCTCATACATACATGCGCGTATTGCTTTCAATCCACGCATAATTTCCTGCTCTGGGGCTACAAGAGCCACACGGATGTAACCCTTTGCGGGATCATCCTGTTTTGTTGGGCGTGCCAAATATTCCCCCGGCAAAACGCGCACACCTGTCGTTTGCCAAATTTTCAATGCAGCCGCTTCGCCATCTTCGACGGGAAGCCATAAAAAGAAACCTGCCTCTGGGCTGGAATAGCCTTTGATGTTGCTAAATACCTGATCCGCAATATCATATTTTTTCGCATAAGCCGCACGATTTTCCACAACATGTGCCTCATCATCCCATGCAGCCGCCGCTGCCATTTGTAATGGCAAAGGTAACGGCGCACCTGAATAATCACGCAACTGTTTTAGTTTACTTAATGACTTTGGCCCACCCGCGACAAAGCCTGAACGTAAGCCTGGTAGATTTGACCGTTTTGATAAAGAATGAAACGCCAGAACACGTTCAGGGTCTGCGCCTATTTCAGCTGCAACTTGCAAAATACCTGTTGGCGGTGTTCTGCGATAAATTTCAGAATAGCATTCATCGGCAAAAATATAGAAGTCGTGTTTTTCTGCCAACTTAAGCAAATCCACCCAGTAATCATATGATGCCACTGCCCCTTGTGGGTTGGATGGCGAACAGATGTAGGCAATAGCCGTGTCATCCAGAACATCTTTCCCAAGGGATGCATAGTCAGGCAAGAAACTGTTTTGCTGATGGGCAGATACAAAAACAGGCGTTGCGTTTGCGGCCAGTGTTGCCACTGCATAAACTTGATAGAACGGATTGGGGATTAAAACATTCGGTTTACGCCCGTTCTTTAGTTCAGGGCACAGGGCAAGACAGGAATTAAACAGACCTTCGCGTGATCCATTCAGGGCCATAAGTTGTGTATTGGCATCCATTGCCACGTTGTAACGGCGTTTGATCCATGCGGAAATAGAGGCAAGCAATTCAGGGCACCCTTGATTGGGCGGATACCTATTAAAGCCAGCGGCATGTTGTGCAATCGTATTGGTAATGAACTTAGGAAACTTATGTTTCGGCTCGCCTATGGTCATATGCACGACTTCACCGCCTGCGGGAAGATGATCCAACAGGGCGCGTAAACGTGGGAATGCGTATTCGGGCAGGTTCGAAAACCGCTCTGGAAACTGCATGTACTGCCTCTTTTCGGGGTCTAAGTGCCCCTTTTGCATGCAGCTTACCTATTTATGCCCCAATCACCAAGGAATTTTGGGGATTTTCACCCAGAAGCAATACAATGTGGCTTTTTTGCCTAACAGGTTGGAATTAAGCCAGAATAGCTTCTATTTCAGACCCTAACGCCAAAAGTTTGCTTTCTTGCAATGGATCACAATTTACCATCAAACCACAAGACGCGTGCTTAGTTGGCAATGTAAGACTGCAAAGACCCATCAAATTACCAATTCTGGTATTGCGCAATGCCAGCAGGTTCTTACGAATGTAATATTCCCCATCTTCCTCTAGCCGTTTGATATTTGGTGGCAATATAGGGGATGAAGGCATTAGCACCGCATCATAGGCAGCTGTACGTATTAAGTATTCTGCACGTAACTGGTCTAGCTGTTTACAGGCCTGTATGTACTCATAGCCTGTGTAGTTTTTACCGATCATAAACCTATCGCGAATTTCGGGGTACATCAGATCAGGTGTAGCCTCTATTTCTGTTTGCCATTGGGCATAAGCTTCTGTGGTAAACAAGCACCCCGCAAGCGACATTGCAGGCGGGACTTCGGGGATTTCCAGATATTCAACGCTGGCACCCGCATCTTTTATCATTTGAATGGTCTCATCGAAAGCACGCGTGACGGCTTCATCCATTGTGTCCAATGCAAGGGTGGTGCAAACCGCAAAGCGTTTACCCTTTAGCCCTGCATTTTTCAAATGAAGTGGTGAAGCGCCTGCAAGGGCTGCAAAAATATTTGCGGCATCCTCTACAGATCGGCAAAGCGGGCCGACAGTATCAAACTTGTAACACAGCGGCACAACGCCTTTTAGCGATAACAAACCAGATGTGGTTTTCAACCCAACCAAATCATTCCATGCAGCTGGAATGCGTACAGACCCGCCTGTATCAGAGCCAATGCCGATAGCGGCCAAATCAAACGCAACCGATGCGGCCGCCCCGGATGATGACCCACCTGCAATCGCATCTAGATCATTCACACATGGCGGCGTTTTAGTAATAGGATTTAACCCAAGCCCTGAAAAAGCCAGTTCTGACATATGGGTTTTACCCAAACATATCAGCCCCGCGTGTGTTGCGTTTTTTAGCACTTCGGCATCTACATCAGGGACGTGACCTTTTAAAAAAGCAGAGCCTGCCTCGGTGCCTGTACCGCCCGTATCAAACAGGTCTTTCCATGAAATCGGCACACCGTCCAAAGGGCCATTGCGCGTACCTTGCCTTGCACGGTCTGTTGCAGCACGCGCCTCGGCCAGCGCACGATCAGGTGTGATGCGTGCGTAAATTCGGTTCGTAAGGGGATGTGCATCAATCGCGTTTAAATAAGTTTGGGTAAGTTCCAATGGGCTTATTGAGCCTGCATCAATCATCTGGCCAAGATCAGTTGCGGTTTTTTTCAGTACATCATCAGACATTTTGTGACTCCCTTTTGACGCAGACTAGCGGCGCATTGTCAGGTGGACAATCACCGTTTTTAGGTCATATTTAACACGATGAAACATGATGCAGATATTATTATCGTAGGGGGTGGCTTGAACGGCTGCGCACTCGCGCTTGCAATGGCCCAAATCGGGCAGGATGTCATTCTAATCGACGCCCAGCCAAAAGAAATATTAACCGATCCCGAATTTGACGGGCGTGGTTATGCATTGGCATTAACCTCTAAGAATATGCTGAATGTTTTGGGTATCTGGGCCGATATAGCTGCAAACAGTTGCCCAATGATGAATATCAAAGTCAGCGACGGACGTGCAGGTGAAGGGGCAGCACCCCAATTTGTGCATTTCGATCATACCGAGATTGAAGAAGGCCCTATGGGCTATATGTTGGAAGATCGTTATTTACGACGTGCATTACTGCAAGCCATAGAACAAATACCCGCCATTCAGCACTTGGATAAAACCACAGTAATCTCGCAAACCATTGATGCAGGATTTGTTTTGGTAACGCTTTCCGGTGATAAAATTTTACACGCGAAACTATTGATCGGGTGCGATGGGCGTAAAAGTCAGGTAGCTGAACGCGCTGGCATCAAAAAAAGTGGCCGCGATTATCATCAAACCAGTCTTGTATGCGCGGTTAAGCATGAATTGCCGCATAATAACACCGCGCACCAATTTTTTATGCCGTCAGGGCCGTTGGCAATTTTACCACTGAACAACAATATGTCGTCGATTGTCTGGACAGAAACAACTGCCCGCGCGGCTGAAATTGCAGCTATGAACGACGCTGATTACATGGCCTGTTTGCGCCCGTGTTTTGGCGATTTTCTTGGGGATATCTCATTGGTTGGCGATCGGTATGCCTATCCGCTAAACTTAACACTGGCTGACAGATTTGTTTGTAATCGACTGGCTTTAGTAGGTGATGCAGCACACGGGGTACATCCCTTAGCTGGGCAAGGGTTGAATTTGGGTCTACGCGATATAGCCGCCCTGACAGAGGTTTTAGCCTTGGCAATGCGGCGCGGCGAAGACATTGGGGCAATAGATGTTTTAAAACGGTTTCAGCAATGGCGCCGATTTGATACGGCAGGATCAGTTGCCGCGACTGAAACGGTTAATACATTGTTTTCAAATGATAATTCATTATTACGAAGCTTGCGCGATACTGGGTTAGGCATCATTAATGCAACACCAAGCATACGACGAAACCTGATGCGGCAAGCTGCAGGTTTAACAGGTGAGTTACCAAAAATGCTGCAAGGCAAAATGATTTAAGCGATCACGCGCGCTTCTTCTACCAGCATAATAGGGATGCCGTTTCTAATCGGATATGCCAATTTAGCCGCCTTTGAAATTAGCTCTTGCGCGTTTGCATCATATACAAGCTGTGTTCTGGTTTGCGGGCATAGCAAAGATTCCAGCATTTTGCCATCGGCAACAGTTTCAACGTTCATTGAATTTTCCCTTCATCTTCATCCTGCGATCTAAGTGAGAATTCCATTAAAGTTGCAACCATTTCACGCCTGGTTTTAAGACAAGGCGATTCAAGCAACGCTTGTCGTTCTTCCGGCTCAAATGGGCACATCATTGATAATGAATTAATTAGCAACTCTTCTGTGGCCTCTTTCAGGCTTTCCCAGTCAGTTTGTAATTCATTTGTTTCAAAATAGGCGCCAAGCAAGTTCAAAAACTTAGGCCGATCAAAGCTGTCATCGTTTTCTTCCACCCCAAGATCACGTTCAAAATTCGCCCAACCGACATCCGCCGTTAAATAAGGTTTAAAACTGGTTTGCGTATCTAAAATCCGGTATCGGCTGATGCCTTTTATTGAAATCAAATACCGCCCATCATCGGTTTCAGTGAATGAGGTGATCCGACCAGCGCACCCTATTTTGTGCAACGGTGGGTCGCCAATATCCGAAGGCACATCACGTGCCTGTATCATCCCGATTAAACGATGTTCTGTTTTCAACACATCGTCGATCATTTGAAGGTAGCGTGTTTCAAAGATATTTAGCGGCAAACGGGCGCGTGGCAAAACCAACGCGCCTGTTAGCGGAAATACAGGAATGTTTGCTGGTAGATTAGACAAATTGAACATTGTTTTCATCTAGGCCATTCCTGCATTTAGGCAAATATAAGGGATGAAAGTTTTCTACGGCCATTTTGTGCAATCGCATCTTGCGCACCAAGTGCCTCAAAAATTTTAAATAACTGGGTTTTTGCCGCTGCCTCATTCCACTCTCGGTCACGGCGAAATACCTCTAACAGTAAATCAACAGCAGCCTCAGTATTTTCTACGGCAAGCTCTGCCAATGCCAGATCAAAGCGCACCTGCAAATCATCAGGATTTGCTTCAAGTTTTACCTTTAATGCATCCGTCTCACCAGCACTTGCTGCCATTTTTGCCAAATCAAGCTGTGCTATAAGTCCAAGAATGGCAGGGTCACTTGCGATACTATCTGGAACAGCTGACAGGTTCTTTTCCGCCTGTTCAATATTGCCCAGCGCAATTTGTGCTTTTACATAACCTGCATACGCATCGGCGTTTTCTGGTTCTTCCCCCAGAATTGCCTGAAAAGTATCCGCTGCATCATTAAGCGCACCTTGTTCTAACATTTCATTCGCCATCTTAACGGCCTCTTCCAGACCGCCATCATCAACACCCGCTGTGGCCATTACTTTCTCAATGAATGCTTTGACCTCTGAAGGGGCTTTGGCGCCCATAAACCCATCAACGGGCTGCCCGTTAACAAATGCAAACACGGCTGGAATTGATTGAACGCGCATCTGGCTGGCAATCATTTGGTTTTGGTCAATATCGACCTTAACCATTTTAATCTTACCGCCCTGTGCTTTCACTTCCGCTTCTAATGCTGGGCCTAAAGTTTTGCACGGCCCACACCATGGTGCCCAAAAATCAACGATAACCGGCACTTCTTTACTGGCCTCAACCACGTCTTGTATAAACGTGTCTTCATTCACGTCCTTTACTAAATCGTCTGGCACTGCTGTATTTCCAAGTTCTAACACTGATCGCTCCATATATTCATTTGTTGACTTTGATTTAGTCGTGCTTAGGCATTAGGGCAAGTCAGATATCAAAACTTGCAAATAATGGGGCATGATCGCTGGGCTTTTCCCAACCGCGCGCTGGGCGCAGAACGCGACTGGAATGGCCCGTATGGGCAATATCATCTGTCGCCCAGATATGATCCAGACGGCGGCCTTTATCTGCCGTATCCCAATCACGTGCACGATATGACCACCAGCTATATAATTGGCCTTCGGGAATATCTTGGCGCGTAATATCCACCCATTTCCCTGCGGTTTGTACCGCATCCAAATGGTCAATTTCTATCGGTGTATGTGATACAATTTTGGTTAGTTGCTTATGATTCCAAACGTCATCTTCGCGTGGTGCGATGTTCAAGTCGCCAACCAAAACAGCCTTTTGCGGTTTTTCCGCATTAAACCAATCACGCATGTCACATAAATAATCCAGTTTTTGCCCGAACTTTTCGCAGACTTCCCGATCAGGCTTATCGCCCCCCGCAGGCACATAAAAATTATGAATGGTCAGTCCGTTTTCCAACTGTCCCGCAATATGGCGGGCGTGACCTAGATTGGCAAAATCTTTACGTGCAACTTCCTGAATAGGCAGGCGCGATAATATCATCACCCCGTTATATCCCTTTTGCCCGTTAGCAATCATGTGCTCATACCCTAGGGCTGCAAAACCTTCGGTCGGCATTTTATCAACGGGGGATTTGCATTCTTGCAAGCATAAAACATCTGGCTGTTCCTCGCGCAGAAGTTTCAGCACGATCGGTTCGCGCAGACGCACTGAATTGATATTCCATGTACAGATTGTAATTGGCATTTTAATCCCCTGATGTTGAAGCGCGATAATGTCGTGTCGTGCCTATGACCTCAAGCAAAAAAAAGCCCGCTAATCAATAGCGGGCCAGTATGGGGAGAAATTAAAATAAGTTAGGCAACCAATCTGTAACCGCCTGATTCTGTAACCAAAAGGCGTGCATTACTGGGGTCTGGTTCTATCTTTTGGCGTAGACGGTAAATGTGGGTTTCCAACGTATGGGTTGTAACACCTGCATTATACCCCCACACCTCATGTAAAAGCACATCACGGGCGACAACACCGTCTTGAGCACGGTATAAAAACTTTAATATGTTCGTTTCTTTTTCGGTCAATCGCACTTTTTTATCATCTTCGGTAATAAGCATTTTTGCTGCTGGCTTAAATGTATATGGCCCAAGTGTAAAAACTGCATCTTCTGATTGTTCGTGCTGGCGTAGCTGCGCACGAATGCGGGCCAATAGTACCGGAAACTTAAAGGGTTTTGACACATAATCATTTGCACCTGCATCAAGACCCAATATCGTATCAGCATCGGTATCATGTGCTGTTAACATCACAATCGGACATTTCACACCTTGCTTACGCATCAGGCGGCACAATTCACGCCCATCCATATCGGGCAACCCAACATCAAGCATGACAAGGTCATAAATAGCCTCTTTGGCTTTTTCCAAACCAGAGCCGCCATCCTCTGCTTCGAAGACATCAAAATCTTCGGTTAAAACAAGTTGGTCAGCTAAAGCTTCACGCAAATCCTCATCATCATCTACCATCAGGATTTTTTTCAGGTTGCTCATTATGGGAACTCCATTTCTTATTCCTAACTTGTGTTCTTTTCACAGTTTCGGCAAGAGTAAGAATAAAATTCTCACAGGCTCGTGTCGAAAATGAGGGATATGTTTCATATTCGGACGATGCAGGATATAGAATGTATCTGAATCATAGCTTTACGCAGGCCCAATATGCCCATTCTACTAACAACTGACGAACAAATTGCCCGCATGCGGGCAGATTTGCGCATGGGCGTACCGATCCTTATATCATGCGGTAAAGTTGTGTGGATGGCAGCGGCAGTCGAAACACTTCACACAGATCGGTTGGCACATTTTCGCAATCTTGGTGATGCTTTAGAGCTGGCAATCACAGGCTGGCGGGCGAAAACCCTATCTGCTAGAATTTACGATGGGGATATAGCGCGTATTTTAACACCATATAGCGCGGATATAAACTGGATCAAATCCGTGGCCGATCCTGTTGATGATCTGCAAAATCCGATGAAAGGCCCGTTTACAGCAATACGCGAAGGTGACGCAGAAGCGCATCGATTGGTACTGATGATCTGTAAACAAGCGCGTTTATTGCCTGCAGCGGTGCTGGTGCAAATCACGCAGGAAGTAGCAAATGAAATGCCTTATCTGCACCGCCTACCATTAGAATCAATCGGCCCGTGCTTGCGTAAAAGTAGCCCCTTGGCGCTTGTTTCTGCTGCCAATGTACCACTTGCGGTAGCAAATACATCCAAAGTTCATGTGTTTCGCCCTGATGATGGCGGAATTGAGCATTATGCGATTGAAATTGGCAACCCAAAGCGCAGTGAGCCCGTACTTTCACGGCTACATTCGGCATGCTTCACAGGTGATATTTTAGGGTCACTAAAATGCGATTGCGGGCCGCAGTTGAATATGGCGATGCAACAAATCGCCAAACATGGGTCTGGTATATTACTTTATATGAACCAAGAGGGTCGCGGTATTGGGCTGGCTAATAAAATGCGCGCATATGCGCTGCAAAGTCAGGGCTTTGATACAGTAGAGGCCAATCATCGGCTTGGTTTTGAAGACGATGAACGCGACTTTATGTTGGGGGCTGAAATTTTGAAATCACTTGGCTTTAATGCAGTTCGGTTAATGACGAACAATCCGAATAAAGTTGAGAAAATGAATGCAGCGGGCGTAAAAGTGGAAGAACGTGTGGCATTGCATGTGGGGCATAATCCGTTGAATGAAGCATACTTAGCAACCAAAGCAAAAAAAAGCGGCCACCTGTTGTGACCCCTAGATTTGATGATCTGGTGGTCACAGGTTGGGGTGCGCGGTTTCGCGGCGTTACCGTACCTTGTGCAATCGGTCGTGGTGGTATCGGCAAAAAGCGGGGCGAAGGCGATGGAATTACCCCTATCGGTGTATTTCAGTTAGCCGCACTTAAAATCCGCCCTGACCGACTTTCATTTCAAACGCCGCATATCACACAAGACGTTATTCGTGTTGCTGATATATGGTCGGATGATCCACGTGATCCTGAATATAATCATGGGGTTTACGGGCCAAATTATCCTTTTAGCCACGAAAAACAACGTCGCGCTGATCCACTATATGATAGTTTTGGTATCTTAGATTTTAATTGGCCAAATGCAGTTGCAGGCGCGGGCAGTGCAATATTTCTACATATTTGGCGTAAACCACGTCACCCAACAGAAGGTTGCATTGCGTTTGATCGTAAGGTGTTGATCTGGATTTTTGAAAATTGGCAAGCAAGATCACGGGTGATCATTCAAAAATAATGACCCGTTAACTATAATCTCGTTCGCCAAAAATAGCCGACCCCACACGCACATGCGTGGCCCCCAATGCTACAGCACGCTCAAAATCGCTGCTCATCCCCATAGACAGGCCGTCTAACCCGTTTCGCTGTGCAATTTTACGCAATAACGCAAAATGAAGCGATGCTTCTTCATCAACAGGCGGTATTACCATCAGACCTATGATCGGTAATTCCATATCGCGACATTCTTTAATAAAAGCATCCGCATCCGCAGGAATAACGCCGGCTTTTTGCGGCTCTTCGCCTGTATTTACCTGAATGAACATATCAGGTGCTTTACCCTGTGCCTGAATTTCAGTTGCCAGTTTTCTAGCAAGCTTTGGGCGATCAACCGCATGGATTGCATCAAATAATGCAACCGCATTTTTAACCTTATTGGTTTGCAACGGGCCAATCAGGTGAACCTGAGCATCCTCAAACTGTTCTTTGAAACTGGGCCACTTGCCCTCTGCCTCTTGCACTTTGTTTTCACCGAAAAGGCGGTGACCCTGTTCTAAAACTGTCTGAACGCGTTCGTTTGGCTGTACTTTAGAAACAGCAATTAGCTGTGCACTTCCCACAGGGCGACCTGCCAATTTTTCAGCTTTAAGGATACGGGTTTTAATTTCTTGTAATGACATATCACCTTTGTGCCGTTTTGCTATAAATTCGTAAACCCCAAATTTTTGCCGCATCACAATGAAATGATAAATGCTTTGTCTGATATCCTTGCTGCCAGACTTTTGCGCTTGTAGTATGTGGTTGAAACAAAAAATGGTGCAAACATGTATAATAAAAAAGGGTATTTAATTAGCCTGACGATTGCCGCCCAAATCCTTGCTGGTGCTGCATGGGCAACACAAGGTTCAGACGGAATTTTGGAAACACTGCGCCGAATTACAACTAATACTGAAGCGCATGATGGTTTTCCCCAAAACCCTGCGGTACGTCGCCGGTCCAGTGAAGTTACTAACGGTACAACGATTATCTTTGGAACTACCACACCAAAACCACAAAATGCCGCTGAAGCAAGACGTGGGGCAGGTGGGTTTTAATAGGATTAATTCGCTTCATGACCAAAAATGACAACAGTATTCCCCTGAAACAGTCAGAAACTTGACCAAACCCCTTGTTCGCATAAAAACAACACGGTAGATGTTGATAGAAAACTACGTAAGGCAGGTAATAATGTTGAGTGGAATATTAAATAAACTGGCACTTTTGCTTGTTTCTGCACTTCTTGTAAGCTGTGGTTCGATAAACTCTAAGGGTAGCAGTACTGGCGGATCGCTTGGTGGTGTCTTAAAGCCAAAAAGAGATGATAAACTACCAACTAATCCATCTGAATCCAGACGCGCTTCTGAAGTCGTTTCTGTTCCGCGCAATGCAGCAGAAGCGCGGCGCGCAAAAGACGGCCCTATACAAATTAATGATCTGTTAAAAGGCGTAAATGACAGTGCAGACATTCGGGTGAATAAATTCATCTGGGAGGCCTCATTGGAAACACTAAGCTTCTTACCCTTAGAAGCCGCTGATCCGTTTTCAGGCGTAATCGTTATGGGTTGGGGCCGCGCACCTGGCTCTTCAACAGCTTTTCGAGCAACAATATTGATCCAAGACCCTGCACTGGAAGCGGGTTCGCTGAAAGTCGCAATGCAAAAACGTAATGGCCCTGCTAGTGCAGAAACCAACCGACGCATTGAAGACGCCATACTAACACGCGCGCGTCAATTACGCATCCGAGGCGCAAAACGGCGGCAATAACTTTATCGCTGCAATAAACTAGATATAAAACATCTGCGCCGGGCCAATCGCTCGGCGTTAAACGTATAAAGGTTAAGTTCATGTCACGGTACAACGCAAAGGTTGTGGAGCCTAAATGGCAAGAAGCGTGGGATAGCGCAGAGGTTTTCAAAGCAATACGTGATGAAGCACGTGAAAAGTATTATGTGCTGGAAATGTTCCCGTATCCATCTGGTCGTATCCATATGGGTCATGTGCGCAATTACACAATGGGGGATGTTGTAGCGCGGTATAAATCTGCACAAGGCTTTAATGTACTGCACCCAATGGGCTGGGATGCTTTTGGAATGCCAGCGGAAAATGCCGCGATGCAAAACAATGTGCATCCGGGTGATTGGACGTATCAAAATATTGCCGACATGCGTGGGCAGCTTAAACCTATGGGGCTATCAATCGACTGGTCACGCGAGTTTGCTACGTGTGACTCGGAATATTACGGCCAACAACAGGCTATGTTCATTGATATGATGGGCAAAGATCTGGTGTATCGCAAAAACGCAATGGTCAACTGGGATCCTGTGGATATGACCGTACTTGCAAATGAGCAAGTTGAAGGCGGCCGTGGTTGGCGTTCGGGCGCGTTGGTTGAACGCAAAGAACTAACACAGTGGTTCTTTAAAATATCCGAGTTTTCAGAAGAACTGCTAACAGCATTGGATGGCTTGTCAGAATGGCCTGAAAAAGTACGCACAATGCAAAAAAACTGGATTGGTAAAAGCCAAGGGTTGCAGTTTAACTTTAAAACCATCGGTGCACCTGAAGGTTTCGAAGAATTAGAAGTTTATACCACCCGCCCAGATACATTATTCGGCGCCAGCTTTGCTGCGATTTCTTGCGATCACCCTTTAGCTAAAGCTTTGGAAGCAAACCCAGATATTGCCGCTTTTAATCAAGAATGCCGCAAGTTAGGTGCCACTGAAGAGGCTTTGGAAACCGCTGAAAAGAAAGGGTATGATACTGGACTGAAAGTTGTACACCCGTTTGAAGCAGGGTGGGAATTACCCGTCTATATCGCGAATTTTGTTTTGATGGGTTATGGCACAGGCGCTATCTTTGGCTGCCCCGCACACGACCAACGCGATCTGGATTTTGCCCGCAAATATGATTTGGTAGTTACACCTGTTGTTTGTGATGAAGCACAAAACCCAGACACGTTTTCTATTGGGAATGAGGCGTATCTTGGCGCTGGTCATATTATCAATTCACGTTTTCTGGATGGGTTGTCGATTGAAGGCGCCAAATCAGAAGTGAACAAACGCATCGCAGCAATGGGATTGGGGGAAGCCAAAACCAACTATCGTTTGCGTGACTGGGGTGTGTCTAGGCAACGTTATTGGGGTTGCCCCATTCCAGTAGTGCACTGCGATACTTGCGGTGTAGTGCCAGAGAAAAAAGAAAACTTGCCGATCGAGCTGCCCAAAGATGTGACATTTGACCGGCCTGGAAACCCACTGGATCGCCATAATATTTGGCGTAATTGTGACTGTCCATCCTGTGGCAAACCCGCCCAGCGCGAGACAGATACAATGGATACTTTCGTTGACAGCTCTTGGTATTATGCGCGTTTCACCAATGCACAGGCAGCAACACCAACGGTAAGTGCTGATGTTGATTACTGGATGAATGTTGACCAGTATATCGGCGGTGTTGAGCACGCAATTTTACACCTGCTTTATTCGCGCTTCTTTGCCCGTGCTATGAACTTGACTGGTCATTTACCAAAAGCTGCAACAGAGCCATTTAATGCACTGTTTACCCAAGGAATGGTGTGCCATGAAACTTACAAAGACCCCGATGGTAACTGGCTAACGCCTTATGAAGTAAAACCTGTAGCGGGCGGCTATGAAACAGATATAGGCCAACCAGTTGAAGTTGGCCCATCAATCAAAATGTCAAAGTCGAAAAAGAACGTGGTCGATCCTGACGATATTATTGACCAATACGGTGCCGATACCGCACGTTGGTTTGTTATGTCAGACAGCCCACCTGAGCGGGATGTAGAATGGACTGCCTCTGGGGCCGATGCTGCATGGAAACATTTGCAACGTGTTTGGCGCTTGGCAGATGAGATCGCCCAAAGCGTAGACGCAGGGGAAATTGACGCAAAAGCGGCACTTGCTTTACAAAAAGCTACGCACCGCGCCATTGAAATTGTAACAGATGGTATTGAAGGTTTTGCGTTCAACAAATCTGTAGCGGGACTGTATCAATTCACCAACACACTTGCGAAATCTAAAGCGGATAAAGCCACTAAAATTGAAGCCATGAAAGTAATGGCGCAAATGATGCAACCAATGACCCCACATCTGGCCGAAGAAATTTGGGCAACAATGGGTGGTACAGGTTTGGTAGCGCAAGCCGCTTGGCCACAAGTTGATCCTGCAATGTTAGTTGATGATACAGTGACACTTCCTATTCAGGTTAATGGTAAACGACGTGACGAGATTGAAGTTTCCGCTGATATTTCCAAGGAAGAGCTTGAAAAAATCGTTATGGCAAACGAAACTGTTCAGCGTATATTGGATGGCAATGCACCCAAAAAACTAATCATTGTTCCAGGAAGAATTGTTAATGTCGTTGTTTAACCGCCGTAATGTTATAACTGCCCTTGCGTTAACAGCTACATTAGGGGCCTGTGGCTTTAGCCCAATTTACGGCACTGGCACAGCGGCTTCATCCTTAACAGGCAAGATAGAAGTTGCATCTGGTAAAGGGCGCGAAAACTTTGTACTACGCGAGCGTTTAGTTGAACGTTTTGGGTTTAATGAACACCCTAAATACAAACTGAATTTTACATATGATATAGACTCAACCGGACTTGCGATTTCAACAACAGCTGAAATTACACGCTATAATCTTGTGGGCACCTCTGCTTTCAAACTAACAGATACGGCAACAGGTGCGGTTCTAATAAGTGGTACAGTAAAATCATCCACAGCCTATAGCGCTACGTCAGAAACATTCCCAACGCGGACAGCAGAACAAGACGCCCGTTCGCGTATTGCGGTGACGCTGGCAGATCAAATTGTTTTGCGCATCACATCAACCGCCAAACAGTGGGTCAAATGAAATTAGCAGGCGCAAAAGCATCAGCTTTTTTTGCTAAACCTGATAAATCATGTGCGGGTCTTTTGATTTTTGGTATGGATACCGAAAAAATCAATGTCCGCAGACAAGAGGTAACGCTGGCACTTGTTGGTGATACTGCTCAAGATGAAATGCGCCTGACCCGTATGTTTGCGGCAGATTTACGCAAAGACCCTGCCCTTTTATTAGACGCGCTTAAAGCTCAGGGGTTTTTCCCTGGGCCACGCATGGTTGTTGTCGAAGGCGCAACCGACGGGTTGGCGTCACTTTTTGAAGCTGCAGTATCTGAATGGGAACATGGGGATGCATACCTAATTGTCACCGCAGGTTCGCTTAATGCACGCTCAAAGCTACGAAAAGCTTTTGAACCTTCGCAAAAATTTTACACAATCGGCATTTATGATGATCCCACACGGCCAGAAGAGGTTGATAAGATTTTAGCGGATGCGGGCATGCCAAGTATATCTACTGAAGCTAAAAAATACCTAATGGCCTTGGCCCGCGATATGGGTTTGGGGGATTTGAAACAGGTAATCAACAAACTGTCGCTATATAAACTAAATGACCAAACTGCAGTTGAAATTGCAGATGTAGAAGCCTGCGCACCTGTCACTTTGGACGCAGATATAGATGACATCCTGCATATCATTTCTGAGGCTAGAAGCGGGGAAGTTGGCACAACACTTAGCCGCCTAGCCGGTCAGGGTGTTAACCCCACTGCATTGTGTATTGGGGCAATGCGTCACTTTCGTCTACTACATGCCGCCTCATGTGACCCACAGGGCCCCGATGTAGGCCTTAGTCGCGCCCGCCCACCTGTTTTTGGGCCGCGCAAAGACCGTCTTGTGCGCCAAGCACGTGCTTGGGGAAATATACGGTTAGAAAAAGCATTATCAGAGTTGATGGACACTGATTTAATACTACGTTCATCAAAGCCCATGCCTGCAATGGCAGTTGTAGAACGCACATTCATCCGTCTTGCGATGATGCGACCGAAATAAGGATTATAAAATGTATAAAGTATTAGGAATGGCCGCCAGCAGAGCTTTGCGGGTTTTGTGGATGATGGAAGAATTAGGTTTGGAATATGAACATTTGGCCCACATGCCGCGTTCAAAAGAGATGTTAGATATTAACCCATCAGGTAAAGTACCTGCACTACTTGTTGACGGGCAAGTCATTTTAGACAGCGTCGCCATCATGCAATTTTTGGCGGATAAACATGATGACCTGACTTATGCCGCAGGTACGGTTAAACGCGCACAACAAGACAGTTTTACACAATTCATTAACGATGAGATTGATGCAATCATTTGGTGTGCGGCCCGCAATTCTTTCGTTTTACCAAAAGACAAGCGCGTGCCAGAAATCAAGGACACTCTGAAATGGGAATTTACTCGCTCAATGGATATTTTGGGCAAACGTCTGGGTGACAATGAATTTCTTATGGGTGATAAGATGACCGTCCCCGATATTTTGTTAACCCATTGCGGCGGGTGGGCCAGAATAGCAGGGTTTGAAATACCTGACGGGCCAATGCGGGCTTATTTCAAACGGATGATTGCGCGCCCTGCTTATTTGCGTGCGTTTGCCTTGCGGGATGCTAAATAACGGGCCGCACCTTGCCCGGCACAAAGCCCTGTTGCAAGGCAACCCGTTATTAAATATCCGCCAGTGGGTGCTTCCCAATCCAGCATTTCACCTGCGCAAAACACACTAGGTTTCTTGCGCAGCATCAGATCACTTGTAAGCTCGGATTGTGGAACACCACCAGCCGTCGATATTGCCTCTGCTATTGGTCGTGGACCTGAATGTTGAATAGGTAAAGCCTTAGCCGTTTTCGCAATATCTGACAGGGGCACACTACGGGCAACCTCATTTAACAAAGCGGCCTTTACAGGGTCTAGTCGCAAAGCTTTGCGTAAAATTGAACTACGAGATGCCTTTTTAGGCAACCGCATAATTCTATCTTGCAACACCTCAAGACTGGTATCGGGCAGAAGATCGATAATCAGTTCAGCACCTTCGCGCATTTCTTTGCTGACCGCATAAATGCCGCTGCCTTCAATTCCTTTGGACGAAATCACGAAATCCGCCCTTACAGAGGTATTGCCAGCGGTGATCTGCACGGTTTTAATTGGTGCCCCGAAATGCGGCTTCATATAATCCGACCACGGCACATGAAACCCCATGTTCGCGGGTTTGAACGGTGCAAGCGTAATATCTTCACCCTTCAAAATGTCAGCCCACACCCCATCCGAACCCAACTTGGGCCAACTAGCCCCACCAAGGGCCAAAACACACGTGTTAGCGGTTAAATCCTGTAGCCCATCAGGTGTTTGAAACACCAAATCAGTCCCATTCCACCCCTGCCACAACCAGCGGGTTTTAAATTGAACACCTTTGTTTGCTAGGCGTGATAACCAAGCCCGCAATAAAGGCGATGCTTTCATAGCTTTGGGAAAAACCCGCCCCGAACTACCCGTAAAAACCTGCTGCCCCAATGCATTGGTCCATGATGAAATATCTGCGTTACCAAAGTTCTTCAACATAGGAAGCAGCCAGTTTTCTGCCTCATCAAATGCTGCCGTAAATTCTGCAATGGGTTCATCTTTTGTTAGGTTTAACCCAGATTTCCCCGCCATCAAAAACTTACGCCCAAAGGAAGGTTTAGCGTCTGCAATCACAACCGAATAGCCTGCATCCGCCACTACCTCTGCCGCCATCAAGCCAGCGGGGCCTGCGCCAATGACACACAGATCGGTCATGTTGTTGGTAGATTGCCTTTTATTTCGATCACGCGGTGCGGATAAGGGATTTCAATATTGTTATCTTTCAACGCGTTCCAGATTAAAAACAAAACCTGCGAACAATATTTATTTTTACCGTCATCAATACCTTCAACCCAAAACTCAACACCAAAATCTATTCCTGAATCGCCAAAACCACGCAATTCACAATCTGGGCCTTCGGGTTTTTTCAAAACACCCGGATGACTTGCCACAGCTTTTTCAATTATTGCGGGAATTTTGTTAATATCAGCGTCATAGGATACCGAAAAATTCACCTCATATCTGTTGCCAGAACCTGCATCAGACCAGTTTATAATGCGTGTCGTAATAAAATCCTCATTCGGCACAACAACCCATTTACCGTCAAAGGTTTCCAATATTGTGGCGCGCGACAACATCTTAACTATAGTACCTTGTTGGCCGCCATCCAATTCCACATAGTCGCCAACGGTTGCTTGCCCTTCCAGCAGCAAAATAATGCCCGATATGAAGTTGGCCGCAATTTTTTGCAGACCAAACCCCAGCCCCACACCAACAGCCCCACCAATAAAGGCAAGGGCAGACAGGTTTAGGCCCAGAATATTCATCAGAAGCAAAAAACATCCGCCAAATATCAGCAATTCAAACGCTTTAGTGGCTAACTCGCGTGTTGGAATACGCATTTCTTTTTGGGCGCGAATATATTCAGCCCCACGATCATTCGACCAACGGCCCAGCCAGAAAATAACCCCCCCGAAAATAACACCGCGCGCAATCGCCAGCAGTGAAAATTTGATATTGCCAACGGCGATACTGGTATTTGCCAATAACGATGCAGTTGGGCCAAACAAACCCAAAGCATAAATGGCTGTAAGCGGTAGTAATATGTATTTTCCTAAAACCTTCAGGAAAGGTGAATAAATAATATCGCGCACCAAGATACGCACGGCTAGTAAAATAAATAGGCGTTTTCCAAAAGCTATTACCGCACCAGAACCAAAAACGGATCGGGTAATCTGCTCACCCATAGCCGTAAAAGTATAAGCCAGAAGCGGTAATAATAATGGTAAAAACAGAAGGCCAAACCTTAACCCATGTGCAAAAATTCCTGTATTTTCATCACTGGGGCTTAGCAGTTTTTCTATAACTGGATTTATCTTTTTATGTAGGTAATAGGCTGCAAGAGATGCCGCAATAAGTAACCCAAATTGCGACCAAGCCGCTGCACTGGTTATCCACTGCAATGATAAATCATATGCCTGATGAAGGTATGACATTGTTTCATCTTTAAGCGACATAACTTAAATTAACCCAACGCGTTTGCGAATTACATCATCGCGAAGGCTAACCGTTTCACCCAGCCAATCATCTGCATCTGCGGTGCACATCCAAGCCAACGTTTTTGCTGGCCATTCAGCTGGAATATGCACAGACCAGTCCAGTTGGCTAACGGGGTTAATACCGCTGTCTTTGATTGCCATCTGCATTTCTGTCGCCACAGTTCCGGGCGATAATACCAATGCGCGAATACCGTTTTCACGCTCTTCTTTATCTAAGCATTTGTTCAAATGATGCACCGCTGCTTTTGATGCGCAATAAGCACTCCATGCTTCCAGCGCATTGGTCGCCGCCCCCGACCCAATCGTTAAAATTGTACCACCCTTTTTCATATGCGGCAGGGCTTCACGTATTCCATAATAAACACCGTTTACGTTAATATCGATTACCTTAACCCAAGCATCGACATCAGATCCGTTCAGATGCTCAATCGGTTCAAGCGCACCTGCATTGTTAATCAAAACATCAAGCCCGCCAAATGTGGAAACACATGCTGCAACCATCGCTTTGACTTGTGCATGATCTGATACATCACAAGCAACAGCCGCCGCTTTGCCGCCGCTTAAATTAATCTCATCCGCAATCTCTTTGATGGCAGCTTCAGTGCGGGCAGCCAGCATGACATTGGCGCCAAGACTGGCAAACTCACGGGCAGCGGCGGCACCAATACCACGGCTGGCACCCGTAATAAGGACAGTTTTGTTTTTCATCTGTTACACCTTCGGAAAATAATCTTCGCATTCACCTTCACGGTATACGTCAGCGGTGCAACAATGCAAACCACCACCAAAGGCATAAGCGTCACGTAATTCAACCTCAATCACTTCCATGCCCAGCTTATCCATTTGTTCAGCTTGATAAACTTCGGACTTTTCAACACAGACGGTTTTAGGATCAAGTACCAGCACATTCATCGACAGCCATGTGGACGAATAGCACAAAGGTGGCGGTGCGTTATGTGCGGGTTGTGCTGCGTCAACAATTTCCCAGCCGTTGTCGTTGAACATCTTGCGTTGCTCTTCGGGCAATCGTCGCTGCGGGTTGTTGACGATCAGACCAGGGCGCAAAGGTGTGAATGTTGCATCAATATGGATCGGATAGGGATCACCCGGAAAGTTCACGGTGTGAACGCGGTGATCGGGGAAATGGCGGCGCAGCCATTCGATACCTTTCAGATTAGTGGTAAAGCCGTGCTGGACGACCAGATCTTTACCAAAGCGCAGAACGTCAGCCGCATCGAATAAGGGCTCTTCCTCAGTGGTGACAAAGAACTTTTCCTCGGCCCATTTTAGACGTTTTGCGTTCCCGATCTTATCTGACAGGTAATCAGGGTGATAATCCGCATCCGTCAAACGCGGCTTTGGCGCTGCCTCATGGCGGAAATTACGGTCTTCATCCCAATATTGCTGCATTAACGGGCGATAGCACAAATATTCAAACCAACGGCACCGATAAGACATGGTCGCTTCAAGGATCTCGTTACCAACGGTTAGCAACACATCGCGGGGTGGCATACATCCGAACTGGCTATCAGTGTGAAAATCAGGCGTTGTTGCAGGTAGTGAAAAGTCAGTTGGCGTCGGGCGATCAACGCGCAGTCCACGTTTTTTCAAAAGATTGGCAAAATTATCCAACAGCTCGTTCGCTCGATCAATGGTTTCTTGTGGTCGACGCCCCCATTGGCCGCGCATATCACTGTCTTCGGGCACTTTGGCCTCTAGGGCAGGTTCCTCTGGTGGGATATGGCAATCATCGGCACGCCCTACAATGACATGACGCAATGGATCCCATTCGTTCCAACTGCTTACTTGGGTTTTTTCTGCCGACCAAACCATTTCATTCTCCAACTTTTTCAACTACCGCACAGAACCCTAGGTTTTTTCCTATTGCAACCGTATTTATATATAACTGGGCGAACCTTCTGATTTAGCAATACGATTGAAAGAAAATTGAGGTTGTCTGAATCTTAACTCTGCCTTAAGTTTGTGCTTTAATTATATGAGGTCAATTATGTTCAATAGAAATAACTTTCTGACATCTGCATTCATTGTCTCTTTGCCTTTCGGCACACCTGTGTTTGCAGATGCGCAATCCACCCAAATTCTTGAAGAGTATTTTGGGTTATTAGGATCAACACCATTGGTTCTGGATGTTGGCGATAAAGAAGACGCTGGTAAATATTCACAATGGAATAACATCACTCTGAGATCCCCCGATGACCTAGCACAAATTGCGATACCTTGGGTTAAAGTCAGCAAAAAATTACTTGGCGGCTTTGAGCTAACCTATGCCGAGCAAATTGACGGCCTGTTTCAATCCCCTGATCCCGAAGCTCTTGACCCCGTAAAATTCGTTATCGAAAGCAAAGGTACGTCTATTGTTATAGGCGGCAAAGAAGGTGCGCGCGAATACACGTCTTCTTTTGATGAAATGACGTTTCGAACTTTAGAAAATCCAACAATGGATATTTCTACAACATTAAAAGGTGGCACAAGTGAACAACAACTTACCTCTGGTGATACGGGAAAGGCTGTTGGTCAGTTTAGAATTAGTGAAATGACAATGGATTTTACCGCGAATGTAGATGGGCAAGATATGTCATCCACTTCCGTGATGAATGATTTTAATGGACGGTTTGAATTTCCGTTTTACAGTAATTTTGACGCAGAAAACCCAGTAGACTACATTGATTTATCGCGCGATCTGTTTTTTGATTACAGCATAACTTCTGGGAATACAGCAATAACAACCAACAGCCCTGCTGGGCCTATTGAAGCAAACGGTGAATTTGGCGAAGGTGTTGGGTTTTTTGGCCTTGAAGGATCAGTTGCCAAACTTTCGGGAACAACAAAAGACCTTAGCTATAGCGTAAATGCCACGGCTATGGGCCTGCCACCAATGCAGTTTAGCATAGCTGAAACGACAGCCGACCTTAGCCTTCCGCTGGATAATACTGACCAGAGCAAACCTACAGGCTATAAAATTGCCATTTCTGAACTTAATATATCCGATCAGGTATGGGCATTGTTTGACCCTACAGCAATTCTGCCTAGGGATAGTATTGATCTGAATATTGACATGACAGGTAATATAAAATGGCTTAAAAAACTTTCGGAAATTGATGAAAAAGAGCTTGATAAGGAGCCGCCAATTATTATTGAAAATGCCAAGATCAATGCCTTTAACCTAAAAATCGCAGGTGCAGAGCTGGAAACAACTGGTTCTATCAATGTCGACAATGCACAATTTCCACCCGCTCCCGACGGTACCGTTTCTATTTCTCTGAATGGTGCGATGGGTTTACTGGTGAAGTTAACGGAACTTGGCTTTGTACCTGCGCCTAACGCTGCGATGATCCAAGGAATGTCTGGTATGTTCTTTAAGCCAGGTGGCGGTGGTGACGATCATTTGGTTTCTGTAATTGAGATGACTAAAGACGGTCATGTATTAGCCAACGGTATCCCCCTTAAATAAACCGCGAGACAGTAAACGTGACGCATGATTTTCAAGCCCTGTCAAACAGGGTGCTTAAGGCCGCCGCCAACGCTGGTGCAGATGCATCTGATGTACTGTTGGTAGATGGTACCAACACAACCATAGAAGTGCGCGCAGGCGCATTGGAACACGCCGAAAGGTCAGAAGGGCTTGATATTGGGTTGCGCGTTTTCAAAGGTAAGCGCCAAGCGATTGTTTCAGTATCAGACAGTTCAGATCACACAATTTCACAAATGGCAGAACGTGCCGTTGCAATGGCCAGTCAAGCCCCCGAAGACCCGTATTGCGGCTTGCCTGACCCAGATCAATTAGCCCGCTCTTGGGATGTAAGCCAGTTGGAGCTGGCAGATAATTCCGCAAAGCGCACACCAAAGCAGATGCAAGAAACGGCCCAAATTGCTGAAGCCACAGCATTGGCCGTTTCTGGTGTAACTAAGGTTCAGGCAGCCAGTTCTGGCTGTAGCGATACGCGCATCCACTTAGCTGCATCAAACGGGTTTCAGGGCGAATATCAACGCACATCCTTTTCAACAACTTGTGTTGCTATTGCAGGCGAAGGTTTGCAAATGGAACGCGATTATTGTGGCGAAGGGCGGGCGCATTTTACAGATTTACCAAACCCTGAAAAAATTGGACAGCTAGCGGGCGAACGTGCCATTGCTAAGTTTGGTGCAAGTAAGCCACCCACAGGTCATTACCCTGTATTATTTGACGAACGTGTATCATCAACTTTGATCGGGCACCTTTTAGCGGCCATTAACGGCGCCTCAATCATCAGAGGTTCCAGTTGGTTAAAAGACGCGCTGGGTGAACAGATATTGCCAACAGGTATAGATTTAATTGAAAACCCGCACCGCCCCCGCGTTTCAGGCTCAAAACCCTTTGACGCCGAAGGGATGCCAGTTGCTATGCGTACAGTCATACAAAACGGCACCCTTACAGGATGGACGCTTGACCTTACAACAGCCAAACAACTTGGCATGAAATCCACAGGCAATGCATCACGCGGTGTGGGGTCTGCACCGTCACCAGCATCTGGTAATATCACGCTTACCGGTGGTACAAAAACCCGCGATCAGTTGATTGCACAAATGGGTACGGGTTTGCTTGTTACTGGTTTAATTGGTTCTACCATTAGCCCCACAACAGGTGATTATTCGCGTGGCGCCAACGGCTTTTGGGTGGAAAATGGTGAAATCATACGGCCCGTAAATGAATGCACGATTGCCAGCAATCTGAACACAATGCTTAAAGGGCTAGTCGCGGCTAATGATGGGCGCGCCCATCTTTCACGTGTTATTCCCAGTTTGCTTTTAGAAAGCATGACCATTGCAGGCGCCTGATTTAACCCTTCTTATAGAGGCCGCCAACGCGGCCAGCAAAATCGCACTTAAATATTTTAAAAGCGATGTTGATACTTGGGATAAAGGCGATGGACAGGGGCCGGTAACCAAGGCCGACCTAGAAATAGATCAAATGCTGCACTCTGAATTGTTAGCATCACGTCCCGATTATGGCTGGCTATCAGAAGAGTCAGAAGACGACCCAAAACGGCTAAATCATGAACATGTTTTTATAGTTGATCCAATTGACGGCACACGCTCTTTTATCAATGGGCATGAAAATTTCGCAACCGCACTTGCCATCGCCCGCAACGGTATAATTGAAACCGCCGTGGTACTTTGCCCAGCCAAAAACCTGACATATTGGGCACGTGTTGGGCATGGCGCGTTCCTAAATGGTGAACCTATTTCGCACAGCGGGGCAAAGGCTGTTCGTTCTGCCCGCATTCTGGCAACAGGTGCGCAAATGAAATCTATCCATTGGAAAGATCAGCCCCCCCCGATTGAACGGCATTTTCGCTCTTCGCTTGCATATCGGTTATGCTTAGTCGCCCAAGGCCGCTTTGACGGTATGATGACATTGCGTGATACATGGGAATGGGATGTGGCCGCAGGTGATCTTATTTGCCGAGAAGCGGGCGTTAGCCTGTCTGATAAAAACAAATCTATGCCAATATACAATCAACCAAAACCTATTTTATCTGGTATGATTGCTGCCGCCCCAGACTTACATCAGGGGCTAATTCAATATCTGAAGTGAATTGCCATTCACATAAGACAAGTTTAAATACGGGTTAAATAGAACTTAGAAGGAATGTCAAATGCCCCAAAGGCTTCACTTAGTATTCGGTGGTGAGTTAAAAGACCCGGCAGAGAAAATTTTTAAAAATGCGGATGACATAGACATTGTTGGTATTTTTCCGGACTACAACACCGCTTTTAGCGCGTGGAAAGACAAAGCCCAGCAAACGGTCGACAACGCGCATACACGCTACTTTATTGCACATATTCACCGCCTACGTGATGAAGAAACCGCCGCAAGCCCAACAGAAGAACTAGGGTAAGTAACAGCCTGTGTTTCGTGTCATAGAGCTTTGGCTGTATATGATAGCAACCCGAATGGTTGGCAGTAGACTTATCCAAAGAATGAAAAGCCGCTCGGAACAATCGGGCAATACCGAAACTAGGTTTCTAGAACGTCTTGGTACGGCATCTATGCTAAAAAATACCGACCGCATCATATGGTTTCATGCACGCGATACACGATCAGCGTTGCCTCTTTTCAGTGTTATAGAGCAACTTAACGATCAAGATTTGGGTATAGATTTTTTACTGACAACACGCCGCCATGAAGATACCACAGCGCTTAATCAACAACTTCCTGAAAATACAATACATCAGTTTTTACCGATTGATCTGGATGAGCCCATAACATCGTTTGTTGAACATTGGTCACCAAATGTAGCAGTGATTTCAGAAGGTGAATATTGGCCACGCATCTTAACTAGGCTTGCGAAAGCAGGCGTTCCCATCATCTCTATCAACGCTAAATTGTCGGAAAAAAGTTATAAACGCTGGTTATGGATACCAGGTTTGGCAAAATCCGTTTTATTATCATTCGACCTAATTTTAGCGCAAGACCTGCATGTTGCACAAAAACTAAGACATCTTGGCGCAAAGGCTAAAAACATTCGTGTAACGGGGTCGATGACAACCACCAAAAAACTTTTGCCCTATGATGAAGCACTTTATTCATCTCTGTCATCTGCAATAGGAACCCGCCCTGTCTGGCTTGCGGCCGCAACCAATAAAAGCGAAGAAAATGTGATTGTGAATGCCCATAAAGTGGCCATGCGCAAAAACAGACGCCTATTGTTATTATTGCACACCCATCATACAAAACGCAGCACTGAAATTGCATCCCGACATGAACATCAAAATATCAATTTTTCCATACAGGAAAGTGGTGACGCATTAGATGAAGTCACAGATATTTATATCACGAACCAGTCTGATAATTTAGGAACGTATATGCGATTAGCAGCTGTAACCTTTTGTGGCGGCTCTTTATCAAATGGTGATACCACAGACCCATTTCACCCAGCATCAATGGGATCCGCCATTATTTACGGCCCCTCTACAGGCGTGTACGAAGAAGATTATACCAGATATTCTACATCGGGCGCGGCAGAGTTGGTTCAAAACGGTGGTCAATTATCCAAAACTTTGAACAAAATGCTTAGCCCTGATATTTCCGCAGCTATGGCCTATGCTGCGTGGGAAATTAGTTCTGAAGGTGGGGATGTTTCTGGTATAGTCACATCAGAAATACTGGAAAAACTTGCTGAAAGATCATCCACTAATGCAACCGCCTGAGTTCTGGAATAAAGGCCCTAGCCAAAAAAACATGTGGCCTGTACTTTTGGCACCTTTATCAAAGCTATGGCAATGGGCAGGTCAAAACCGTTGGCAAAACGGAGCCCATACAAAAATACCAATTCCTGTAATTTGCATCGGAAACGTCAACCTTGGTGGCACAGGCAAAACCCCAACTGTCATTGAAGCAATCACCCAGTTGATCGCTATGGGCAAAAAACCGCATGTGGTGACAAAAGGTTACAAAGGTCAGCTAAAAGGCCCCATTCTTGTTAACCCGCAAATACATACTGCCACTGATGTAGGTGATGAGCCGCTTTTGTTGGCAGCTTTTGCCCCCACTTGGGTATCCAAAAACCGTCACGATGGTGCACAATCTGCCTATGATGCTGGTGCGGATGTCATCATTTTGGATGACGGATTACAAAACCCTGCCATTGCAAAAGATCTGACCGTGTTGGTTGTTGATGCCAAAATCGGTTTTGGTAACGGATGCGTATTTCCCGCTGGCCCCTTGCGCGAACCAATCGAAAATGCCGTCAAAAAATCAGACCTACTATTAACCATCGGACAGCCGCAAAACTTGCATCAAGATTTTATCGCAGCATGGCCCACCGTTCAAAAACTTCCCCACGCTACTTCTACGATAATTCCGTTAGAAACAGGTATGAACTGGAAAAACACGCCTGTCTTTGCTTTTGCAGGCATAGGACGGCCAGAAAAATTTTATGAAACTTTAAAAGGTTTGGGCGCAAACATCCTAAAAACCCGTGATTTCGATGATCACCAAACCATTCCGACAACTTTGTTGACGCGTATGGAACATGAAGCGAACGCTTTAGGGGCTCAACTGGTAACAACAGAAAAAGACGCGGTACGTTTACCCAAAAACTGGCAGCAAAAAGTCTTAACCATACCAGTGCGCTTAAAAATACATGATACAGAGGTTTTTCGGAAAAGTTTGAAAGCAATATTTAACAGCTAGGGCCGCATATTTTACCATGCAACCCTAACGTATATATACTTACAGGCTTGCTTCCAGCTCTGCCAAAATAGCATCACCCATCTGGCTGGTCGATGCGGGTGTGCCGCCATCCGCCATCATCAAATCACCAGTGCGAATGCCTTTTGCCAGAACGGTTTCAACTGCCGTTTCCAATCGGGTAGCTTCTTCGCCTTGGTCAAAGCTGTAACGCAAAGCCATCGCCAAACTTAAAATACAAGCACATGGGTTGGCTTTACCTTGGCCCATGATGTCAGGCGCAGAACCGTGAACGGGTTCATACATTGCTTTGGGGCAACCGTTTTCCATCGGTGAACCAAGAGAGGCAGATGGCAACATTCCCAGTGACCCCGTCAACATCGCTGCCGTGTCGGATAATAAATCACCAAACAGGTTATCCGTCAGAATCACATCAAACTGCTTAGGCGCGCGCACAAGTTGCATCGCACCTGCATCCGCATACATATGTGATAACTCAACATCCGCATAATCAGCCGCATGCACTTCGGTTACAACATCGCGCCATAAAATACCGCTTTCCATCACATTCGCTTTCTCCATCGAACAAACTTTGTTGTTACGGCGACGGGCTAATTCAAATGCAGAACGCGCAACACGATCAATTTCATCTTCGGTATAGCGTTGTGTATTAATGCCAACGCGCTTGCCGTCTTCTATAAAAATACCACGTGGCTCACCGAAATAAGAACCTGATGTTAATTCACGTACAATCATTATATCTAGGCCTGAAACCAGCTCTTTTTTCAGTGATGAAAAATCTGCCAATGCATCAAAACATTGTGCTGGGCGCAAGTTAGAAAATAAATCCATTTCCTTACGCAAGCGCAGTAATCCGCGTTCAGGTTTCACGCTAAAATCAAGATCATCATATTTAGGGCCACCAACAGCACCTAGCAATACCGCATCCACCTCTTGCGCTTTTGCCATCGTATCATCATGCAAAGGCGTTCCGTGCTTGTCATAAGCGGCACCACCAACCAGATCCTCTGACACTTCAAACGCAATATCACGCTTGTCGCCAAGCCAGCCAATTATGCGTTGAACCTCAACCATAACTTCCTGACCGATACCGTCACCGGGTAATATTAACAAAGATGGAGTATTCATGCGTCTTAAATCCTTTTTCAACTTGCCCACGGGTAATATGCCTTATTGGGCAGGTCAAGGATTCAGCTGTATTTTATGTAGCTTCTGCCAATTCATAGGCGTGTATATTTTGGGCTGCCGTACGATTCATTGAAATCTTAACCAAAGCAGCTGCGCGCATTAAGAACATTGCTGGTAAAAATGTCCAAACAGCAATCGACCAAACCATAACAATCGGTGTAATTTTTCCGTCAAACGTAAAGAACGTCATTGCCACGTCAGCCAGTGTTGGGCCAAATAAGGGGATAAGGCATGCAATCAACACGCTTGCAAAAGCAGAATTGCTTAAACGCTCTTGTAAGCTATTTTTTTCATATGATTTATAAGTCGGCATATTAAGCCACATGTTAAACCCGCCGCCGCCAAATCGCCATAGGTTTGAAAATACCGCGACACAAAACGCCAATGTACAAGCAAATACCAGTACCAAATTTAGGGCAATAGCCCGTGCTAAAACTGCACCCAGTGCTGTATCATTTTCAGAAAACGTATCCGCTACAATCAAGACAGGGCTAAATGGAAAATCCAATAACGCAAATCCTTTGGTCGCAATCACTGACAAAATACCATTGAATTCCTGACCATTTAATGCAGCAGATACCATTAAACTAGGGGCAACTACCAAAGCAAATAATAACAAGTATTTAATGCGGTTATAAGGGGCTGCAAACCGAAATTCTATTATTGTTGAGGTTGGAAACCCATATTCATACAAAACAAATATCGCCATAATCGTCGCAAAAATACGGGTATATTCTACAACAGATTGGGTAACTTGTGGAAGTAAGATAGCTGGTAGCATTACTAAAATTGCTACGCAAACCGCTCTCACAGCCGCCCCTGTAAGCCTTAAAATCACTGCCTCGTCCTCATTCTTGCCCTGTTTTTCAGGGCTTGGTTGGCCTTATGGCCTTATTATTGCCCTAATTGTGTCAAAAAAGCCTTATTCGTCAAGCTTTTTATATATATTTGTTGAGATTCAGTAGGTTTCAGTGCTTTCTTAATCATATTCCCATAAAAAAGGCCCCTGAATAGAGGCCTTAATTCAATCAGATTGTTTAGATTTTTATATCCAAGGCATACTTTCGCCATATTTCGCTTCAAATACATCAATCGCATCAACCTTTTGCATTGTCAGGCCAATATCGTCCAAGCCATTCATCAAACAATGCTTTTTAAATGCGTCTACTTCAAACTTATACTCTTCGCCATCCGCCGCTGAAACTGTTTGGTTTTCAAGATCAATCGCAATACGGGCATTTTCGCCTTTTTGCGCGTCATCCATCAAAGCATCAACGGCTTCTTTTGGTAAAACAACGGGCAAAATACCGTTTTTAAAACAATTACTATAAAAGATGTCAGCGAAGGATGTTGAAATCACAACTTTCACACCAAAATCTTGTAGCGCCCATGGCGCATGTTCACGCGATGAACCACAGCCAAAGTTATCCCCTGCCACAATAATTTCAGCATTGCGATACGCGGGTTGGTTTAGCACAAAATCTGCAATTTCATTGCCTTCACTATCATAACGCATTTCATCAAAAAGGTTCACACCCAAACCAGTGCGTTTGATTGTTTTTAAGAACTGCTTGGGTATAATCATATCCGTATCAATGTTAATCAACGGCATAGGGGCTGCCACACCCGATACATTTTCAAACTTTTCCATTACGCCGCTCCATCAAATGTACGAATGTCGGTTAGGTGACCTGTTATTGCCGCCGCCGCTGCCATTGCTGGGCTTAACAAATGTGTGCGCCCACCACGGCCCTGACGGCCTTCAAAGTTACGGTTAGAAGTCGCCGCACACCGTTCACCCGGTGCCAACTGGTCAGGGTTCATAGCCAAACACATAGAACACCCCGCCATGCGCCATTCAAAACCTGCATCTTTAAAGATGTCTGCCAAACCTTCTTCTTCGGCCTGTGCACGCACAAGCCCCGAACCAGGTACCACCATCGCCCGCATGCCGTCTTTGATCTTATGACCTTTCAGCACGGCAGCCGCTGCGCGTAAATCTTCAATCCGCCCGTTTGTGCATGAACCGATAAATACAGTATCAATTTCAACATCGGTCAACTTCATACCTGCCTTTAGGCCCATATAATCCAGTGAACGTTTCACCGCATCCACTTTGCCATCTTCAAAATCACTCGGTGCCGGCACAACCGCGTCAATCGGCAACACATCTTCGGGTGAGGTACCCCAAGTCACACTTGGGGCAATGTCTTCGGCTTTAATCGTTAGCACTTTATCGAAATGCGCATCTGCGTCGGTAAACAACGTCACCCAATAGGCCATTGCTTTATCCCAATCAGCACCACTTGGTGCATGTGGGCGACCCTTTACATAGTCAAACGTCTTTTGGTCAGGTGCAATTAATCCTGCACGCGCACCACCTTCGATCGCCATATTACAGACGGTCATACGACCCTCCATAGACAGCTCTTCAATGGCTTGACCGCAATATTCAATCACATAACCCGTACCACCCGCAGTGCCAGTTTCACCAATGATCGTCATCGTGATGTCTTTGGCTGTCACACCGGGGCGCAGGCTACCAGTAATCTCAACCTTCATGTTCTTCGATTTCTTCTGGATTAGCGTCTGTGTCGCCAAAACATGTTCAACTTCAGACGTGCCGATACCATGCGCCAAAGCGCCAAAAGCACCATGCGTGGCCGTGTGACTGTCGCCACAAACAACTGTCATGCCGGGCAATGTCCAGCCCTGTTCAGGGCCGACAATATGCACAATACCTTGGCGTACATCAGACACAGGGTAATAGTGAATGCCAAAATCCTTGGCGTTCTTATCCAAAGCTTCAACCTGAATGCGACTTTCTTCATTATCAATACCGTTCACACGATCAAGCGTAGTCGGCACATTATGATCTGGCACAGCAATGGTTTTTTCAGGTGCGCGCACTTTGCGCCCCGCCAAACGCAAACCTTCAAAGGCTTGCGGGCTGGTCACTTCGTGTACAAGATGCCGGTCAATATACAGCAAACATGTGCCGTCATCGGCCTCATCAGCCAAGTGTGTATCCCAGATTTTATCGTAAATTGTTTTAGATGCGGACATTTTAACCTCCCGCGTGTGGTTTATAAGAATTGGGTTAGTTCAGACAGGGTTACAATTCTACAGGCCAGCCATTAGCGAAAATTGCAAGCCAAAGAACCGCCAAGGCAACCGTGCTTTATCATCCATGTCAAAAAGAATTTCCATAGCGTCCGTTTATCTGCGAATCATTATGTTAGCAAGCACTGGAAATATCTGTGCGTTACACATACTGTATTTAAAAAAGAGCGTGAACTTAATGGAAAACGAAGAAACAGCCGAAGTTGTCATGTCCGCCCAGGAATTATGGGTAGAGCTTTCAAAGCTCGGCACCCGTTTGATGCAACCTTGGACCGTTTATCAGCTTATAATAATCACAGGTATAACAATTTTCAGCATCCTGCTTGCCCGTGCAATCATGCCAAAATGCGCTAAGTGGTGTGAAGGTCAAAATGGGATATACGAATATATCGCGCGGATGATATTGGACGTGCAACGCAGATTATCGCTGGCGTTCTATATTCCCATCGCCCTTTCCATGGTCACCATCATGGAGCTTCTAACATGGCCAAGCCGTTCTTTTTTCATCGGCGTATCTGCTAAACTTGCATTCTATTGGTTTGTCATTTCACTAATCACTTCATTCATCAAAAACAAATCTCTGCAATCACTTGTTGCATGGTTTGGTTGGATCGTAGCAACCCTACAAATCACTAATTTTTTAGAACCAACAACCAACCTTCTAGACAGTTTAGCGATTGAAATAGGCGACACTAAACTATCGGTCTTAATGGTACTAATCGCGGCCATTTCACTTATAAGCCTATTCATTGCAGCCAGCCTTATTTCAAAAGCAGGCACAAGAAAGTTGCATAAAGTAGAAGATATGTCGCCCTCAATTAAAGTGCTTCTATCTAAGACCCTACAAATCAGCCTATATATTACCGCCTTTATCTTAAGTCTAAAAATTGTTGGCTTTGATCTGGGAAGCCTTGCTGTTTTATCAGGGGCCATTGGGTTGGGCATTGGGTTTGGCTTGCAAAAAATCGTGTCCAACCTAATTTCAGGCATCATCATCTTGTTGGATAAATCCATTAAGCCAGGGGATGTGATTTCCTTGAATGATACATTTGGTTGGATCACCCAATTAGGTGCGCGCTATGCCTCTGTTACCACACGTGACGGGCGTGAACATTTAATACCGAACGAAGATTTCATCACCAATCAAGTAATTAACTGGTCACATTCATCTGATTTTGTTCGTCTCGATATTTTCTTTGGTGTTGATTATGATTGTGATCCGCATCAGGTCAAAAAACTTGCGGCCGCAGCCCCATTAACCGTTGACCGCGTTGTCAGCAACCCGCCACCCGTTGCCCATATTGTCAACTTTGGTGACAGCTCTATTGATTTCATCCTACGTTTCTGGATACGCGACCCAAACAAAGGCCTGACCAATATTCGCGGCAATACCTATCTGGCTTTATGGGATACACTTAAAGAAAATAATATTTCGATACCGTATCCACGACGTGAAATTACTATGTTGGGGAATGAAGATACATTAGGGGCAGCCCCTAAGCAGCCCACTACGAAATCATAATTATATAGTAGGGTGCGTGATTGCCACGCACCAAACAAGTTTGCCTAAAACCCAGCTCCATCCTGATAAATCACCTCACTCGGTCGAATAGTTCCCACCGAAAAATCATTGCAATTACGTTGATCGTAAAACAGGTATTTTTGCACCAATGGGTGGTTTGCATCGGCCACACCCAAACGCACCAGCATTGCAGTAATGGCGCATTCCGATGCACGCGTTGCACCGTCTTCAATCTTTAACGCAACGCCTATGCCCAGCTCAGGGATGATTGCAGCAAAAACGCCTTCGGCACCGGTTTTAATAGAAACCTTACCGTCCATTGCACGCATCAGTTCGGTACAGGCCTTCCCCTCGCCGGCAACCAATTCAGGATGTTTCGCCATTGCGCCAACCAGCATTTTCGCGGCTTCTTCCCGTACAGACCCTAAACCTGTTGGGTCAGCCATACGCCCAAGTGCGCGGGCAAATCCCGTTAGTGTCATCGCGAAGTTCGGGGCAGAACAGCCATCCATTGCATACCCTTGGGTATCTTCACCCGCCATATCTTCAAGTGCTGCCTTCACAGCAATTTGTACAGGGTGATCTATCTCAAGATACTCGGCATCCCCGCCTAAATGTTTGTTCAAAGTCAAAAAACCCGAATGTTTACCCGAACAGTTATTATGGGTTTGGTCAAAACAATGATCCCCACAAATCAACCCCTTTACCGCTTCTTCATCTTTAGGCATATGTCCGCCGCAACGCAGATCAGTTTCACCTAATTCAAGCCCGTTCAACCATTTGCTGACCCGGCCTGTATGAATTAACGCACCGTTGTGCGATGCGCATGACAAAGCAAGGTGTTCAGATGTCAGACCAAACCGCTTTGCAGCACCGCTTTCTACCAGCGGAAGGGCTTGCAGCATTTTGCATGATGAGCGCGGCAAAACTACCGCCGCAGGATCACCCCAACTTGCTAACAATTCACCTTGTGCATTACAAATCGCAATATGCCCGCGATGCACACACTCTAAAAACGCGCCGCGCCATACTTCCGCCACAATTTCTGATTGACCCATGTTATTTTACTCCAATTATACAAATATCCGCCGATTTTGTGGATTTGCTAAGCGCCTTCTGGCTATAAATACCTGCCTTATTCTATTATATGCCATAAGATAACCACATTTTCGTCCTAGTTAATAAAAACTAAACAAAAAATAACAGCTTGGAGGCTGTAACGCAGAATGTATAGACCCATTGCAATGGCATGTAGCATCACCGCAGCAATGTCCTTTTTTACCCCGCACGCATCAGCACAAACTTCAACCAATGTCGTCGATTCAAAATCTGACTGGTCTGTTTTTGTTGAAAATGAACCACGCAGGTGCTGGATTGTATCAAAACCCACGAAAACCATTAATATGAAAGCTGGTAAGCCCGTAGTGGTAAACCGCAGTGACATACGGTTTTTCATCACTTACCTGCCAAAAAACGGTGTACGCGGTGAGGTTTCTTTTACGGGCGGCTATCCTTTCAACCCAGACAGCACAGTGTCGCTTTCCATTGGCTCAGCAAAGTATGAGCTTTATGTTGATGGCGAATACGCTTGGCCTGAATCAGGTGCGGTTGACAGTAAAATAAGATCATCCATGAAACGGGGTGCCACGGCAGTTGTCAAAGCACAAAGTGCGCGTGGCACAGTTACAACTGATACGTTTTCGTTGGTTGGCTTTACTGCCGCCCTTGCCGAAGCTGAAAAACGCTGCAAATAGCAAAGTCACATTATAGCATTTTGCTTTCAAGAATTATGGTATATAGCCCCGAAACCCTGTTTTTGGGACTTTTATTTGGAAACCCGCTATCATGACCGCTACTGCACCGATAACACTTGATAATATTACCGTACCGCGCAAACTAGAAACCGAGGCCAAAACCAATTTAATCGGGTTACAGCGCGATGCATTGAAAGCTGTATTTGCAAACATCGGTATAGCGGACAAACAGCTTAACATGCGGGTAAACCAAGTGTGGGGTTGGATGTATCAAAAGGGCGCACTTACATTTTCAGAAATGACAAACCTGTCAAAAGAGTTTCGCGCCACATTGACAGATAATTGCCACATCACACGCCCAAAAATCATAACCAAGCAGATTTCAACCGATGGCACCCGTAAGTACCTGTTGCGCATTGCAGGTGGGCATGAAGTTGAAGTTGTTTATATCCCCGAAGCCAACCGCGGCACCCTATGCATTTCTTCCCAAATCGGCTGCACATTAACCTGTCCATTTTGCCACACTGGTACGCAAAAACTAGTGCGCAATCTGACAGCGGGTGAAATTGTAAGTCAAATTTTGGTGGCCCGTGATGATCTAGAAGAATGGGACAAACCTGCGGGCGATAAACGCTCAATTTCTAACATCGTTCTGATGGGTATGGGTGAACCACTTTATAATACAGATAACGTGCGTGATGCGATGCTAATTGCAATGGACAATGAAGGCATTTCACTGTCGCGCCGACGCATTACCCTATCCACAAGTGGCGTTGTCCCTGAAATTATCCGCGCTGGAACCGAAATCGGTTGTATGCTGGCAATCAGCTTTCACGCCACCACGGATGAAGTTCGTGACAAACTGGTACCAATTAACCGCAAGCACAAAATTGCGGAACTGCTGCAAGCTTGTCGCGACTACCCGCGCCTGTCTAATTCGGAACGCATCACCTTTGAATATGTCATGCTAAAAGATGTGAACGACAGCGATGCCGATGCGCACCGTTTGGTAAAACTGATTGCTGGCATTCCCGCCAAAATCAACCTGATCCCGTTCAACCCTTGGCCCGGATCACCTTATATCCGTTCTGATTGGGAACGAATCGAAGCATTTGCCGACATTGTGAACGAGGCAGGTTACGCAAGCCCTATACGAACGCCACGAGGTGAGGATATAATGGCAGCATGTGGTCAGCTAAAGTCTGCCACCGAAAGAAAGCGCAAATCAGCAAAACAAATAGCGCAAGATGCAGGACTTTGAAATGAACAGGCGTGAAATTTTCCCGTTAATTGCAGGCTCAGCAGTTCTATCTGCATGTGGCGCACCTTCGAAATTCAAAAAGTATCGCGGCCCGAAAGTCACACGCATAATCGTTGAAAAATCAAGCCGCCAAATGTGGTTGATGCACAATAAAAAAGTGCTGAAAAAATACGATGTGGATTTAGGATTCTCACCACGCGGTCATAAGCAAATAGAAGGTGACGGGCGCACCCCAGAGGGCAGTTATTTCATAAACCGCCGTAATCCAAACAGCGCATTTCATTTAAGCCTAGGCATGTCTTATCCAAACGCAAAAGATCGCGCATATGCCAAGGCGTTGGGCAAACCGCCGGGCGGTGATATTTTTATTCATGGTGGGCCAGTATTATTTGGCAATCGCAACAAACCAGATTGGACAGCAGGATGTATTTCTGTCACTAACAAAGAGATGGAAACGATCTATTCTATGATTGCTGTAGGCACGCAAATTGATGTGCTGCCTTAGTCAACATTAATTGCCTGTTAACTGCGTCCACCAAATCTTACCATTCTTTTCCTGAAACCATGCAAGCCCCAGAAACCGTGCGTCTGGGTTCATTATGCTTGCCCTTGCGTCCGGGTCACGCATCCAAACTTGCAAAATTTCAGTATCGTTTTCATAAGTTTCAGAAATGTTCTCACCCAGCATTTTGCCAGGATAGCCACTGCGTGCAACCCGATCAATCGGCGAAGATCCATCCGATCCGAAATGCCAAGGCCGCTGTTGTTTTGCCATATCAATAGAATGTGTTTTAGCCGCTGCATTTAATTGGGCAGACAATTCCAAAGGCACAAGGCCACGTGCCAAACGTATTTCATTCACTGTATCAAGTTGACGAAATTGAATTTTGCTTGTCGCCCCAGCAGGTATTCGAAATACCTTTGGACGATAAACACCATCAGTAGGTGTTTCTTCAGGAACCGTGCAGGCCCCTAGTACAAAAACAACCATAAATGTTGTGATCAGCGCTTTTATCATTCTCTGTCCCTTGACCCAATATGCTTGTTTTATCTCAGACCTTTTAATCTGCGGTGCACTGCTTGGAAAGCCCGTTTGCAACAGTTAACAATTCTTTGAATTGCAACTGTGATGCAAAGGCACTATTTATGCAATTAATGAATTAAAATCGGGAAAAATCGATGGTCAAGAAAATCACAAGACGCGCATTTACCACATCAACTCTGGCAACGGCCTCTCTTATTAGCACCAAAGCATGGGGGCAAACAGATCCTGCACTTCTACAAGATATTGACGAAGAGAACATTGCAGACCTAGAGACAGGAACGGTTAAGCGTAATTCTTCCAACTTTAAGTCGAAAAGCTGGCAACCATATTTTTCAAACCTGAAAAACAATGTGGTTTTGGTAGATACCCGTAGTCGCGCATTACATTATTGGTCAGAAGATGAAACAATTTACAAACTATACCCAACCAGTGTTCCCGAATCAGATGATCTAACGCGCTTGGGGCGCACATCGATCATCCGTAAGCGCATTGGCCCTGATTGGCGGCCTACGGCAAACATGCTTAAACGCAACCCTGACTGGCCAAAATACATTCCAGCAGGCCCAGAAAACCCACTTGGCACACATGCACTTTACCTAAGCTGGCAATATTACCGTATACACGGAACCCATGACACACGTAAAATTGGGCGGCGTTCGTCGAACGGGTGCATCGGCTTATTTAACGAACATATTGCTGAACTGTTCGAATTGACCAAAGTTGGGACGCAAGTGTTGCTTATTTAACGGCTTTTTGGGCTATTTTGACGAATTCATGGCATCTTATTGTTGCCAAAATTATTGTAAGCTGTTTAAAAAGTCACACGAGGTACAGTCTTGGGTGTTCGTCGTGGGGTCATCTACCTTACCCACACATACGACGGACTATTTTAATTTGGAGGATTTTCATATGAAATCTATCGCACTAGCAGCTGCTCTAACTCTTGCAGCAACATCAGCATTCGCCGGCTCATTGGCCGAACCAGTAGTAGAAGCACCAGTAATGGCAGCAGAAGAAGGTTCTTCTTCAGCAGGCTCTTCAGGTGGTGCTCTTGTGCCAATTATCGTTCTTTTGGTAATTGCCGCAGCAGTAGCTGCAAGCAACGACTAATAGTCGTTACCGCGCTGACATTACGTCAGACGCATACAGTTTCAAGGGATGGTGCTACGGTGCCGTCCCTTAATTTTTTCCGCTTCCCGTTAAAAGTGCATCTAACCCAGATTTATAATCAGGGTATTTTAAAACCACTTCCAGATCTTGTTTGATTTTAGCATTCGAAACCTTCTTTGATTCCGAATAAAAACTACGTGCCATAGCCGACATTTTTGCCGTTTCAAAATCTTCGCCAACAGGAATAGGTAGGTCTAAACATTTAGCTGCATATGCAATGACATCTTCAGGCGGGGCAGCCAAATCATCACATACATTATACACAGCACCCGTACTTGGCTTTTCAATAGAGGCGGCTAAAACCTGTGCAATATCTTCCACGTGAGTACGGCTAAACACTTGGTGTTTTTTTATAATGCGCCGCGCAGTGCCATTTTTCAGCTTTGCAAAAGGCCCCCGACCTGGCCCATAAATACCTGCAAGCCTGAAAATATGCAGGGCAAGGCCCATATCTTGCCAACTTTTTTCGGCCTGTACCCGCCATTTCCCCCGCGTTGTTGCTGGGTTTAATGTAGTTTTTTCATCCACCCATCCCCCTTGATGGTTACCATAAACCCCGGTTGTTGATAAATACCCGACCCATTTAAACTGGTCGCGTCTTGCAGCTATTTGATCGGATAGCGCATTCAATACGGGGTCGCCCGTTTCATTTGGCGCAGTTGATATTAGCAAATGCGTTGCCTGATCCAGATAGGTTTCAATATCCGTACTGGGCCACAAAACTGGCTCTGCCCCTGATGCAACTATTCCCGCTACATTTTCCGACATCCGCGTTGTGCCAAACACCTTCCAACCTTTTTTAACCAGAAAAGGTGACAATGCTTGTGCCGAATACCCATGTCCGAAACTCAATAAAATACCCGTCATAATCGCGCCTCTGCCCATGTTGCTGCGTCGACCACAGTTGGATCTTCATCGTGCATTAATTCGCTGGCCACCGTTTTTAAGCTCACATCCCCAGAGTTGCCAATGGCATATAAAACGTTTCGCACAAACTGATTACGCCCAATCCGTTTCACAGGTGATTTACTAAAAAACACCCGAAACGCCGCATCATCCAACCTTGCCAGTTCTGCCAGTTTTGGGGCCTTCAATTCTTCACGCGCATGATACCCCACTTCATGTGCTGCAACAGCAAACTTGTTCCACGGGCAGACTGCCAAACAATCATCACAGCCATAAATACGGTTGCCCATCAGGGCCCGTAATTCTTCATCAACAGGGCCTTTATGTTCTATCGTTAAATAAGAAATGCACCTGCGAGCATCTAACTGGTAAGGTGCCGGAAACGCCTTTGTCGGGCAAATATCCAAACACGCCCGGCACGACCCACACCTATCAGTACCAGCTTTATCTTTGGTAAAATCGAGTGTGGTAAAAATTGCCCCCAGAAAAAACCAATTACCCAAATCACCCGACACTAAATTCGTATGCTTGCCTTGCCAGCCTAACCCTGCCGCAGCCCCCAAAGGTTTTTCCATCACAGGGGCCGTATCTACAAAAACCTTAATTTCAGTGCCCGCCGCTTGTTCAATTAACCAGCGACCCACCCGTTTCAAACGCTTCTTCAGCGCATCATGGTAATCACGGTTTTGCGCATATACCGAAATAGCCCCGCGATCTGATTGCCCCAACACCGCCATCGGATCATGTGTAGGCGTATAGGGTTCTGCCAACATCACCACAGATTTCGCATCCGCCCAAAGCTCTGCTGGGTTGCCACGCCAATGCATCCGCTCCGCCATCCAGCCCATCTGCCCATGACGCCCTTTGTCCACATATTCGGCCAACCGTTCGGCGGCTTGCGGTATCGCATCGGGTGCGCACACACCCATTTTAGCAAACCCTTCTTCTTGTGACCGCTTACGCAGCTGATGAAGTAAGGTTTCAGTCATCAGAAATCTAGATCGGCATAATGTGCGGGTTGCGGAAAGCCAGGTAATTGATCTGCTAACAATGATCTAAACGCTGGGCGTGATTTAATCTTAGCATACCAATCTTTGACCAGATCATAACTGTTCCAATCAACATCAGAAATATAATCAAGGCATGAAATTTGCGCGGCAGCCGAAAAATCAGCCATGCTTAACCTGTCTCCCGCCAACCAACGGCGGCGGTCTAAAAGATAGGTCATGTAATTTAAATGATACCGAATGCTTTTGGCACCTGCTTTTACATTTTTACTTTCAGGGTAGCCTTGGCCCATGACCTTTTTCAGCAATCGCTCACCCAAAAGGTTCAGGGTTACTTCACGGTAAAATTTATCATCAAACCACGCCACCAAACGCCGTGTTTCCGCACGTCTTTCAATATCCGTAGGAAATAATGCGGGTTCTGGGTGAAGGTCATTCAAATACTCACATATCGCTACAGAATCGCTAAGTGTTATTGTGTCAGTTTTCAGCACAGGTACTTTACCACTTGGGTTCATGCGTAAAAACTCTGGGCGGGCTTCCCAGTAGCATTCTTCTATTAGCTCTACTTCAATGCTTTTTTCCGCCAAAACCAAACGAACTTTGCGTGAAAACGGCGATAGGGGGTAATGATATAAACGATACATTAGGGTTTCTTTTTTCTTTCTTGATAAAATGCTTTTGCCCCGAAGTCTTAAATAATTCAACCTCTACTAAAACATTCTGCGCGGCCATCTGCTGCTATTGTTTCTGCACCAGATAATATTTGATCTGCGCGCTGTAATATACCTTTTTTAGGGCGGCTTGCAGAACGGTTTTTAGGGTTCGGCAAAACCGCTGCCAATCTTGCCGCTTGCATGCGTGTTATCTTATCAGGTTCCACCCCAAAATAATGCCGCCCTGCCGCCGCTACACCAAATACTCCTTCGTCAAATTCGGCAACATTCAAGTAAATCTCGACAATGCGTTGCTTTGGCCAAAGCAGCTCAATCAGAACCGTAAACCCTACTTCTAATCCCTTGCGAACCCATGTGCGACCCTGCCATAGAAATACATTTTTAGCAGTTTGTTGTGAAATAGTAGATGCCCCCCTTAATCGACCCTTTCCATTCAAAGCTAACTTGATTGCGGCATAATCAAACCCTGAATGTTGGCAGAAATTTGCATCCTCGGCAGCCACGATTGCACGCGCAACGTACGGCTGAAAATCCTCGATTGGGGTCCAGTCGCGCTTCATTTCTCCGATACGGATCCATTCAGACGCAATGTAATAAGTGATCGGGGGGTTTATAATTCGAAAAACTGCAACTACCAGAATACAAATAAAGATCAGCCCCAAACTGAACTTTAGTATCACGCGAAGCCAACCGCGCAATTTTCTTGCAAGCCACACAATGGGGCCAACAGGCTTTTTCTTGCGTTTCAGTTTTCGCGCCATATCCAATAAGTCTTTTTCTTCAGCATAATGCGAAAAAAGGGCAGAGCAATACATTTGAACACCCTGCACAGCAATAGCGATGCAGGGCGCGGTTTAGGCAGACTTCTGATCGCTTTCTAAACTTAATGGATGCGTAAGACGATTTAACATCTCCTTTGGGCAAACCTGAACAAAGTTTGCCAACTCTTCATCCCAACGATGCAAAATCTCTTTGGTTTTAGCACTACCCGTTTCCGCCAGATGCTGTTCTAACAAGCCTTTTAACTGTGCCTCCCAATGGGGAACAGTAACAGATGCAAGCATCAAAGATTCCATATTTACATATTGGTCAAACACACGTTTAGGATCATAAATATAAGCCATGCCGCCCGTCATACCAGCGCCAAAGTTAGCACCAACTGACCCTAAAATTACCGTGACGCCACCTGTCATATATTCACATCCGTTACTGCCACAGCCTTCAACCACAACCTGCGCGCCTGAATTGCGCACACAAAAACGTTCACCTGCACGGCCGTTGGCAAACAGCTTGCCACCCGTCGCCCCATACAAAACCGTATTGCCGATAATGGTGTTTTCCGCAGCAATCAACGGGCTACCCTTTGGCGGGCGCACAATAATCATGCCCCCTGACAGGCCTTTACCCACGTAATCATTGGCATCCCCTGACACTTCCAGTTTCAGCCCATTAGGCGCAAAAGCCCCCAATGATTGCCCCGCAGAGCCTGTTAGTTTGATCGTCAAATGGTCAGGTTGCAATTCATTGCGCATTCCAAATCTTTGCACAATATGGCTGGAAACCCGCGTGCCGATGGTACGATGCGTATTTTGCACAGCATAAGAAAGTTGCATTTTTTCACCTTCTTTAAAGAACGGTTGTGCATCTTTCATAATATCCGCATCCAACGTATCAGGTACAGATTGGCGATCCTTATCGCGGTTATAAATAATTTTGTCCGCATCATCGACACTAATCAACAAGGGATTCAAATCAAGGTCATCCAAATGCGATGACCCACGACTGACTTGCGCCAACATATCTGCACGTCCAATAACTTCATCCATTGATCGCATTCCCAAAGACGCCAGAATTTCACGCACTTCTTGGGCATAAAATGTGATAAGGTTCACCACTTTATCCGCTGTTCCCGTGAATTTTTTACGCAATTCTTCGTCTTGCACGCAGACCCCAACAGGGCAGGTATTTGACTGGCATTGGCGTACCATAATACAGCCCATCGCAATCAATGCGGCCGTGCCGATACCGTACTCTTCGGCACCCAACATTGCAGCCATCACAATGTCGCGGCCCGTGCGTAAACCACCATCGGTGCGCAAAGTTACGCGATCACGCAAGTTGTTCATCGCCAGAACTTGATGCGCTTCTGACAGCCCCATTTCCCAAGGCAAGCCCGCATATTTTATAGACGTTGCGGGCGACGCGCCCGTACCGCCATTATGCCCCGAGATTAAAATAACATCCGCATGGGCTTTCGCCACACCCGCTGCAATCGTGCCAACCCCAGATGAGGCCACTAGTTTCACAGTTACTTTTGCGCGTGGATTGATCTGTTTCAGATCATAAATTAACTGTGCCAAATCTTCGATTGAATAAATGTCATGATGCGGCGGCGGACTAATCAATGTCACCCCTGGTGTGGAGTGGCGCAAACGCGCGATTAATTCGGTCACTTTCATGCCCGGCAACTGCCCGCCTTCACCAGGTTTTGCCCCTTGGGCCACTTTAATCTCTAGCTCTTCGCATTGATTTAGATACTCAGCCGTCACCCCAAACCGACCTGATGCCACTTGTTTGATTTTCGCCGACGGATTGTCACCATTCGGTTCAGGCGCAAAGTGTGCAGGGTCTTCGCCCCCCTCACCACTATCAGATTTCGCCCCAATGCGGTTCATCGCAACATTCAACGTTTTATGCGCTTCTGGCGACAATGCCCCCAGTGACATACCGGGTGTCACAAACCGTTTGCGGATCGCCGTAATCGATTCAACCTCTTCCAGCGGGATCGGTTTCGCCACAGGCTTGAAATCCATCAAATCACGCAACGCAATCGGTGGGTTGGCTTTCATTTTAGCACTATATTGCTTCCACAAATCATACGAAGCCCGATCGCATGCAGATTGTAAAATATGCATATTCTGTGCTTGCCAAGCATGGGTTTCGCCCGTGCGCCGCGCCTTATAAAAACCACCTATTGGCAAAATGTCTTGCCCAGAATTCCAACCGCGCATATGCACTTTTTTCAGGCTTCGTTGAACACCATGCAGCCCAATACCCGAAATACGGCTTAACATTCCCGGAAAATATTCTGCAACCATTGCACGTGATAATCCAACTGCTTCAAAATTCAGACCACCACGATATGAACCGATCACAGAGATGCCCATCTTAGCCATAATTTTCAGCAAGCCTTGGTTAATCGCCTCTTTATACCGTGCCACTGCCACATCTAAAGTCTGATCTAATAACCCACGCTCAATTCGATCTGCCAAGCTATCTTGCGCTAAATATGCGTTCACCGTGGTCGCACCAGAACCAATCAAAACAGCAAAATAATGTGGATCAATACATTCTGCTGATCGTACATTTACCGAACAAAACGTGCGCAGCCCGATCTTTGTTAACCATGAATGCACCGCAGAGGTGGCTAATATCATCGGCACAGGGGCACGGTTTTCATTCTGATGTTCGTCCGTTAAAACCAAATGGCCCGAACCAGATCGCACCGCATCTTCAGCTTCTGTACGAATACGCGCTAATGCAACTTGCAAAGCACCATCATCCGTACCTTCAAACGTACAGTCAATCCGTGTTACAGCATCACCAAACTGGCTTACAATATGGTCAAACTGCGCGTTCGATAAAAACGGGCTTTCCAACTGTAAAATCTCAGTTTGCTCATTGCTTTCATCCAAAACGTTTCGCAAATTTCCAAACCGCGTGCGCAGGCTCATAACACGTGCTTCACGTAAACTGTCGATCGGTGGGTTTGTTACTTGTGAAAAATTCTGCCGAAAGAAATGCGATAATGGCCGATATTGGTCAGACAAAACCGCAGAAGGTGTATCGTCCCCCATTGATGCTAAAATTTCTTTCGCATCTTCAGCCATCGGATGTAAAATCATTTCCAATTCTTCTATCGAATAGCCTGCCGCAATTTGCCTTTTGCGCAACTCAGCACCCGTATAGGCCACGGTTTCAGAAATTTTGCTATGCGCTTTATCCAAGTTAACGATACTGCCTACCCATTTGCCAAACGGTCGGCTTGCAGCCAATTCATCTTTTAGCTCGCCATCATGCAGCAACCGCCCCTTCGCCATATCAACAGCAATCATTTGCCCTGGCCCCAGCGCACCTTTTTCCAGCACGTTCATCTCATCTGTTGGTACCATTCCAGTTTCGGAACCCGCGATCAGTAATCCATCGCCCGTTACCACATAACGCATCGGGCGCAATCCGCTGCGGTCAAGCCCTGCGCAAACCCACCGTCCATCGGTCATTACCAATGCGGCAGGCCCATCCCATGGCTCCATCACAGCATTGCTGTAAGCGTACATATCTTTCCACGCATCTTTCATTTCGGCAGAGTTCATTGTTTCAGGCACAAGCATTGTCTTGGCCATTGGCGCATTACGGCCCGCACGCACCATAACTTCAAATACAGAATCCAGTGCCGCAGAATCAGATGACCCCGCTGAAATGATCGGCTTAATATCCTCCGCACTGTCGCCAAAGTTTTTTGATGCCATGCGAATTTCATGGCTTTTCATCCAGTTCACATTGCCCTTTAGCGTATTTATCTCACCATTATGGGCCAACATACGAAACGGTTGTGCCAACCACCATTGTGGGAATGTATTAGTGGAATAACGTTGGTGATAAATCGCAAAGGATGATGTAAATCGTTCATCCATCAGGTCAGGATAAAATACCGCAACCTGCTCTGCCAGCATCATACCTTTGTAAATAATTGAACGGCACGAAAGTGAGCAAACATAAAAGTCTTTCACGTGTGCTGCATTCACGGCTTTTTCAATACGACGGCGAATAACATATAATTCGCGCTCAAACTCAACCTCTGTCACACCTTTTGAATTAGAAATCAGGATCTGTTCAATCTCTGGTCGGGTTGCATTGGCTTTTTCACCCAAACATGACACATCCACAGGCACATGACGCCACCCATAAATATAATAACCCATCCGTAAGACTTCAGTTTCAACAATGGTACGGCAAATCTCTTGCGCACCAAAATCAATGCGTGGCAAAAATACTTGTCCAACCGCAACCAGCTCATCTTGGCGCGGCTTATGACCTGTGCGTTCAATTTGATCGTAAATAAACGGTACAGGAATTTGCACATGAATGCCGGCCCCGTCACCCGTTTTACCATCCGCGTCCACTGCACCCCTGTGCCAAACTGCACGCAAAGCTTTGATGCCATTTTCTACAACTTGGCGCGATCTTGTGCCATAAATAGAAACAACCATACCAACACCACACGCAGAATGCTCATCAGTTTCGGAATACATACCGTTTGCCGCCATATAAGCGCGCTTGGCTTCTTGTTCAGCTTTCCAGTTTTTAGTAATTTTTTGAGCGTTATTAGTCATCTTTGTGCTCCCATCTTGGTCGCTTGTATTAATTTTTCATTTACGGTTCTTTGCTTATGGGGCAATGTAGTTAACCTATTAACAATCATTGCAGATAGATTACCTCGCAGATTGCCATACGCTTGCCATACGGCTTCCATACGCTTTCCATACAAATTAAATATGACAGAGTTTATAAAGGTTAATATCATTGCGCTGCCACCACTGCTTTTGAATTCAAATGTTTCAAAATGCTGTCGGCTGCATCACGGCCGTCACGTATTGCCCAGACAACCAAACTGGCACCACGCACTATGTCGCCCGCAGCAAAAACCCCCTCTAAAGAGGTTTCTTTTGTAGTGAAATCAGTCGTTACAGTACCCCATCGGGTCACTTCTAATTCAGGTGTATCCCATAACGTTGGCAAATCTTCAGGGCTGAAACCTAGTGCTTTGATAACCAAATCTGCGTCTTCAATATAGTCAGCCCCGGCTATTTCTTCTGGGCTTTGGCGCCCAGATGCATCAGGTGCGCCAAGGCGCATTTTGGAAACAATAACACCAGCCACATCGCCCTCACCAGTAAACCCTTTGGGGGCAGCCAACCACACAAACTCTACACCTTCTTCTTCGGCATTTGCGGTTTCACGCACAGAGCCAGGCATGTTTTTACGATCACGGCGATACAAACATTTTACTGATTTCGCCCCTTGCCGCATAGTTGTACGCACACAATCCATTGCCGTGTCACCGCCACCGATTACAACAACATTCTTGCCTTCCGCAAACAACTCTCCGCTTTCTATTTCTGGCACTGTATCGCCAAAATTTAATCGGTTAGACGCTGTTAAATAGTCAATCGCCCTAACGATACCAGCATTACCAGCACCTGGGCCTGTTAGGTCACGAGACACATAAACCCCTGTGCCTATTAGTATTGCATCGTGTTTAGCACGTAAGTCGGCAAAGCTGATGTCGACACCAATATCTGTGTTAAGTATAAATTCAACGCCGCTGTCTTCTAATAGTTTATTGCGGCGCATCACCACGTCTTTTTCCAGCTTAAAGCCAGGAATGCCATAGGTCAGCAAACCTCCCGCACGATCATAACGATCATATATTGTAACTTGCACACCTTTGCTTCGCAAAATATCAGCCGCTGCTAGGCCAGCAGGGCCTGCACCAATAATACCGACAGTTTCCACCCGTTCACTTACAGGAATATTTGGTTTCACCCAGCCGTTTTCCCATGCAGTATCCGTTATATACTTTTCAATAGCCCCGATTGTTACTGTATCGTGACCCGCCTTTTCAATCACACAGTTACCTTCACACAAACGATCTTGCGGGCAAATACGACCGCAAATTTCTGGAAAGGTATTCGTAGCTTGGCTAAGCTCATAAGCTTCTTGCAACCGCCCCTCGGCAGTTAAGCGCAGCCAGTCGGGTATATTGTTATGCAACGGGCAATGTGTTTGGCAGTATGGAACGCCACACTGGGAACACCGTGATGCCTGTTCAGCTGCTTTTTGTGCGGCGAACTCTTGGTAAATTTCATCATAGTCCGTAGTCCGTAGATTAGGCACACGCTTTTCGGGCATGTCACGTGCAACGTTAACGAATTTCAGCATCTTGTTTTCAGCCATCACGGAGTCTTTCGATTTTTCTACCATAAAATAATAAGAACACCCCACATATATCCATTCTTCATAGTAATAAAGTAAGTACTACTTACCTATTTAACGTTTTATTACCCCCCCTCGCAAAGAAACCTCACAGAGATAAGTAAAATACGTCACACATGCTGACTTATAATGATGATTCACTTTCTTTCCCACACGAAATAAGGTTGCACAAACAGGCGAAAGCACGAATCATGTCCCTATTTCATCTCTTTATTCTTGCGGTAATCCAGGGATTAACCGAATTTCTACCCATATCCTCATCGGGCCATTTAATACTGCTGCCAAAGCTAACAAGCTTTGAAGATCAAGGGCAGATCATGGATGTTGCAGTTCACATAGGAACACTAGGGGCAGTTGTTTTATACTTTTGGGTTGATGTAAAAAAAACCATGATAGGGTTAGGTGAAATACTGCGCGGACAATTTACATCCGATAACGCAAAACTGGCTTTATTGTTAATTACAGCAACCATTCCGGTTATTATCGCAGGGTTAATACTGAAACTCACTGGCCTAAGTGATGCCTTACGATCGATAAAAGTTATCGCATGGACAATGCTAATATTTGGAATTGTCTTATATATCGTCGACCAAAAAGGGGCGCATATTAAAACAACCAAAGACTGGAACTATACAGATTCGATCAAGCTTGGCCTTTGGCAAATGCTGGCATTAATTCCAGGTACGTCCCGTTCAGGCATTACCATCACAGGTGCGCGCCAAATGGGATATACGCGCGAAGACGGTGCGCGCATTTCAATGCTAATGTCGATCCCCACAATCATCGCATCTGGCCTGCTTTTAAGCATAGAGGTTGTTTCAACCGCAAACATACAGGCCGCAAGGGACGGGGCCATTGCCGCAGTCTTTGCCTTCATAGCTGCATTACTTGCCTTAACTTTAATGATGCGCCTTTTAAAAAGCGTCAGTTTCACGCCATATGTAATTTATCGTGTTTTATTGGGCTTTGGGCTACTGTGGATTGCTTATTCTTAAGTACGCAAATTCTTACCCGATTCAGTCAATTCGGTATACTGACCATAAGGACGATGGCAGTACAGATAAGTATCTAAAATCACATCCATAGTGACGGGTGTAATTCCTAACTTATCAAAACCATTCATGCCAAGATTAACCACATTGTCATTGCGAAGTTGTTCTACTTGGTCGGCAGTCAAAATTGTATTTTTAAACAAACCAAACGTCATAGCAAAAGCCAAGTCTAAACCTTTAGCTTTCAAAGAGACGATTGCAAAGGGAACGCTAATTTTCAACCGACGGCGGCGCGTACAGGCAAGCATACGGTCAACCAGTTGCGACATGGTTTCTATGTCTGGCCCACCCAATTCATATGCCCCAGCAGGAGCGCCTCCAAGCACTGCTTTTACAGCAGCTTTCGCTACATCATCAACATAAACAGGTTGGAACTGTGTCTTTCCCCCAACCAAAGGAATAATCGGGGAAATTTTCGCAAACCCAGCAAGACGGTTAAAAAACAAATCTTCTGGGCCAAAAATAACAGAAGGCCGTAAAACAATAGCATTGGGAAACTGCTTTTGAACTTCCAATTCACCCTTGGCTTTAGTCTGTGCATACAGGCTAGAGGATTCGATATCGGCGCCGATTGCAGATATATGTATCAACCGCCCAATACCTAACTCTTTTACAAACTTTGCAACACGTGCTGCGCCCTCTACTTGAGCCGCTTCAAAATTATTCCGGCCCGATTTATCAAACGTACCAACACAATTAACAACCGCATCGGCCCCAAGCATAGCAGCCCTTACCGACGCATCATCCCGAATATTCGCAAGTATCGGCTCTACTTGGCCAACAGTACCATAAGGCTTTACAAAAATAGCTTCATTAGGACGGCGCACCGCCACACGCACGCGCCAGCCCTCTTTTGCCATGCGACGCGCTATATAGCGACCAACAAAACCAGACCCGCCAAAGATTGTTACAAGTTTAGGTGCATGTGACATGTGAATCCTTTAGAAAATAATTACTATACGTGGAATAACCGTTCACGCGCCCCGCGACAAGTTTGTTTTACTGGGCTTTATCGCAAGACCATTATACAAGCCCATAGCTGAATGGGTCGAAGTCTACTCAGCTATGGGCAATTATGATGTTATCCAAGCACTTCTGACACAGCTTCTTTAGCAACCGCTACCACGCTATCAACTTCTTCAGGCGTGATACAAAGTGGTGGGGCAAAGCCGATGATGTCGCCTTGGGGCATGGCGCGCGCGATCACATTACGCGACGCCATTGCGTTAGAGATTGCGTAACCAACTTTTTTCGCGGGGTCAAAGAAGTTTACAGGTGATTTTGTCTCGGCAAATTCAACTGCGCACATCAAACCTTCGCCACGAACTTGCGCGACATTCGGGTGATCAGCAAATGCTGCCGTCAACTGTTCCAATAAATATGCCCCAGTTGTGCCAGAATTTTCCACCAACCCCATTTCGTCAATCAATTTCAGGTTTGCAACACCAGCAGCGGCCCCAATCGGGTGCGCCGAATAGGTCCAACCATGACCAATCGGCCCGTTTTCGTCAGTGCCCTGCTCCAGCACTTTCCACATTTTATCGGACACTATCGACCCAGAAAGCGGCGCATAGGCCGAAGTCAGGCCCTTAGCAATCGTAATAATGTCCGCTTCAATCCCATAATGAGTAGAGCCAAACATAGTACCAAGACGCCCGAAACCTGTGACAACTTCATCTGCAATCAACAGGATATCATATTTTTTCAGTACGGCTTGAATGGCGGCCCAATAACCAGTTGGGGGCGGCACGATACCGCCTGTGCCCAGCACTGGCTCACCAATGAATGCCGCAACTGTATCTGGCCCTTCGGCCAAAATTAGCTCTTCCAGTTTTAATGCGCAATCGGCTGAAAACTCTTCTTCGGACATACCAGCAGTCGCGCCGCGCAAATAGTAAGGCGCCTCGGTGTGAACAACCTGTGACAGCGGCAGGTCAAATTTATTGTGGAACAGCTCAAGCCCCGTAAGCGAGCCTGTCATTAAGCCTGACCCGTGATACCCCCGCCAGCGCGAGATGATTTTCTTCTTTTTTGGGCGACCAAGAATGTTGTTGTAATACCAGATCAGTTTGATGTTCGTCTCATTGGCGTCTGACCCGCTTTGACCAAAATAGACCTTAGACATGTTGTTAGGGGCACGGTCCAGTATCATTTTGGATAGCGTAATTGATGCCTCTGTGCCGTGGCCGACATAGGAATGATAATAAGCCAATTCATGTGCCTGCTTTGAAATCGCTTCAGCGATTTCAGTGCGGCCATAACCGACATTCACACAATAAAGACCCGCAAACGCATCCAGCATCTTGCGATCATCCCGATCGACAATATACACACCTTCACCACTTTTAATCACCCGCGTCGGTGTTTCGCCGCGTGCGTGTTGCGCCAAATGGGTTGAAGGGTGGAAAAAATTTTCACGATCCCATTGGGCAAGTTGGTCATTATTTAACATGTCATTTCCTTTTATTTTTCCTGCGCTCAAACCGTTAGACATTCGCCTGACTGGATTGGGCTATAAGTGTGCAGACAGCCCACAAGCCATCCATTTTTGAATTCCCACAGGCTCACACCCGTACGTATATGTTTCAAACCGTGCCTTCTGACCGCTTAGAAAGCGTATGGTTATATTACTCACATCAATCGGGGATGTGCGGACAGATACCCCCAAAGCTTACATTTTTATTTTCCAAGTATTCATTTATACCCAATGTAGATCCCTCACGCCCCAAACCAGATTGCTTCCACCCCCCGAAAGGTAAAGGTGGGCCAGTGAACGAATAAGCATTTACTGCAACCATCCCGTATTCCAAGGCCTCGGATGCCCAAAGCGCTGTGCTCATAGACGCGGTATAAACATAAGCCGCAAGTCCCATTTCGGTGTCATTGGCGCGTTGGATCACATCACAGACATCATTGAATCGCAATACAGAAACAATAGGTGCAAATATTTCCTCACGGCTGATTTTCATGTCATCCGTCACACCAGTTAACAGCAGGGGTGTCACAAAATATCCACCATCATTTTTCGAAGTTTCTCCAGTTACAATTACGGCCCCTTCTTGCACCGCATCGCGCACCATTTCAGCACATTTTATAACAGTTCCAGCCACTGTCATCGGGCCAATTTGCGTGCTTACGTTCAAACCGTAACCGACTTGTAAGTTTTCGATTTTACCCGCCAGTAACGCTACAAATTCATCGTGCAGATTATCATGCACATAAACCCGGTTCGCCGCCAGACAATCCTGACCTGAAGTAGCAAATTTTGCCTCCATACAAGCCTGCACCGCTTGTTCAAGATTGGCATCCTCAAATACGATAAACGGGGCGTTCCCGCCTAATTCCATCGAGCATCGCTTGACCGTTCCGGCAGCTTGTTCCAGCAGTATCTGTCCAACGCGTGTTGATCCTGTAAACGACAGGGCGCGGATTTCTGGGTGCTTCAACAGGGCTGCGCAAAGCGTGGACGCATCCCCGTGAATAACCTGAAACACACCACCTGGTATGCCCGCTTCAGCGGCTAGAACCGCCAGCGCGCTGGCGCTAAGTGGCGTTTCCGCAGCGGGCTTTACGATCATAGGACACCCTGCAGCCAAAGCCGCTCCTGCCTTGCGCGTAATCATTGCCAACGGAAAGTTCCACGGCGTAATCGCCAATGAAATACCGATAGGTTGCGCAAAATTTGTCGTAAACATATTTGGCTTGTGCGACGGCAGGCTCTGGCCCAAAGCGCGTTCACCCTCGGCTGCAAACCAATCCAGAAAAGAAGCACCATATTCAACTTCTCCTTTAGATTCAAATAGCGGCTTACCTTGCTCAACCGAGATAATGACTGCTAAGTCATCAGCGTTCTTTCGGATCAACTTGGCCCATTTACGCAGAATTAACCCACGCTCAACAGGCAAACGTGATTGCCAATCTGATCTGGATTGCTCAGCATGAGCTATACAAATATCAACTATGTCCACTCCGCATTGCGCAGTTTCAAACACTGACAGTAAAGTGCCAGGATCAATCACATCTTTTAGACCGTCACCGCTAACCCATTCACCACCGACATAGCACTCACGCACAAGAAGTTCGGGATTATGTAGTTTTGATAGGGCCAGTTTTCCAGGATTCGATGTATAATTCATCACTATAGTTCCAATAAATCAGGTTACATTTGCCATTGCTGTGTTGTAACAATATTGAGTGGAATAAAGGTGCAATTATATAATTATCACGCATATATAGCGCGTATATAAGGAATATATGAATAATATGAGCAATTTAGATACTTTAGATCGAAAAATCCTTCATGAAGTCCAGTTAAATAATCAACTCACTTCGGCCCAGCTGTCTGAAAAAATTGGCCTTTCCCCCACTTCGACACAACGTCGTCTAAACCGATTGCGTGCTAAAAAAGTCATCGAATCTGACGTCGCAATCGTTTCCAGCGCGGTGCTTGGACGTTCACTGACCATGATGATTGCCGTCACGTTAGAGCGCGAACGTTCGGACATAATAGATCATTTCAAAAAATCCGTACGGCGTGAACCTGTGGTGATGAGTGCTTATTACGTAACTGGTGACAACGATTTTATCCTGATCGTCAGTGCCAGAGATATGGTTGAATACGAAGAGTTCACGCGCAACTTTCTATATGACAACCCAGATATCAAAGGTTTCAAAACCACGGTTGTCATGGACCGAATAAAAGCCTCATTTTACATTCCACCATGGGAATAGACGTTATGGTATGGGTTGCTGATTATCTTTTATAATTAACTAAACCTCATAGATAAAGACAGAAGCCCATCCACGGCCTCATTTCCAAGCGCACCAATAAAAACTTTCTGTTGTTCTTGCCATAATGGAATCGCCATCGAATACTGTTGCTTACCAGATTTTGTAATTTCATACGCACGAATACGCAGGTCTTTAGTTGGAACTTGTTCTAACCAACTTTTCTTACGCATCTGTTCTATGTTCCGGGTCATTGTTGTGCGCTCAACGCCCATCATTTCTGCCAATTCAGATACAGTGACGCTTTCCATACTGTTAAGTATCGTTAATGTGGTGAACTGTTGATTAGTTAACCCCACAGGCTTAAGCGCCATTTCCATTTGGCGGCCCATTGTTCTGGCAACACGTTGTGCCTTAAAGGTTAAACAGTTTTTTGGGTTCGTATAATCCATAATTTGTGTATATACACGATATAAATCGTTATCAACCATATAGGCTCTATGACAACTGAAATTTTTGAAGCGGTTGCAATCACAGTGTTCACAGCTTAAATCCATTTAGTCAGGCATAAGGAATAATATAATGGACCATAATAACAGCTTTCCAGGTTGGCACGGCACAACCATTGTTGGTATCAAAAAAAATGGCAAAGTTGTTATTGCAGGTGATGGGCAGGTCAGTATTGGCCAAACCGTTATAAAAGGAACCGCGCGCAAAGTACGCCGCATATCACCGGGCGGCCATGATGTTATTTGTGGCTTTGCAGGTTCAACCGCTGATGCCTTTACACTTCTGGAACGCCTTGAAACAAAACTAGAGGCAACACCTGGGCAGCTTGCAAAAGCATCTGTTGAGCTAGCAAAAGATTGGCGCATGGATAAATACCTACGCAATTTAGAAGCTATGTTAATTGTATCAGACGGGGTGGATCTATTTGTAATCACAGGTGCGGGCGATGTTTTAGAGCCAGAACATGATATTGCCGCTATCGGGTCTGGCGGTAACTTCGCCCTTGCCGCTGCACGCGCATTAATGGACACCAAAGATGATGCAGAAGAAATTGCCAGAAAGGCAATAAAAATTGCTGCTGAAATTTGCGTTTATACGAACGGAAACATGACCGTAGAAACCATATCAAAATGACCATAGAAAATGATGACTTGCGGGCAGCCGTTAGTGCAGGCCTGTTGACAGAACCACAAGCAGCATCCCTTACAAAGCTTGCTGATGAACGGCGTGGATATAGGGCCGCAACCGCCCAAATTGATGAACCGTTTGAGCTTTTCAAAGGCTTCAACGAAATCTTTATCGTCGTGGGCCTTATCATTTTATACTCAGGCTGGACTGCCATCACAGGAATTGCCGCCTTCACCTCAAGCGCGGGCAAAGGTAGTTCTTTTTTAATATACGGTGCAATTCAACTTGGCGTTGTGGGCCTTATGACCGCCTATTTTACATTAAAACGCCGTATGATTGCCCCCTCTATCGTATTAAGTATCTTTTTTGGCCTAGGTGCCCTGCAAATTGGGTTCGCTCTAATCCAAATCACCTCTGCCCCTGAAACAATGTCAATGACGGTTGCGGTAGGTATCGCTGCTGTTGCTCTCATGTTTTATTGGTATTTTTTCCGCATACCATTTTCACTTATGCTTTCAGGTTTAGCGGTTTTTGCATTTGCAATAGGGCTGTCATCCTCTGGGGGTGCCGATATTTCAGGCCCTTCTGATCTATTTTTACTTACAACAGGCTGGCCTTTTAGCCTTATCACAATTTCTCTTGGCCTTTGCGCATTTTTCATAGCGGTGCGGTTCGACATGAGCGACCCGCACCGCGTAACACGCCGCTCGGCAAATGGGTTTTGGCTACATGTATTAGCGGCACCCGCGATCGTGAATTCGATTGCATTAACGCTTTATTCAAACCCAACGTTAATATCGCTTTTATTACTTACGCTGTTTCTAATATTAATCGCCCTTACCGCAATCATAATTGACCGCCGTTCTTTTTTAATCTCTGGAATTGGCTACATGATCGCCCTTATTTTTACTGTTGTTGACGGTGGCTACGGGATGGTTGTTCTTCTTATTGGTTTAGGTCTTGTTTTGATTGGCTCCAACTGGGAAAAGATACGGTGCAAATTAATGAACGCATTGCCTGACTTTAAGGCCAAAGACAAACTACCCCCGTGGAATACCACAGCAAAGGACTAATCTATGACCGACTTAACCCCCCGCGAAATCGTATCCGAACTTGACCGTTTTATCATCGGCCAAAATGATGCCAAACGCGCTGTTGCCGTGGCATTACGCAACCGTTGGCGCCGCAAACAATTAGCGGATAATATTCGGGATGAGGTTTATCCAAAAAATATATTGATGGTCGGGCCAACAGGCGTTGGTAAAACCGAAATTTCCCGCCGCCTGGCAAAGCTTGCAAAAGCCCCGTTTCTAAAGATTGAGGCAACCAAATTTACCGAAGTGGGTTACGTTGGCCGCGATGTAGAACAGATTATACGTGATCTGGTTGATAGTGCCATCATCATGGTGCGCGACGAAATGCGCGAGGTCGTAAAGGCCAATGCACATGACAGTGCAGAAGAGCGCGTCATTGATGCGCTTTGCGGCAAAGACGCCCGTGAACAAACCCGTGAAATGTTCCGCAAGAAACTGCGCGATGGAATGCTGGATGATAAAGAGATCGAGGTAGAACTTACCGACACATCCAACCCAATGCAGATGATGGATATTCCGGGTCAACCGGGTGGTGGCATGGGCATGATGAACCTCGGCGATATATTCGGCAAAGCTATGGGTGGGCGCACGACAAAACGCAAAATGAAAGTTTCCGACAGTTATGAAATTTTAATCAATGAAGAAGCGGATAAGCTGGTAGATCAAGAAACTGTTAATAGTGAAGCGATCAAAGCGGTTGAACAAAACGGTATCGTTTTTTTGGATGAAATTGATAAAGTTTGCGCCCGATCAGATGCACGCGGTGCTGATGTGTCCCGCGAAGGTGTGCAGCGTGATTTGCTACCCCTGATTGAAGGTACCACCGTTTCCACCAAACATGGGCCTGTAAAAACCGACCACATTCTGTTTATTGCGTCAGGTGCTTTTCACATTGCCAAGCCATCCGATTTACTGCCTGAACTTCAGGGCCGTTTGCCAATTCGCGTTGAATTGCGCGCACTGACCGAAGAAGATTTTGTGCGCATCCTAACCGAAACTGACAACGCACTAACATTGCAATACACCGCCCTTATGCAAACAGAACAGGTCGACGTAAGTTTCACCAAAGACGGCATCGCCGCCATCGCTAAAATCTCGGCTGACGTAAACCAAACAGTCGAAAACATCGGCGCGCGCCGCCTATACACCATCATCGAACGCGTATTCGAAGAACTAAGCTTCGCAGCACCTGACAAACCGGGTGAAAAAGTTGTGATAAACAAAAAATACGTCGAAGATCATTTGGGGGAATTTGCCAAAGCCTCTGATGTTTCAAGATATATGCTTTAGAAAACACCCTATCTTTTTTTGACTTAAGTTAATTATTTCAATACCTTAACTATGCGTCCCAACTGGGACATCGCATTTTACGCAACCCCATAGCATTTTTTGCGTGACCTAAAGCTTAAAATACGATCTTGATCGCGCATGAACACACTTACCTTCATACGCACCAATGCCCGCTGGCTTATTGCTGGTGGCGCGATGATGTTTGCTACTTCTTTCGGGCAAACTTATTTCATCTCGATCTTTGCCAAACAAATCATGGAAACCTATAGCCTATCACACGGCGATTGGGGTTCACTTTACGCACTTGGCACCACCGCATCTGGCCTGACAATGATCTGGGCGGGCGGGCTTGCCGACAGATTTCGGGCGCGGGCCTTAACCACAGTAACCTTAATCATCATGGCAATATTTTGTCTTGCGATGGCATTTAATTCATCCGTCTGGCTGTTACCCGCCGTTATTTTCGGCCTGCGCCTAAGCGGGCAAGGCATATTAAATCATGTCGCAATGATTTCAATGGTGCGCTGGTACACGGCAACACGCGGCAGGGCTGTTGCCATTGCCAACCTTGGCTTTTCTATTGGCGAGGCCTTCGTACCAATGATTGTTGTGGCCCTTTTGATATATATATCCTGGCAAACCGTTTGGATTGCCGCTGCCGGCATATCGCTATTTTTTATGTTTTTTTTACGCTTTCTATTAGTCAAAGAACGCACCCCTCATTCCATTGCCGAAACCACACAAGCAGTTGGCATAGGTGCAAAACACTGGACGCGCAAAGAAGCCATAAGTCATCCGTTATTTTGGTTGTTAATCCCAGCAGCCATAACTCCCAGCATGTTCACCACCGCTGTATTTTTCCAACAGGTGCACCTAGCTGAAGTTAAAGACTGGCAGCATGTTCATCTTGTAGCACTTTTCCCAGCTTTCACAGCTATGGGCGTAGTCGCGGGCTTAGCCTTTGGGTGGGCCATTGATAAATGGGGCAGCATCCGCATTTTGCCATTTATGTTACTCCCTTTGGCTTGCGGGCTTTTGGTTTTTTCAAGCTTCAACAGCTTAACCGCAGGCCTAATAGCTTTATTGTTCATGGCCATTACACAAGGTGCCGTATCAACTGTTTCAGTTGCGTTTTGGTCAGAGATTTATGGTACAAAACATGTAGGCGCAATTAAAGCGCTTGCGACTGCTTTTATGGTTTTCGGATCCGCCATTGGGCCACTTGTTACGGGTCGATTAATTGATCTTGGATATAGCTTTCCCACCCAGATGCCAATTTATGTACTCTACATTCTTGCGGTTTGTGGCGTAACTTATTTCGCCACTCACCGGTTCCTGCGCAAGTAAACATAAAACGCCCCTTCGCCGCCGTGGCGTTGTTGCGCAGATGTTACCTCTAATACGATCGACGACAGCGGGGCTTGGCGCAACCACATGGGAACGTTTTGGCGCAAGACACCAACAATTTGGCGGTTAAACTCATCCGTTCGCTGTTTGCCTTTTCCTGTAACCACCAAGATAAGCCGCTTACCGCGTTCGTGCGCTTGCAATAATTTTACACGCAGCATCATTTTTGCCTGTTCTTGCGTCAAACCATGCAGGTCAAGCTTACCATCAATTTCTAGCTTCCCACGCACTAGGCGTTGAAAGTTCTTTTTATCCATATTTGCCGAAACCCCTTTCGGAGAGGTTTCGCCACTTGGGGTAAATTGAGCGGCCTTAGCTTTTTGACCAATGTGAAATTCTGTAAGTTTGGCTTTTTGCCTAATTACAGATGATTTTAGTTTTGACTTTACGGATGGCTCAAACGCAAAGCTTTCGCGCATTGGTGAAACTCTTTCAGTAACCGTGCGCCATAAAAGCTTTTCATCATCAGATAGCTTTTTAGCAGCCATTAATCTTATCCGCCTGTTGAAACTAGTTCCCAATTTGGATCATCACGGCCAAATTTACGGGCAAATGTCCATATATCTATCTGGCGTTTAATCACATCACGATTGCCTTCTATGATTTTACCCGTTTCATCTTCAACATAGCTGACAATTTCACCAACAAATCGCATGGTAATTTCGCCTTCTTTATTACGCCCGTTAAACTTTGCGCCCGTAACTTTCATTTCACGCACCCCAACAAAGGTAGCATTTACTTTCAAGCCAGCCTCTTGTCGTGCGGTTATAACTGATGAAAAGCTATCGTAGACATCATCAGACAAGAATTGCTTTAGCGTTTCCAGATCATCACCTTCAAACGCCATAAGTATCATTTCATAGGCTTGGCGACTGCCGCCCAAAAATTCATTTACTGAAAAGCCCAGCTCGGCTTTTTTCATTTTAGCAAAAGCCTGCCCTTCTGGGCTGTCCATTTCAACATGATCGGTAATATCGCGATCAAGTCCGCCCTCTATTATTTCAAGTGAAGGGCCTTTTGCTTCATTTGGTTTTGTTGTTGGATCAGTTTTTGGTTCAAACCCTTCGCGTGTACCCAAAACGTTTTTCAAACGTATGAATAAAAACACTGCAATAGCGGCAAGAACAATTAGTTGGATAACAGCAGGGCTCATTGAGCGACCTTTCAATATTTCGTGTAGATCTCTTGTGATCTTTCTTCTTATACATATTTATGGTCTTGGATACATCAAGTCCACCAACTATATAGTGAGAAAGTCGAAAGGACGATTATGCCGCTACTTATTTTGTTTATTCTTATACCAATCATCGAAATTGGCCTGTTTATTCAAGTTGGCGGGCTTATTGGTCTTTGGCCAACCTTAGCAACTGTAGTTTTGACAGCGATTATCGGCACATCAATGTTACGTAAACAAGGTATATCCACGCTTACGCGTTTACAAACCAACTTAAACACAGGCCAAAACCCGGTTGATCCAATAGCGCATGGCGCACTTATTCTTGTATCAGGCGTTTTATTGCTAACCCCAGGTTTTTTTACCGATGCGGTTGGCTTTTCTTTGCTAATTCCGCCAATCCGCTCTGCCCTGATAAATTGGGGCGCAACTAAAGTTCTAAGTGGTGGGTTTGTGGTTGGCAATCCTGCACAAAGCCGAAAACAAAATACAGATAGTTCTGTTTTAGACGGTGAATTTTCAGTTATCGATGATGACCAGGATGGTTCTAATGGATCAGGCTGGACAAAACATTAAACCTGACTGAATAAACTTTATTGTAGGATATTGGTTTACCTGTTAGGAAGCTTCAAAATTCTTTACGGAGACCACAAATGGCAAAGAAAAAAGAAAAAGAGACCACTGAAGATAAAGTGGAAACACCAGAACAGGCGGCACCCACTGAACAAGCCGCACCACGTATGCAGATTTTAAATCAATATATTCGTGATCTATCTTTTGAAAATGTTGCTGCTCAGAAAAATTCTGGTCAACAAGCTCAGCCAGATATTAATGTTCAAGTAAATTTGGACGCCCGTAAAGGCCAAGAAAACCAATATGAAGTTATTCAAAAATTAACAATTTCTGCAACTGCGCAAGAAGAAACAATCTTTTTGCTAGAAGTTGAATATGCAGGTTTGTTTCACATTGAAAATGTACCAGAAGACCAGCTACATCCATTTTTGATGATCGAATGCCCACGCATGTTGTTTCCGTTTGTGCGCCGCATTGTGCGTGACGTTACTGCAGACGGTGGATTTCCACCATTAAACGTTGATAACATTGATTTTGTTCAGCTTTACCGCGCCGAATTGGCCCGTTTGACTGCTGAAAATCAAACGCCTAACTAATTCAAGTTTTTCCAAAGCGCATCATCACCTAGTTTATCAATAAACTTCTGATGCGCTTTGGCCTCATTTTCTGTCAGCTTAGGTTTTAATGGTTTTAAGCGCTGTTTTGGCGTTTGAATGGTATTTTGTGACTGAATTGTTTGGGTTTCTCTTCTACCAACAACGCTTAAGGCAAAATCGGGTTGGCGGCCCCCTATTAACTCTAAATACACCTCTGCTAGTATTTCGCTATCCAGTAGCGCACCGTGCTTTTCGCGGGCAGAATTATCTACCCCAAAACGGCGACATAAAGCATCTAAAGAATTTTGTGCGCCCGGAAATTTTTTACGTGCGATATCTAATGTATCAAGCGATTGAGACATCGGAATAGGACTTTTCCCAATTCTTTTTAGCTCTGCATTAATAAATCGCATATCAAATTTAGCATTGTGGGCAATAATTACAGCATCACCAATAAAATCAAGAAAACCTTGTGCAATATTTTTAAAAAGCGGTTTATCAGATAAAAATTCATCGCCCAAACCATGCACAGCAAATGCCTCTTGCGGCATGGAGCGTTCAGGGTTGACATATTGATGGTAAACTTTCCCCGTTGGCATATGATTAAACAGCTCAACCGCCCCGATTTCTACCAAACGGTCACCGCCTTCGGCCTCAAACCCTGTTGTTTCTGTATCCCAAACAATTTCACGCATTTTTCGGTTTATCCGTTAGTTTCTTAATTAAACTATGAACTTCAGACCGCGCATAATCCAGCGTTTTTGTTTCAATAATAAAATCTGCGCGGGCGCGTTTTTCTGTATCAGGTAACTGTTTCGATAAAATCATATCAAAGGCCTGTTTTGTCATACCCTTACGTGCCATCACACGACTTTGTTGCGTTTCTGGATCAGTAGTAACAACCAATATGCCATCTAGCCATTTATCCGCTTGGGTTTCAAAAAGCAGTGGAATATCTACTACAGCCAACTGCAACTTTAAATCACGACATCGGTCTAAAAATGCATCTCGGTGCATTCGAATGGCAGGATGAACGATTTTCTCAAGCTTTGAAAACAACGTATCATCAGCCTGTAACAAATTGCGCAGTATTTCACGACTTACACCGTCTGCCCCTACTGCAACTGGCGCAATGACAGCAATTTCATTAATTGTATCAACGTGAGTGGTATATAATTCATGAACGGCTGCATCCGCATCCCAAACGGCGATCCCTTCATCACGAAACATTTCCGCAGTAGTCGATTTTCCCATTCCTATTGAGCCTGTAAGGCCCAGAACGTACAAATCACACATCACCCAGCCAAAACTTTCTGGCGCAATTCAACGTCAACAACTGGTCGCACACCAAACCAAGCCTCAAACCCCGGCACTGCCTGGTGCAGTAGCATTCCCAAACCATCTACAGTTATCAAACCAAGGCCTTGGGCTTGCTTTAACAAATCAGTTGTTAAGGGATTATATACAATATCTGTTACCAATGCAGTTTTAGGAAGGCTGGAAATATCAATAATTAACTCAGGTTGCCCCGTCATACCCAGTGCAGTTGTATTCACAAACGTATGAACTTCCCCCAGCGCATCTGGAACTTCATTTATTGAAACGACGCCAACCTTATCACCAAAAAAATCTGAAAGTATTTTAGCTTTTTCCAAAGTACGGTTAGCAATTAAAACTTTTGGCGCACCATCTTGCAACAATGCATAAACGATAGCGCGTGCGGCACCCCCTGCACCCAAAACAAGTGCCGTTCCAGCAGATGCGCGCCAATCAGGTGCGCCTTGTTTCAAATTATTAATAAACCCAATACCATCTGTATTGTCCGCGAAAATTTTACCATCTTTAAAAACCAGCGTATTTGCAGCGCCTATCGCCTGCGCCCTATCAGAAACACTATCCGCCTTATTCAGCGCTGTTTCTTTATGCGGTATCGTAACGTTACACCCAGCATAACCTTGCAATACCAAATTACTAATACCTGCATTAAAGCTTTCAGGTGCAATTCCTATAGCTTCATAACTGCCTAGAATACCTGCTTTAGCCAGCCAATACCCGTGAATTAGCGGTGACTTACTATGGTTAATTGGCCATCCTATTACGGCTGCCTTAATAATTTTATCTGTCTTCACTGTTTTAAAACCCCATGAGATCGTAGAAAACCTAGCACCTCTAATAAGGGTATCCCTAAAATTGTAAAATAGTCGCCTTGGATGTGTGAAAATAACTGCACACCTTCTTCTTCTAACCTATAGCACCCTACAGAACTTAAAATTGTATCGCGGTTTTGCTCAATATAATTCTCTAAATATAAATCTGAGAAATCACGCATAACCAGTTGTGCCCGCCCCATATGGCGCCAAACTGGTTTTCCCTGTTCAAAAATAACAACTGCTGACATTAATTGATGTGCTTTACCGCGCAAAGACTGAAGTGTTGAACGTGCCGCATCAAGCGTTTGTGCCTTTTCATATATTTCTTTATCACAGACCAATATTTGATCGCACCCAATTACGATCGCATCGCTATATTTCAAAGCAACGCGCTGGGCTTTATATTCTGCTAATAAATCTACAACATCTTTCGGTTTTGCTTTTTCCGTCTTTAAAGATGCAATTATTGATGCTTCATCAATTTTGCTTACTTTCGTAGAAAATCTAACACCAGCATCGCGTAAAAGCTTAGCCCGAATACTAGATCCAGATGCAAGAACAACAGTTGTCACGAGTTTACCTTTGATTTTCTATGTTAAAATATACACCTGTAGCCTGTTTATAACTTGTAGATACATTTTGTAAGGGATTAACAAAACTTCCACATATTTTAAAAGCATGTGGTTTTCTAAATATTACCCCCGCTTCCAATTTTATTGTCCACAAGGAATAACTTTAATTTCTATCATTGTTAAATGTTAACAGAATTTATTATTCAGATTTATATACCGCCCATAATATTTTTAACATATTGTTTTTATTATCTTAATCAGATTTACTACCAAGATGTTTATAACTTATCACGCAAAAAATTTATAATGATAATTGTGCATTTAAATTTTATCCTTATTACTCACTGTTCCTACTACAAACAACAACCTTACTATATATTATTTATTATAGGGTCTTCTAAACTAGGGTTAATAATGACTGACATTCTTTCAAATATTTATCCTTGGATAAAATCATTACATGTAATTGCTGTTATTTCATGGATGGCAGGTATGCTCTATTTACCACGTTTATTTGTGTACCATGTAGAAACTGACCCTAAAGCATTTGATCCTAAAGTGACATTAGAACGCTGGGAATATTTACTACTTAAACGTATAATAAATCCGGCAATGATTATCACATGGGTTTGTGGGCTTTTAATGGTCTTTACACCTGGTATTATTGATTGGTCTGAAGGTTGGCCTTGGGTAAAAGCAATAATGGTAATTCTTATGTCAGCTTTTCACGGTTGGCTTTCAAAAGAAAGAAAATTACTTACAAAAGGAATGCCCAGATTATCAGGTAAGGGTTATAGGCTTGCAAATGAAATACCTACGGTTTTAATGATTATTATTGTTGTGATGGTAATTGCACGGCCCTTTTAACAGTATTTGACTCTTTCATAAGTTTCAGATTAAAAGTCATAAAAGCTTGGTGTCCCCCACCGTTTATAAGCTCTCTTCAAATATATAATCCCCGCAAACAAACGCGAGTAGTCTGTTATGAATAGTGAAACGATTAGTCTTTCTGAATTGAAAGCAAAAGCCCCTGCAGATTTATTGAAAATGGCAGAGGAATTAGAAATAGAAAACGCATCATCAATGCGCAAAGGTGATATGATGTTTGCTATTTTGAAAGAAATGGCAGCAGAAGGCTGTGAAATTGTTGGGGATGGTGTTTTAGAAGTTTTACAAGATGGATTTGGATTTTTACGATCACCAGAATCAAATTACCTACCTGGACCTGAAGATATTTATGTAAGCCCAACGCAAATGCGTAAATATTCATTGCGTACAGGTGATACAGTAGAGGGTGTTATTCAGGCACCAAATGAAGGTGAGCGGTATTTTGGACTTACAAAACCAATATCAATTAATTTCACCGATCCAGAAAATGCCAAGCATAAAGTGCACTTTGATGATCTAACGCCGCTTTATCCTGAAGAACGTTTGACGATGGAAATTGATGATCCTTCCAGAAAAGACAAATCTGCACGTGTTATTGATTTAGTTGCCCCTATTGGTAAAGGCCAACGTTCTTTGGTTGTTGCACCACCCAGAACTGGTAAAACCGTTATTTTGCAAAATATTGCCCATTCTATCGAAAAAAATCATCCTGAATGTTATCTAATAGTACTTCTAATTGACGAACGTCCTGAAGAAGTTACAGATATGAAACGCTCTGTTAAGGGTGAAGTTGTGTCTTCTACTTTTGATGAGCCGGCTACGCGTCACGTAGCGGTTTCTGAAATGGTTCTTGAAAAAGCTAAGCGTCTTGTAGAACATAAGCGCGATGTTGTGATCTTACTTGATAGTATCACTAGGCTTGGACGGGCGTTTAACACAGTTGTACCGTCCTCTGGTAAAGTTTTGACAGGTGGTGTTGATGCGAACGCCCTACAGCGCCCAAAACGCTTCTTTGGGGCTGCACGGAACATTGAAGAAGGTGGATCACTAACGATTATCGCAACCGCCCTAATCGATACGGGGTCGCGTATGGATGAAGTGATCTTTGAAGAATTTAAAGGTACAGGTAATTCGGAAATTGTTCTGGATCGTAAAATTGCTGATAAGCGTGTATTCCCTGCGATAGACATAATGAAATCAGGTACACGTAAAGAGGAATTGTTAACCGATCCAGGGAATATGGCTAAAACGTTTGTTTTGCGTAGAATTCTTAACCCTATGGGCACAACAGATGCGATAGAGTTTTTACTTGGTAAGCTTAAGCAAACAAAATCTAACGCTGACTTCTTTGATTCAATGAATACATAAACCCCTTAAAAACAAAGGGTTACTATATGTCTGATACAATTTTTGCGCTTGCTACTGCTAAAGGTCGTGCTGGAGTTTCTGTTATACGAATTTCTGGGTCTGGTGCATTTAATGCAGCACTGGAAATAACTAAACTCAATACACCTGTCCGCAATCCTGTTGTTAGAAATTTACTAAACAAACATAATGAAATTATTGATGAAGCTTTAGTTATCGGCTTTAAGGGCCCTGCAAGCTTTACTGGCGAAGATGTTATAGAGCTGCAGTGCCATGGTAGTATTGCGGTTATTTCATCGGTATTTGCGCGACTTTCAGATCTTGATAATTGCCGCATGGCCGATCCGGGTGAATTTACCAGAAGGGCCTTAATGAATAACCGCTTAGATCTTTCACAAGTAGAGGGATTAGGTGATTTAATTGACGCTGAAACTGAATTGCAACAAAAGCAAGCTTTGCTGGTTATGCAGGGCGGACTTACAGATAAAGTTGAAGAATGGCGGCGTGACTTAATACGTGCAGTGGCGCTTATTGAAGCCACAATAGATTTTGCTGATGAAGATGTTCCCCAGGATGTAACACCTGAAGTATTTGAATTGTTAACAAAAACCTTAGACGATCTTAAGGAGCAGGTAAAAGGTAGTTTCGCCGCCGAACGTATTCGTGAAGGATATGAAATTGCAATAGTCGGGCCCCCAAATGCAGGTAAGTCTACCTTACTTAACGCCCTAGCAGGACGTGAGGCTGCGATTACATCAGAAATTGCAGGCACGACGCGCGATGTTATTGAAGTAAGAATGAACATAAACGGCTTGCCCGTAACGCTGCTAGATACAGCTGGGTTGCGCGAAACTGACGATATTGTTGAAACAATAGGTGTTAAGCGCGCAATAGACCGGGCAAAGCAGGCAGATTTACGCGTATTTCTAAATGAAAACGGCATTCGATCTGAATATGGAATTTCGCCTTCGTCGGATGATATTCAAGTTTGGTCAAAATCAGATTTACGCCCCGAACAAAAAGGGTTGAATGTATCATCTATAACGGGTGCGGGAATCGATGATCTAATTTTAGAAATCTCAAACAAGCTAGAACTGAAATCATCCAATACGCAAGTTGCTACACACGAACGGCATCGTGTGGCGCTTACTAAAGCAATATCGTATATTTCAGAAGGTAAGTCAATAATATCAGATGGTTATGGGTTTTCTGAAGTTGCCGCATTAGAAATGCATCAAGGAATTTATGCTTTGAATTCCCTTATTGGTCGCGTTGATGTAGAACACATACTTGATGAGATATTTTCCAGTTTTTGCCTTGGGAAATAGAATTTAAAGATAGGGTTGTTTCACGTGAAACATTTTGATGTAATTGTTATAGGTGGTGGTCATGCGGGGGCAGAAGCGGCACAAGCGGCGTGGCGAGCGGGTGCGAAAACGGCATTGGTAACGCATCAATTTTCTAAAATAGGCGAAATGTCTTGTAACCCAGCGATAGGTGGTTTGGGCAAGGGCCATTTGGTGCGTGAAATAGATGCGCTGGATGGTGCTATGGGCCGCGTTGCAGATAAGGCAGGTATTCAATTTCGCCTGCTTAACCGACGTAAAGGCCCTGCGGTACAAGGGCCAAGAACACAGGCTGACCGTGCTTTGTATAAATCGGCCATGCAGGAAGAATTTACTAATAAAGAAGGTTTAAATGTAATCGAGGCGGAAGTCGCCGATCTATTGCAAACAGGAAATGTAATAAAAGGTGTTACTTTAGCGGACGGCACAAAGTTAAAGTCCGCTTCGGTTATTTTAACGACTGGAACCTTCCTGCGCGGTGTTATTCATATTGGAAATATATCTCGTTCTGGTGGCCGAATGGGTGACGCAGCTACAATTCCTCTAGCAGAACGGTTGGATAGTTTTAATTTACCTATGGGGCGTTTGAAAACTGGTACGCCACCACGCCTTGATGGAAAAACTATAAATTGGGACAACCTAGAATTTCAGCCGGCAGATAATGAGCCCTCACTATTTTCCTTTATGCACAAGAATGCTTTCGCCCGGCAAATATCATGTGGTATCACCCATACCAACGAAAAAACACACGAGATTATTGAAAAAAACCTTTCAAAATCAGCTATGTACGGTGGTCATATCGATGGTGTCGGACCACGCTATTGCCCCTCAATTGAAGATAAAATAATTCGGTTTGCAGATAAATCATCACATCAAATATTTCTTGAACCCGAAAGCCTTACTGATAATGTAATTTATCCAAACGGCATTTCGACATCTCTGCCAGTTGAAGTGCAGGAAGAATATGTAAAATCCATTGTGGGTCTTGAAGAGGTTAGAATATTACAACCAGGATATGCTATAGAATATGATTACATTGATCCAAGATCACTGAAGCCTTCATTAGAGCTAAAAAACATATCAGGTTTGTATTTCGCAGGCCAAATAAATGGCACAACAGGTTATGAAGAGGCGGCAGCCCAAGGTTTGGTGGCTGGATTAAATGCAAGTCGCAACGCTTTCGGCCTAGAAGCTGTTCATTTTGATCGCGCTGAAGCGTATATTGGCGTTATGATTGATGACCTTACAGCGCGTGGAGTGTCTGAACCTTACCGGATGTTTACTTCTCGTGCCGAATATCGACTTTCATTGCGCGCCGATAATGCAGACCAAAGGCTTACGCAAAAAGGTATTGATTTAGGTTTGGTACATGATGAACGTAAGTTGCATTTTTTAAAGAAAATGGAACGCCTTACTGCTGCAAAAGTCATGCTATCTCAAACAACGATAACACCCAATGAGGCAGGTAAGAGTGGTATCAAAATTAACCAAGATGGCATTCGTCGCAATGCTTTGGAATTATTAGCATTTAGAGATATTGATTTATCTGTTTTGTCTAACATATGGCCTGAAATCAAAGAGTTAGATAATAACACAGCACAACAAGTAGAGCGCGATGCAGTTTATGCAAAACTGATTGACCGGCAAAAAAATGATATTCAGGCAATGCGCCGCGATGAACAGTTTAGTATTCCTGACGGGTTTGATTATGTGGGTATTCCGGGTCTATCAAACGAGTTACAGCAAAAATTAACAACAGTACGCCCAGCCACACTTGCGCAGGCTGGCCGGATTGATGGCATGACGCCTGCCGCACTTACATTGCTATTGGGGAAGATTCGTGTCGCGCGATCTAATAAAAGCGCATGAGTAATGAAGAAACTGTTCAGAACACTCTTTTTAATGAATTAGATGTATCTAAGGAAGCTATTGACGATCTTAAGGTTTTAGTAAATTTACTTATTAAATGGAATAAGACCATAAATTTAGTGGGTAAATCAACAATAGAGGATGTTTGGCAACGACACGTTATTGATTCGGCTCAAATTTGGCAACATCGCCCCATAGATCTTAATATTTGGCTTGATATTGGATCTGGCGGTGGGTTTCCAGGGTTGGTTTTGGCAATATTAGCAAAGCATCAGGCGCCTAATGTTAAGTTTTATTTAATTGAAAGCGACATAAGAAAGTGTGCGTTTCTTAAAAATGTTTCACGTGAAACATATCTTAATACTAAAATAATCGGAGATCGGATAGAAAACGTACAAAATTTGCAAGCAGATGTAGTTTCTGCAAGGGCATTGGCGCCCGTAGATACGTTATTTGATCTTTCATACAAATTTTTAACGGATAACGCTTTTTGCCTGTTTTTGAAAGGTAAGGGCTGTGATAAAGAGGTTGAAAAGGCCCTTGATTCATGGCGGTTTCAGTCTCAAAAGACTAAAAGCATTTCTGATGATACAGGTGTGATCCTTAAAGTTTGGAATTTAGAACGTGAATGACCAAGAAAATACCAATAACACACCGAAAATTGTTTCTGTAGCCAATCAGAAAGGCGGCGTGGGCAAAACAACCACAGCTATTAATTTAGCAGCAGCTTTGGCCTTAGCGGGCAAAAAAACACTGATTATAGATTTTGATCCCCAAGGTAATGCTTCTACAGGGTTGGGTATTGATGCAAGGGATCGAAAGATCACGATGTATGATGTAATTGTTGATCGCACTGATATTGTCGATTGTATGGTAAAAACCAGCGTAGATAACTTATTTATTGCGCCGTCTACAACGGATTTAAGCTCTGTCGATGTTGAGTTAATACAGGATCGTGGAAGAATATTACGTTTAAAACAATCGCTTAGTAATAAAAAATTTACAGAGGGAATGGATTATATCATAATTGATTGCCCACCATCTTTGAATTTGCTGACTTTGAATGCCTTAGCTGCTAGCCACTCGGTTCTGGTTCCGCTTCAATGCGAATTTTTTGCCTTAGAAGGGCTTTCACAGCTAATGCTTACAGTGCGCGAAGTGCGCGATACTATTAATAAGTCGCTTGTTTTTGAAGGTATTGTGCTTACGATGCATGACAAGCGGAATAACCTGTCTGGGCAGGTTGAAAGTGACGTGCGTGATAATCTGGGCGCACTGGTGTTTGAAACGGTTGTGCCAAGAAATGTTAGACTAAGCGAAGCGCCTTCGTTTGGATTGCCAGGTATTATATATGATTCTTCAAGTAGGGGCAGTATTGCCTACAGGCGTTTAGCGGCAGAGTTTATACGACGCCAAACCAGTAAGAAACCATCTAAGCCATTGGAAATAAAATGAATAAGAAAAATGAAAAAAGAGGCCTAGGCAGGGGCTTATCTGCACTAATGGCAGATATTGATGCCGAACCAATTTCACCTTCCGATGCAAGTGAGATAACTTCTGCAGTGGTAAAGTCTGAACTTTTAGTTCCTATTGAGAAAGTTGCTGCAAACCCAAACCAACCAAGACAGGATTTTGTTCAGGATGATTTGGAAGAGTTGGCACAATCCATTTCTGAAAAAGGTATTATTCAACCCATAATCGTCCGTGTTGACCCTGATAAAACTGATTTATATCAAATAGTTGCAGGGGAGCGACGCTGGAGAGCAGCTCAGTTGGCGCAGTTGCACGAAGTTCCGGTTATTGTTCGCCAGATGGATGATACAGAGGTGCTAGAGGTTGCCATAATTGAAAATGTTCAGCGAACAGACCTAAACCCAGTTGAAGAGGCTTTGGGGTTTAGGCAATTAATGGACAGTTATGGGCATACACAAGAAAAGTTGGCAAAAGCATTAGGAAAAAGTAGAAGCCATATTGCAAATATATTGCGCCTATTGCACTTGCCAGAAGGTGTTCAAAACCTATTGCGATCTGGTGATTTGTCTTTTGGTCACGCGCGAGCGTTAGTAGCGGCAGATAACCCAGCAAAATTAGCTGCTATTGTGGTTTCAAAAGGCCTATCGGTACGTGAAACAGAACGTTTAGCGAAAAAGAGCCATTTAGATGGTGATGCTGCACCAGCAAGAAATAAAGTAAAATCTATTGAAAAAGATGCGGATACAATCGTTCTAGAAAATGATCTGACGGCTAACTTAAGCATGAAAGTATCGATTAACCATCAAGAGGCAAACGGCACAGGGTCTGTGACTATATCTTATGATTCACTAGAACAACTTGATGGGCTTTGCCAATTATTATCTGCTAGGCCTCTGGGCGGCTCCAAATAAAAACAGATACACAAGTTAAAACGATTGCCTGTAAGGCCAAGGCCCACCAGACGATATTAAACGCTAGTGACAGAATAAAAGCAGTAATAATACAAACACTTGCAGCAATTTTGGCAGGCTTTCGAATTGCACCGCTACTGTACCAATCTTGAATTGGTGGGCCAAGTATTTTATGATTTATCAGCCAGCTATGTGCTTTATTTGATGATTTTGCAAAACACACTGCGGCTAACAGTAAAAATGGAACGGTAGGCAGTAGGGGCAGGATAATGCCAATGGTACCTAGTGCCACACAGGTGCAACCAGCTATAAACCAAAGCACTTTCATCTAGGTGAGTAGCTCTTTTAAGATTGCATTTAAAATCATGCGGCCAGCCTTGGTTGCGATAAGTGTATCATTTGTACAGGTTAATAGTTTTTGTTCAACAAGGGCATTAATTTTGATTTGATTCATTGGGGCGCTATATAAAGATTGAAACCTTGATAGGCTTGTTCCCTCACTTAATCGTAATGACATCATAAGGTATTCTTCTGCTTGTTCTGGCTTAGATATAATTTCATTTAATTGCAAAGAATGGCCATTTGATTGCACTCTTTGTAGCCACGCCTCTGGTAGGCTTGGGGTTATAGTTGCTTGTTTTTTGCCATCCAAAGTTATTCGTCCATGTGCGCCGGGGCCAATTCCAATATAATCACCGTAGCGCCAGTAAATCATATTATGGCGCGATTCAGCACCTTCTTTTGCATAATTTGATATCTCATATGCATTAAGGCCTGCATCTGCACATATTTCTTGCGTGGTGGCATACATATCAGCCGCCAAATTATCATCGGGCAGGCCCTTAAGGTTTCCAAGATCGTATAATTCACCAAAGCGCGTACCATTTTCTATGGTTAGCTGATATAAAGATAGATGATCTGCGGCTTGCGTTAGGGCGAACTTAAGTTCTGACACCCAACTATCTAAAGTCTGATCTTGCCGCGCATAAATTAAGTCAAAGCTAATGCGCTCAAAGTTTTTATGTGCAATATCAAATGCTTGCATAGCTTCTTTAGCTGTGTGTAACCTGCCTAGTCGCTTTAGATCAATATCGTTTAATGCCTGCACACCCATTGATACCCGATTAACCCCAGCAGCTTTAAAATTACTAAACTTAGTTGCCTCAACCGATGTGGGATTTGCTTCTAGGGTGATTTCAACGTTGTTTCCGATATGCCACAGTTTGGTTATTTCGTTAATGATTGCATTAATGGTATCTGGTTCCATTAAACTTGGTGTGCCGCCGCCAAAATAAATTGATTGAACAGTTCGCCCAGGCGTTAAGGTAGCCGCGTGTTGTAGCTCATATAGCAACGCTGTCTTCCAAACGCTGTGGTCTATAGTGTTTCGAACATGTGAATTAAAATCGCAATAGGGGCATTTTGACAGGCAAAAGGGCCAGTGAATATAAATTCCAAAACCGCCATTTTGCCAATCTTCAGTCACATAAACACTCTGATGTTAGTTTTTGAAATGCATCAGCACGGTGACTGATGGCGTGCTTAGCCTTTGGATCAATTTCACCAAAGGTTTCATTGTGGCCAGATGGTTGAAAAATAGGATCATAACCAAACCCATATTCACCACGCATGGGCCAAATTATTGTGCCGGTGACATATCCACGAAAAACCTCATCATGTCCATCTGGCCAAGCAATGCATAAAACACATATAAATCTAGCTTTATAAGGAGCTAATGTTTGGGATTGTTGTAATTCATCCCAAACCTTTGCCATAGCCATATCAAAATCACGCCCGTTTGGAGTTTCGGCCCAGTCAGCTGAATAAACACCGGGTGCGTTGGATAATGCCTGAACCTCTAATCCGCTATCATCTGAAAGCGCGGGTAAATCTGAATGTTTTGCAGCATAATGCGCCTTTATGCGCGCATTACCTTCAAATGTGTTTTCCGTTTCGGCAGGCTCATCATAGCCTAGGCTGCCTGCTGATATAACAGATTTGCCAAAAGGCTTAAGAAGCTCTGCAATTTCAACAAGCTTACCTTTGTTGTGGGATGCAAGTACCAGCTTATTTTCGGTAAGCTTACGCATTTACAAAGTTGCCGCTTTTTGCACTGCAACCAGTTCTGCGGTACCTAATTCTGCCAAATCCATTAGGGCATTAAATTCTGTTCGTGAAAATGTAGCACCCTCAGCAGAACCTTGAATTTCAATAATGCCGTTTGTATCTGTCATAACGAAATTAGCATCTGTTCCTGCTTCACTATCTTCTGCATAATCCAGATCTAAAACAGGCTGTCCGCCGTAAATGCCACAGCTAACAGCGGCTACATGGCCAATAATCGGGTCGTTTTTGATTAACTTATTTTCAAGCAATCCATTTACAGCCAGACGCAGCGCTATCCATCCGCCAGTGATAGAGGCGCAGCGCGTTCCGCCATCTGCCTGAATTACATCACAATCGATCGTAATTTGACGTTCACCCAATGCAACCCTGTCGATACCAGCCCGTAACGAGCGGCCAATTAGGCGTTGAATTTCTTGTGTGCGGCCAGATTGCTTACCTGCAGTTGCTTCACGTCGGTTACGCGTGTTTGTGGCGCGCGGAAGCATGCCATATTCACCTGTAACCCAACCTAAACCAGTATTACGCATAAAGGGCGGTACGCGCTCTTCTACGGATGCAGTGCATATTACGTGCGTATCGCCACATTTAATAAGGCATGACCCTTCAGCGTGTTTGGTGACATTTGTGTCAACGGTTATAGTACGCATTTGGTTGGTTGCTCGTTGTGATGGGCGCATGGGATTGTTCCTTTGTTTTGATGCGTGATACCTGTTTGATGCCAAAGGTGTAAAGGCCGATTGACGTATGGCATAACAATCCCTAGAAATAACAGGCTTTATAGTTTGGATGAACCCTTGGTCGATTTACCTACTAGCCCGATTACTAATTTAAATAGCCGCAGCCGTGAGGTTTTTCGGCTGTTAGTAGAATCGTACCTAGAAACAGGTGAGCCTATGGGCTCTAGAACATTAACACGATCCTTAACTGAGCAAGTATCGGCGGCAACAATACGCAATGTTATGCAAGATTTAGAGCATTTGGGGTTGTTGGATAGCCCACATATTTCATCAGGCCGTATTCCTACACAGCAAGGTTTGCGTATGTTTGTGGATGGATTGTTGGAAGTGGGTGATTTGCCCAATGAAGAACGTAAGCAAATTGAAAAATCTATTTCAAAAGAAGAAAGTGAAATTGGGTCGTTAATAGACAAGGCCGGCGCACTTTTATCTGGGCTTACCCATAGTGCAAGTGTTGTGTTTGCGCCTAAATCAGAAACACCCATAAAGCATATTGAATTTGTTTCGCTTACGCCTGATAGGGCTTTGGTTATATTGGTGATGGCAGATGGGCAGGTTGAAAATCGCGTGTTCACCCCGTCCCCAGGGCAAACACCATCATCTATGCGAGAGGCTGCTAATTTCGTAAACTCTGTCGTTGCAGGGCATACGTTAAGTGATTTGCGAACAGTGTTGTTTAGAGAAATAGAAAAGCATCGGCTTGAATTGGATGGGCTTGCCCAAAATTTAATAAAAGATGGCGTTGCCAGTTGGTCACTGGAAACAGATATGGATGCACGGCTTATCGTGCGCGGGCGTTCAAATTTAATAGAAGACGCAAGCACACAGCAAGATCTAGACCGCGTTAAAGAATTGTTTGATGATTTAGAGCAAAAGAAAGAAATTGCCGAATTTTTATCTTTGTCAGAGCAAGGTGAAGGTGTGCGAATTTTTATTGGCTCAGAAAACAAACTTTTTTCACTTTCGGGTAGCTCTTTGGTGGTTTCTCCTTATATGAACTCTGAACGGAAAGTTATTGGCGCGGTGGGTGTTATAGGCCCAACGCGCCTAAATTATGGTCGGATAGTACCGATCGTGGATTATACCGCGCAACTGATGGGTCGCGTGTTGTCAAAATAGGATACGAAGGCAGAAAAAATGGCTGACGAAAAGCAAACAGAAGAAGCGAAAATGGAAAAAGAAATTATTCCAAGTTTTGATGATATTGATGATTTTGAAGAAATTGACATCAGCGAAGAAGCTATGGAAATATCTGAAGTTGAAGAGCTTAGACTTGAAGCAAAAGAACTTAAAGATAAGTTAATGCGCGCTTTGGCTGAGGCCGAAAATCAACGCAAACGGGGTGAACGTAATCGCCGCGATGCAGAGATTTACGGCGGTGCAAAACTGGCAAAAGATATGTTGTCAGTTTACGATAATATGTCACGTGCTTTGGACGCGATTGATGATACGCAAAGGGCGGCCTCTAAGGCATTAATCGAAGGTATTGAATTAACCCAACGCGAACTGCTTTCTGTTTTTCGGAACCATAAAATTGAAGCAGTGTTGCCGCTGATCGGTGACAAGTTTAATCCACAGGTCCACGAAGCTATGTTTGAAGCGCCAGTGCCAGATATTAAAGCTGGTCATATTATTCAGGTGATGAACCAAGGCTTTAAAATTGGTGATCGTTTGCTGCGTGCGGCCCAAGTTGGAGTTTCTTCAAGCCGTTAATTGGAAGGGTTCAAAATGATCCAAGGTCAACGTTCAATGCCAGTTTTATCGGTAAAAAACGTGGAAAAATCCGCAAGCTTTTTCACCGAAGGTTTGGGGTTTTCTTTAGCGGGCTGCTGGAAAGACGATGATGGAACCGCAAGTTTTGCAATCGTGGTTATGGATAAAATCACAGTTGGTTTAACGCGTGGCGAAGGCAGCAAGTCAGGCGGCCCTTGGATAGCTTACTTTTATGTCGCAGACATAGATGCGTATGCTGCACAAATTACAGGTAATGGCGTTAAGCTGCAACGCGAAGTGATGGATCGTTTTTACGGTTGTCGTGATTTGGATATCGAAGATCTGGATGGTAATTTTTTATGTTTCGGTCAGGATTTATCACCAGGTGATGACGGGCCTGGCCTATAGATCATTCTAACTTTTTAAGCTGATATAAAATATCCAAAGCCTCTCGCGGGCTTAAATTATCAGGCGTGATGTCAGCAAGAAAATTATCAACCTCACTTGGCTTGTTAGAATATACGGCTGCTGGTGATGCTGAAAACAAAGGTAACTCATCAAATAGCGTGTCAGTTGCGTTACCCTTATGGTTACGTTCTAATTTTTCTAAAACATGTTTAGCGCGTTCAATCACAGCTGGTGGTAATCCGGCAAGTTTAGCTACCTGTACCCCATATGACCGATCGGCAGATCCTTTGCGAACTTCGTGTAAAAATATGATGTCGCCTTCCCATTCGCGCACAGTAACAGTTGCGTTGGTTAGCCCGCCTAATTTTTCAGATAGCTTGGTTAATTCATGATAATGCGTAGCAAACAGGCAGCGGCATTTATTAACATCGTGTAAATGTTCTAACGTGGCCCATGCAATAGATAGGCCGTCGTATGTAGCGGTACCGCGCCCAATTTCGTCTAAAATAACCAAAGCGCGTGGGCCTGCTTGGTTTAAAATCGAAGCGGTTTCAACCATTTCAACCATAAATGTTGACTGGCCGCGTGCCAAATCATCCGATGCGCCAACGCGGGAAAATATTTGCGAAACAATGCCAATTTTAGCAGATGTAGCGGGAACATAGCTACCGATCTGCGCCAAAATGGTAATTAAAGCGTTTTGGCGTAAAAATGTTGATTTACCAGCCATATTGGGGCCAGTAAGTAGCCAGACAGGTTTACTGTCGGCCTCACCTGCGGATAAATCACAATCATTTGCCACAAAATGGCCAGAGGCCTGTTTGCGCAGGGACATTTCGACAACAGGATGACGGCCAGAAACAATCTCAAATTCTAACCCTTTGGTTAAAACGGGCCTTGCCCAATTTTCTTGGATTGCAAGATCGGCAAAACTTGTATGAACATCAATCTCTGCAAGTGCTTTTGCGCAAACATTGATTTGGGCTGCATGTTTCAGCATAAAAGCGGTAACATCGGTAAAGATTTGTTTTTCGATTTCTAAAATACGCCCACCAGCATTTAAGATTTTAGTTTCCAGTTCTGACAGCTCTACCGTTGTGAAGCGCACAGCATTTGCCGTTGTCTGGCGGTGAATGAATGTTTGAGATAGCGGCTCGTTTAACATTTTCTTTGAATGACCAGCAGGTACTTCAATGAAATACCCCAATACATTGTTGTGTTTTATTTTTAACGCATTGATTTCGGTTTTCAAACTATAGTCAGCCTGAAGCCCTAAAATAAATTTGCGACCCTCATCTCGTAGCCCGCGCAGCTCATCAAGTTCTGCGTGATAACCGGCTTTAACAAAACCACCATCACGGGTTAGCAACGGTGGCGCGTCATTAATTGCAATGTCTAACAATTCAATAATTTTCAAATCTGTCTTTAATGATTTTACTATTTTCGCCAGTTCAGCCGGTAAATCGGATATGGCAAAGCTGGTTAAAAATGAATTTGCTTGTATAAGGCCATTTTTGATCGCAACCAAATCCCTTGGGCCGCCACGGTCTAGTGATAGGCGTGATATGGCGCGGTTAATATCTGGCACGTGTTTTAATGAGTCGCGTGAGGTTTCGCATTTTTCTATGTGTTCAGAATAATATGTAACACATTCTAGACGGTTATTAATTTTCGCAATATCTGTGGAAGGGTTTTTTAGTCTAAGATCTAACAATCGTCCGCCTGCACCTGTAATCGTGCGGTCAATCGAGTGTAAAAGTGAACCAGATTTTTCACCTGCTAATGATCGTGTAAGTTCTAAATTTCGCCGCGTTGCTGCATCAATCTGAACGGCTTCACTGCCAAGCTCCTGCACGGGCGGGCGCATCAATGGAAGTTTTCCTTTTTGTGTAATATCAAGATAATCAACTATTGCGCCAAGGCAGGATAGTTCTGGCCTTGTAAACGCACCAAACCCTTCAAGGGTTTTAACATTAAATAGATTACACAGTCTATTTTGAGCTAAATCACTGTCAAAGCTTGCGCGCGCTAGTATTGTTGCAGAACTTGCGTTTTCCTGAATGCTATCTTGTACATTCATATCGGCGGCTTCGGATATTAAAACTTCTTTTGGTGCTAACCTTGCTAGCAATGGCCCAAGCATGACGGGCGTGCAGGGCTGAACAAAAAAGTCACCTGTCGATATATCTACCCAAGCAAGGGCACATTCCCCGCGGATGTTTGAAAAACTACATAAAAAATTATGTTGTCTGGCATTTAACAGGCTATCTTCGGTTAACGTACCGGGTGTGACCAATCGGACAACGCCGCGTTTTACCACGGATTTTGATCCACGCTTTTTCGCCTCAACAGGGCTTTCTAGCTGTTCGCATACTGCTACGCGATATCCTTTACGGATGAGCGTTAAAAAATAACCTTCAGATGCATGATGTGGAACGCCGCACATCGGTATATCTTGCCCTAAATGTTTCCCGCGTTTTGTTAGGGCAATATCCAATGCGCCAGCTGCTTGAACTGCATCATCAAAAAACATCTCATAGAAATCACCCATGCGGTAGAACAGCAAAGCATCGGGGTAATCGGCTTTAATTGCCAAAAACTGCGCCATCATTGGCGTTATGGCACTTTTTGGTGCTGACACTGCTACCCCCAAGGTTTGCTTGAACATAGGATAACCAACACATAATTGAAGCGAAAGGTTAAACAGGAATGTTTCTTGTAAATCATAGCAAAAAGACTTAAAACAGATCGAATGATTAATGGTTTAACGTTAAACTAATTGGAAATATGATGTCGGATGCACGTAAAATAACAGATGAAGAAGCTTTACAATATCACCTAGAGCCAAAACCAGGGAAAATAGAAATCATCCCCTCTACTGCCATGGCCACACAGCGTGACCTGTCACTAGCCTATTCGCCAGGTGTTGCTGTTCCTGTATTGGCAATATCTGAAAACCCTGAAACTGCATACGATTATACATCAAAAGGTAATATGGTAGCCGTGATTACAAATGGTACTGCTATTTTGGGTTTGGGCAACTTAGGTGCCTTGGCTTCAAAACCGGTAATGGAAGGTAAATCAGTATTATTTAAGCGGTTTGCAGATGTGAATTCGATTGATTTAGAACTAGATACTGAAGATGCAGATGAGTTTATCAACGCAGTTAAATTAATGGGGCCAAGTTTTGGGGGTATTAATTTAGAAGATATTAAAGCCCCCGAATGCTTTATTATTGAGCAACAATTAAAAGAGTTAATGGATATTCCCGTGTTTCACGACGATCAGCACGGTACTGCTGTGATCTGTGCGGCTGGTCTAATAAATGCTTTGTATATCAGTGATAAGAAGATTGAAGATGTTAAAATTGTTTTAAATGGTGCGGGTGCAGCTGGTATTGCGTGCCTTGAACTGGCCAAAGCAATGGGTGCAAAGCATGATAATTGTGTAATTTGTGATACGAAGGGTGTTATTTATCAGGGCCGCACAGAGGGTATGAACCAATGGAAATCTGCCCATGCTATTGTTACTGATAAGCGTAGCCTAACAGAAGCATTAGAAGGTGCGGATGTGCTGTTGGGCGTTTCTGCCAAGGGTGCAGTCACCCAAGAAATGGTGAAAAGCATGGCGCCGAACCCCGTTATTTTTGCTATGGCAAATCCCGATCCAGAGATCACCCCAGAGGAAGTTCATGCGGTAAGGCCAGATGCTATTGTTGCAACGGGTCGTTCAGACTACCCCAATCAGGTAAACAATGTATTGTGCTTTCCATATTTGTTTCGGGGTGCGTTGGATATTCATGCGCGTTCCATTAATGAAGAAATGAAAATTGCCTGCGCACAAGCTTTGGCAGAATTAGCCCGCGCTGATGTTCCTGATGAAGTTGGGTTGGCATATGGTAAAAAACTTACATTTGGACCTGAATATATAATTCCAACACCGTTTGATCCGCGTTTGATACATATTATACCGCCAGCGATTGCTAAGGCAGGTATGGATACTGGGGTATCAAGGCGGCCTATTATAGATATGGAAGCATATACTCTTGATTTAAAATCCCGCCTCGATCCTGTTGCTTCTGTTTTACAGGCTATGTTCATACGGGCCCGAAACATTCAGGCTCGTATGTTATTTGCAGAAGGGCAAGATCCTAAAGTATTACGCGCGGCTGTATCATATACGCGCGCAGGATTGGGTCAGGCAGTTGTCGTTGGCAGAGTTGATGATGTAAAAAATAAGCTAGAAGAAGCAGGAATTGGCGATGCGTTTGATGAAATTGAAATTGTTAATGCAGGTAATTCAGAGCATTTAGAAACCTACAAAGAGTTCTTATATAAACGGCTTCAACGTAAAGGCTATGATATGGCAGACGTGCATAAACTTGCCTCGCGTGACCGGCATGTATTTGCTGCATTGATGGTGGAACATGGTCATGTTGATGCGATGGTTACGGGCTCTACCAGAAAATCTGCACATGTTATGCGCTTATTAAATCATGTATTTGATGTAGAGCCAGGTGACGGTGTGGTTGGTGTAAATGCGCTAATTAAAGGCGGACGTGTGGTTCTTGTCGCTGATACGCTGGTAAATGAATGGCCAGATCAAAACGATCTTGCAGATATTGCGCAACATGCTGCAAAAGTTGCACGCGGAATGGGGTTAGAGCCTCGTGTTGCTTTTGTTAGCTTTTCAAATTTTGGCTATCCTGCATCAGAACGCGCTGAAAAAATGAAGCTTGCATCTGACGTATTAGATACACGTGGCGTTGATTTTGAATACGAAGGTGAAATGACTGTAGACGTTGCGCTGAACGCGAAGATTCAGGAAAATTACCCGTTCAGTCGCCTAACAGGGCCAGCAAATATTTTGGTAATGCCAGCACGTCACTCTGCGTCTATTTCAGTTAAAATGATGCAAGAATTGGGTGGGGCGACTGTAATCGGCCCCATTATGTCAGGTATTGAAAAACCTATTCAGCTTTGCTCAGTCACGTCATCGTCTAACGATGTTTTGAATATGGCAGTTATGGCGTCTTGTGATACGGAAAGAATGAAAGGTCTTTAACCTTTCATTCCTTCCCAAAATCCTTTGACCTTACCGAAAAAGTTATGACTTTCTGGGCTGTTATCTTTGCCCAAAGTTGCGAACTCTTTTAACAATTCTTTTTGCCTAGTCGATAAGTTTACAGGCGTTTCAACGCTTATCTCAAGAAATAAGTCGCCCTTTGCACTGCTGCGCAACCCAGGCATACCTTTGCCTTTCAAGCGCATTTGCGTGCCAGATTGTGAGCCTGATGGAATTTTGACGCGGCTTTTTCCACCATCGATAGTAGGCACTTCAATTTCACCACCCAATGCGGCAGAGGTCATTGTAACAGGTACGCGGCAGTAAATATTGGGGCCGTCGCGTTCAAATATTTCATGATCTGCAACTTCAATGAAAATATACAAATCGCCCGTAGGGCCACCGCGGGCACCTGCTTCGCCTTCGCCAGAAAGACGAATACGGGTTCCTGTTTCAACGCCAGCTGGAATATTTACGCTTAAGGATCGTTCGCGCTGTTGCTGGCCAGAACCAGCACAGGTTGTGCATGGGTTGGTTATAATATTACCACGCCCGTTACAGGTTGGGCATGTGCGCTCAACTGTGAAAAACCCTTGTTGGGCACGGACTTTGCCCATGCCGGAACATGTTGGGCAAGTAGTAGGTTCGGTGCCGTCTTGCGCACCTGTACCTGTACAGCTTTCACAATTTACGGATGCATTAACGCTGATGGTTTCTTGTTTACCCAAGAAGGCTTCTTCAAGTGATACAGATAGATTGTACCTTAAATCAGAGCCTCGCGCAGGGCGATTGCCACCACCGCGCCCACCGCGACCTGCAAAGTCACCGAATAAGTCATCAAATACATCTGAAAAAGCAGAGCCAAAATCAGGGCCGCCGCCGTGGCCACCTTGTCTTCCGCCACCCATGCCACCTTCAAAGGCTGCATGGCCATAACGGTCATAAGCGGTTTTCTTTTCAGGGTCTTTTAGGGCGTCATATGCTTCATTAACTTCTTTGAATTTACCCTCGGCTGTATCATCGCCTTTGTTGCGGTCAGGGTGCAGTTCCATTGCCTTTTTACGAAAGGCTTTTTTAATTTCTGCGTTAGACGCACCCTTGGATACACCTAATAACTCGTAATAATCACGTTTAGACATAATTCCTCCTTTTCACAAAAAGCTGGCCCATTTCTAGGCCAGCTTTTGCAAAAGTCAGGAAAGGTCGAATTACCGACCTTCCTTGCCAAGATCCTCAAAGTCAGCATCGACAATATCTTCGTCAACACCACGAGGGCCTTCATCAGTCTCACCGTAACCTTCTGGTGCTTCTGGTTCAGCTTCTTGGGCAGCTTTGTAAATTGCTTCACCCAATTTCATTGATGCTTCGGTTAAATCTTGGCTGCGTGCTTTGATTTTAGCCGCGTCATCAGTTTCTAAAGCTTCATTAAGCACTTTGATCGACAACTCAATCACTTCAATCGTAGAAGGGTCAACCTTGTCAGCATGCTCTTCCACAGCTTTTTCTGTGCTGTGGATCAAGCTTTCTGCACTGTTCTTAGCTTCTACCAGTTCTTTACGTTCTTTATCTGCTTCGGCGTTCTCTTCAGCTTCTTGAACCATCTTGTCAATGTCATCATCAGACAAACCGCCAGAGGCTTGAATTGTGATAACCTGCTCTTTATTGGTGCCTTTGTCTTTGGCAGAAACTGAAACGATACCGTTTGCATCAATATCGAATGTAACTTCGATTTGCGGCAAGCCGCGTGGTGCTGGTGGAATGTCTTCTAGGTTAAACTGACCCAGAACCTTATTATCCATGGCCATTTCACGTTCGCCCTGGAAAACACGAATGGTTACTGCATTTTGATTGTCTTCAGCAGTAGAGAATATTTGCGACTTTTTAGTTGGGATCGTTGTATTGCGGTCGATTAGACGCGTGAACACACCACCCAAAGTTTCAATACCCAAAGATAGGGGCGTCACATCCAGTAGAACAACATCTTTAACGTCGCCCTGCAGAACGCCTGCTTGAATAGCTGCACCCATTGCAACAACTTCGTCAGGATTCACACCTTTGTTAGGCTCTTTACCAAAGAACTTTGTCACTTCTTCCATGACTTTTGGCATACGAGTCATACCACCAACCAAAATCACTTCATCGATTTCAATTTTAGAAACGCCCGCATCTTTTAGCGCAGCTTCACAAGGCTTCATAGAGCGTTTGATAAGGTCACTTACCAAGCTTTCCAATTTGGCGCGCGTTAGCTTTAACACTAGGTGCAAAGGTTGGCCGCCTTTTGGGTCCATAGAAATAAACGGTTGGTTAATCTCGGTTTGTGTAGAAGAAGACAATTCGATTTTGGCCTTTTCAGCAGCTTCTTTCAAACGCTGTAGGGCCATTTTGTCTTTAGTCAGGTCAACGCCGTTTTCTTTTTTAAACTCGGCTGCAAGATACTCAACAATCCGCATGTCAAAATCTTCACCACCCAGCAAAGTATCACCATTGGTTGATTTTACCTCAAACAGGCCATCGTCAATTTCCAATATTGATACATCGAAGGTACCGCCACCAAGGTCATAAACTACGATGGTTTTTGTGCCTTCTTTATCTAGGCCATATGCCAATGCCGCCGCTGTTGGCTCGTTGATGATGCGTAAAACATCTAGACCAGCAATTTTGCCTGCGTCTTTTGTTGCCTGACGTTGCGCGTCATTAAAGTAAGCAGGCACTGTGATAACAGCCTCTGTTACGTCTTCGCCCAAATAGCTTTCTGCGGTTTCTTTCATTTTTTGCAAAATGAAGGCTGAAACTTGTGACGGTGAATATTTTTCACCTTTCACTTCAAGCCATGCATCGCCATTGCCGCCATCAATAACATTGTATGGCAGGTTTTTAATTTCTTTCGCCAGTAACTTATCATCCCTACGGCGGCCAATTAGGCGCTTAACAGCAAATAATGTGTTTTCGGGGTTTGTTACAGCTTGGCGTTTTGCAGCTTGGCCTACCAAGCGCTCTTCGTCTGTGAAGCCTACGATAGACGGCGTTGTGCGCGCGCCTTCAGAGTTTTCAATAACCTTTGGCTGAGAACCATCCATGATGGCCACGCAAGAGTTTGTTGTTCCTAGGTCAATACCTATTACTTTGCCCATTTCGCTTTCCTTTCTCGGCGATAGCAGAGATTAGGCCCGTTAGCGGCACCTAGCCTCAATCCCAAAAGAAACCATATTCGGCTCTTTATTGTTTTGTGTATATATGTCTCGTAATTCACAACATCAACACTATAGATGTAAGTTTTTTGTATATTAAAGGTTTAAACGCCGATTCATTGCCGCTTTATGCAAAGGTGATAGAAAATAGGTGTTAATTTAATGTTATTGTTGCTTGGGGCATTATAGTTTTAGGGATAAATTATTGCCGACGAGACCAGCTTTCAGATACATATTTGCGCGCCCAATGCTCTAACATCATACCGATGAAAAGAAATACGATAGCAATAATAATTGGATATGCTAAATTAGTAACGCGCGGATTATAATTAATGAACGTAAAGCCGCGTGCCTGATCTATTGCATGAAACAGTGGATTCCATAAAAACATCGGTAAAATGAAACTTGGTAATGTGCTTGCAAGAAACATTTTTCCGCTAAAAATCATATTTGCACGTTGATAAACCATTGTGATTAGGCCCATTAGTGTAGGCGCAAAAGGTTTGAGTGCCAAAAACACCAGTCCGATAGCAGCGCCTGACGCCCATGCTATAAAAAAGCAATACATGAAGCCTTTGAAGTCATAAAATGCAATCGGCTCAATCAACACATGCGCCATAAGTAAAATCAGACCCATAGCTAAGATTTGAATATACAAAGTAGACAGTGCTGCAGAAAGAATTAGCAACAGGGTTGAAACGGGTGCATGTTTCAACATTGGATTTGTAGCACTTCCAGAGCCAGAAATTTTTCCCACCGCTTTAATATGGGTCATGAAAAGGAAAATACCTGTCATAAGATATAATATAAAGTTTCCCCGAACCGCCGCTGCACGTAGTCCTACGATATTTATCATAAAGTAGAATACACCAACCATAATCATGGTTTGCATTATTTCTTTAAACAATCCCCTTAGTGCGTTTCCATCTGATTGCCGTATGTCTCTGACAATAGAGAAGTACAAAAGGGATAAGAAGTTTAGTGTACCTAAGAATGTTCGCGTCATGTAATGTGACCCTGTTTTTATTTGCGGCTGTTAGTTACATTGCTCTTTGTATTGCCGTCATTATAAAATAGATATTAAGATGAATATTAATGTTAAGCAAGAAATCCCAAACATTTTTGAAAGTTAACAAATGTCTGTAATTGATAAGCCCCTATTATGTAGTGAAATGCGCCGCTTAGCCCTAGAGGCAGGCCGCGCGATCATGACTATTTATAAAGCGGATGATTTTGAAATAAAAACAAAGTCGGATGAAAGCCCAGTGACAATCGCGGATGAAACGGCGGATAAAATAATTTTTGATGGGTTATCAAAGGCATTTCCTGATGCGGTTATTGTTACAGAAGAGCAAAGTGACACGCATTTAAACACAGCCGACACCTTTTTAATCGTTGATCCGCTGGATGGCACCAAAGAGTTTATTCATAGGCGTGGTGATTTTACGGTGAACATAGCATATGTTGAAAAAGGTGTGCCTATTATGGGTGTTGTTTATGCGCCTGCAAAAGAGCGGCTGTTTATAACGGACGAAAATGGAAAATCATTTGAAGAGTCAGGCTCGTTTCAGGATAATATTATAGGAACACGCAAAGCCATTACAGTTAATAATCCCGATCAAGATAAGCTGATTGTTGTCGCCTCTAAATCGCATCGCGATCAGGCAACGGATGATTATATCAATAAATATAACGTAGCCGATATGCGCAGCGCAGGGTCATCGTTGAAGTTTTGTTTAGTTGCGACAGGTGAGGCCGATATATACCCTCGTCTTGGGCGTACAATGGAATGGGATACGGCAGCAGGACAGGCCGTATTACAAGGTGCAGGTGGAAAAGTTGTAAGGTTTGATAATCATGAACCATTAACCTATGGTAAGAACATCTTTGAAAACCCCTTCTTTATAGCCTATGCACCGGGGATTGATTTACAGAGCGAATAATGGATGAACCAAAAGTAAGTCTGGTTATTGTCAGTCGGGATCGACCTGATGGGCTTCGCCGTTTGCTATGTTCGTTACAATTTCAATGTTACCGAAATTTTGAAATAATTGTTGTAACGAATTCTGTTATTACGGTTTCAAATCAAGTGTGCATCGTTCCTTTTGATGATCCTAATATTTCTGCAGCCCGTAACGTAGGTATTGAACACTCTCAGGGTGATCTTGTTGCGTTTTGCGATGATGATGCAATTCCCGAACCCACTTGGCTAGAACATCTGGTTGCACCATTTAGCGATAAGGCTGTTGGCATTGCTGGTGGGTTTGTGCGCGGACGCAACGGCATTGATTTTCAGTGGAAGGCGCAGCAGGTCAATCAGTTTGGTTTTGATAAGCCTTCGGTTATTGAAGATGAAAATGAGGGGCAGATTTTTGGGCAACAGGGCGCATGGTGCCCAAAGGTTCAGGGAACAAACTGTGTGTTTCGCAAATCCCTTTTGACAGAACTGGGTGGGTTTGATGAAAATTTCAAGTTTTACCTTGATGAAACCGACCTATGCTACCGCGCCTCTAAACAGGGTTGGTTGACAGCGATTGTACCCAAAGCAGAAGTTCAGCATGGATTTTCTGAAAGTGCCAGACGTACAGCGATGCGCGTACCGAAAAGCCTGTTTGCAGAGGGTTCTAGCAAAGCATATTTTTGTAAAAAGCATGGAAGCGGTGCAAATTCAGTGCAAGAGTTTGACCGGTTCAGGGGCGAGCAGAACCAAAGGCTGATACAAATGATGGTTTCAGGCCTGATAGCCCCTAGGGACGTTCAGATGCTTTTATCTACGCTGGAAAAAGGGTTAAGCGTTGGGCAAAAGTTAACTTTGAAAAATCAAGTTTTGAGCAAGGATAAACAAAGGGCTTTTACAACTTACATGAAAAAAAACGAGGCTAACCGTTCAGGAGTGGTACTAGCGGGTAGCGTACTTTCACGAAGGACATTAGAAAAGGCAGCAATTAAAGCATCAGGTACGGGTAAAATTGTAACATTGTTTTGCTGGAGTTTTACAACGCTGTTTCATCGTAGGTACTTTGATGAAAGAGGGTTTTGGCGGCAATCTGGTGGATTATTTGGAAAATCTACGCGTGAAGCGGCATATTTTCAGTATGCAACGGTACTTAGCCGCAGTAAACTAGAGTTAAATTGGCTGCAAAAGCTAAGAAAAACAGATAAGTTGAGTGTATATAGGTTTAATAAAGTTTTAACGGTCACAAAATAGCCAAATTTAATGCATAATGATTTCATGTTTTATTTGTACTTGTGGCGTATTGAGTAGTCTTTAGCAGCCCATAAAGAGGTTTAAGTGTATGCGAAAAAAAATAACTAAGGCAATTTTTCCTGTAGCAGGTTTAGGAACACGATTTCTGCCTGCAACAAAATCAATTCCAAAAGAAATCCTGTCGTTGGTTGATCGGCCGTTGATCCAATATGCGATTGACGAAGCGCGTGATGCGGGCATCAAAGAATTCATCTTTGTAACGTCACGCGGAAAAGGCGCATTAGAAGATTATTTTGATGGGGCGCCTCAGTTAGAACAATCTTTGCGTAAGAAGAATAAAAAAGGTCTATTGGAAGAATTGAAGCGTTCCACAATGGATAGCGGTGAAATCGTTTATATTCGCCAAAGAGAGGCGTTGGGTTTGGGCCATGCAGTTTGGTGTGCACGACGCTTGATTGCGAATGAACCCTTTGCGGTAATTCTTCCTGATGATGTGATCGCAGCAGAAAAACCCTGTTTGAAACAAATGGTCGAAGCATATGAAAATACTGGCGGTTGTATGGTTGCTGCAATGGAAGTGCCGCCCGCTATGGCTTCGTCTTATGGATTACTAGACGTTAAGGAAGATATGGGTGCTTTGTTGAAAGTTAACGGAATGGTTGAAAAACCTGATCCACAAGACGCACCGTCTAACCTTGCGGTTATCGGACGTTATATTTTAACACCGAATGTGTTGAAAAATGTTGGTACTTTGAAAAAAGGTGCTGGTGGTGAAATTCAACTGACTGATGCGATCGCAATGGAAATAGCAAACGGTGAAGATGTTTACGGATATAGGTTTGATGGCCAGCGGTATGATTGCGGTTCAAAGTCTGGGTTTTTACAGGCAACAATCGCGTTCGCATTAGCGCGGCCAGAATTGCATGATGAATTGATGGATTTCATGGTTCAGACGGTCGGGCAAAGCAGGGCAGCGCAATAGAAAAACTAGCAATCATAGATAATTGCTTGTAGCGAAACGATATGAAACGCCAAGTTTTGGATATCACGCGCACAGTTTCACGTGTTGGCAGGGGCCTGCCTACAGGCATTGATCGGGTTGAGCGGGCATATATCCAAGAATTTATTGATAGGTTTGATAAACCACTATTTCTTGCGAAATTAAAAGATGATTACGCTGTTATCGACGTGAAATCGGTGGTGGAATTTGTGAATGCGCAGTTTGGTGAAAAGTTAGTTGGCAAAATTGGTGTACGCGAAAGATTTCGATTTAAATTACCAAAGCAACAACGCCTTGCACGTAGTTTCATTAGGAAACAAGCTAGATCACAGTTTAAAATTAATGGGCTAGTAAATTTTTTTAGCCACGGGTTTCCTGATGGGTTTGAATATACAAATATTGGACACAGCAATTTACATTCAGATTTTTTATCACGCCTAAAGCCTGCGGGATGTACGAAAATACGTGTTATGATACACGATATGATACCGCTTGATTTTCCGCAATATTGTAAAGAAAAAACACCGCAAGAGTTTAAGGCAAAAATGAACGCGGTTGCGAATACTGCTGATGTTATCATTTGTAATTCAGAATATACAAAAACCAGAGTTAAGGCATATTATAGCCAGATGCCTGCAAAAGCCTCTTATATTGTTGCCTATCTGGGCGTAAGCCCAAGCTTCAAAATACAAGAAAAAGAAAAAACCACCCCATTAAGCTTTGTAATACTTGGAACTATTGAAGCTAGGAAAAACCACAGTTTGTTATTGGATGCGTGGGAAGATCTATTTAAACGCGTACCAATAGAGCAGATGCCAGTGCTTCATATTGTGGGCAAAAGAGGTTGGGAAAACGATACTTTTTTTGGCCGCTTAAAGGCATCTGAATTGTACGGAAATAAAATCATTGAACATAATTTAATGGATGACGCACGGCTTAATGAATTACTAAGCTCTGCGGCCGCATTGCTTTTCCCTAGCTTTGCTGAAGGATATGGGCTTCCTGCAATAGAGGCGCAAGCAGTGGGAATACCTGTTATTTGTTCTGATATTCCTGTATTTCAAGAGCTTTTAGGTAAAACCGCTAGCTTTTTACCCAGTGAACAAAGCGGGCCTTGGGTGGATAAACTTCTTGATTTAATGGCCGAAAATGCAACGCCTAGCGAAAATAATAATAAAACTCTACAGGATGTTGAAATACCTAGCTGGTCTGCACATTTTTGCCATGTTTTGGGTGCAAAGATATAAATAAGTAAAATTGTATGGGTTGTTTATGGGCATGTGGTCCAAATATAAATTGCGACTAGAACGCAAGCGTAGGCGCATCCGGTCTCTTCGTAAGAGGCGGGAATTGGAATGCGTTGTAGACCGCAGTTCAAATACTAAGCCAGATGATATTTATTTGTTCACGACTTTTCGAAATGAAAAACCGCGTTTGAAGTTCTTTCTAGATTATTATCGACGCTTAGGTGTTGAGCACTTTTTTTGTGTTGATAATGGATCAGAAGATGGCGGCCGTGAATTTCTAGAACAACAACCTGATGTATCGCTTTGGACAACTAATCATAGCTACAAGCGTGCAAATTTTGGCGTTGATTGGCTGAATGGACTTAAATCTAAATATGCAATCGGGCATTGGGTACTTGTTGTAGATGTGGATGAGTTTTTTGTATATCCACATTGCGATGCGCGCCCCATTCGCGCACTGACGGATTGGCTTGATTCATCATCGGTAAAGTCTTTTGGCACAGTTTTAGTCGATATGTACCCACGTGGAACGGTTGAAGAGACATTTTGTGAAGAAGGTAAAAACCCAATGCGGGCCACGCCTTTTTTCGATTCTGGTAATTATTTCGTGCAACGAAACGCTAAATACCAAAATCTATGGATACAGGGCGGTGTGCGCCAAAGGGTTTTCTTTAAAGATAAACCTGAAATGGCCCCTGCGTTGAATAAAATTCCCTTGGTAAAGTGGGCAAAAGGGAATGTGTTTGTAAGCTCTACGCATAATGTTTTGCCGCGTGGTTTAAACCTTGTTTACGATGAATGGGGTGGGCAAAAAGCATGCGGATGTTTGATGCATACGAAGTTTTTAAACTCGTTTATGGATAAGGCACAAGAAGAGCTGGAACGAAAAGAGCATTATGCGGCTAGTCGCGAATACAAAGAATATGCCACGACATCAGAACAAATGTGGACACGTTATTCGACACGCTACAAAAACTGGAAACAGCTTGAAGATTTAGGCCTTATGTCACGCGGAAGTTGGGCATAGGAAATGAAGCTTGGGTTTATCATATTGGCGCATCAAGATTTGCACCGAACAGAGCAGCTAGCGCGATTTCTTGCTAAAAATGACTGCCCCGTTACCTTGCATATTGATTTAAATGTATCTGAAAAAGAGATGGGCGGTCTGAAAAAGTCACTTAATCATCTGGATAACGTCACCTTTTCTAAACGCGAAAAATGTGGTTGGGGCCAGTTTTCTATCGTTCAGGCAACACTTAACGCCGCCGAAACCTTATTGGAACACCACCCAGATTTAACGCATGTATTTTTGGCTAGTGGATCTTGCTTGCCAGCACGACCGATAAAACAACTAAAGGCATTTCTAGATCGTCATAGGGGCATTGATTTTATAGAATCTTGCTCAATTAAAGATGAAAAATGGGTAAAGGACGGGCTAGATAAGGAAAGGTTTACACTATTCTTTCCTTTATCTTGGCGTAAGCATAGGTTTGCATTTGATCGTTTGGTGGATATGCAGCGTTTATTTAGAATAAAGCGCTCTGTCCCAGAAGATATTTCCCCGCATATGGGGTCACAATGGTGGTGCTTGACTGCGCAAACGCTTAGGAAAATTATTGAAGACCCAAAACGACAAGAAAATGATCACTACTTTTCCAAATGTTGGATACCGGATGAATCATATTTTCAATCATTGGCGCGCGCACATTCTGATCACATAAGGCCCACGTCACTGACATTTGCTACGTTCGATTCTCAGGGAAAACCGTTTTTATTTTATGATGATCACTTGGAACATCTTCCTAAAACGGGTGCCTTTTTTATTCGCAAAGCATGGCCAGGTGCGCAAAAGTTATATCGTGAATTGCTAAAGGTAAATCGCAAGAATTTTCCGTTATCAAAAGCGAATGAAATGGCGTTTAATAAGATTTTTGATGATGCGAATGAAAAAAGAAATTTTGGGGGCGAGGGGCGATTTTTACAAGGCCGTTACCCACATGATTCTGCTAAGCAATCCGGTGTGTTCTATAAAAACTATGGAATCTTTACTGGTCTAGGGGATTTGTTCCAAGATTTCCCGCTGTGCGTGGAAAAGGTTAAGGGTATAAATGTATTTGGAAATATTTTCGCCCGCAAACATTTTACGTTTAAGAAAAAGATTTTATTAGCCAAGGGTAACTTAACAGCAAATGCACGATTGCGGAACACCAACCCTAAAAGCTATCTATCTAATTTTCTTTGGAGTCAGAAAACCGATAAAAATATTGGAATTGCCTTTGATGCAACCGACATGCAAAAGATTATGCCTATAATTACTAGCGACAGCCGCGCGAATTTTGTTGTTGTGAAAGAGGCTTGGCTGATTTCGATAGCGAATAGTAATTCGAAGTTCAAAGGAAAATTAATGCGCGCCCAAGTTTTGCAGGCGCGTGAGCGAAGATATTTAAAAGCATTGGCTAAAGGTAAACATGCAGGATGCACGGTGTATACATTGGATGAAGCGTTAAAATCACCCGCTCTAGTTTTGCAAACGGCACTGCATTCTTTGGATGTGGACGCAAAAACAAGACCTATCGCAATTCCAAAATTAGCAGATATATCAAAACTTGATGCTCTTGTTCGCAAATTATCTAAAAACGGTGTATCGTTGACGTATAAACCGATTAAGAAAAAGAAAAAGACACTAGAAAGTGTTAGTGAAGCAGTAAGCAGACCATATGTTGTTAAATAATGTCTAAAAATAAATTCAAGTATTTTGTTCTTCTCGCCAATATGCGCACGGGGTCAAATCTTTTTGAGCAGAGTATAAATCTGTTTGATGGGTTTGAGTGTAATGGTGAATTGTTTAACCCAAGCTTTGTGGGCTATCCAAACAAAGAAACATTTTGTGGAATGGATGTGGTGGAACGAGACCGTGACCCCATAAAAATGATCCGTAAAATGGTGGCGAAAAGTACAGATACTATGCCAGGGTTTAGGTTGTTTTCAGACCACGATATGCGGGTTTTAGATTTTGTTCTTGAAGATGAGTCTTGTGCGAAAATTTTACTTACAAGAAATCCTTTAGATTCTTTTATTTCACACGCTATAGCCAAAAAAACCGATCAATGGCGATTGACTGATCTACATAAACGGAAAGTTGCGAAGGTTGATTTTGATATTTCTGGTTTTAAATCATACGTAAATGGGCTTACGGAGTTTTCCAAAAAGATACGTGCCAAACTTCAAGTTACAGGTCAGGCGGCGTTTCAACTTTCATATCCTGATTTGGGGCAGCTTGATGTGTTTAACGGGCTGGCGCATTTTTTGGGAAGCGATGAGCAATTAGATACGCTGAAAGAGAAAATCAAAAGACAAAACCCAGAAGGCCTTTCAGAAAAGGTTACCAATTATTCTGAAATGATGGAGCAAGTAAGCTCTATTAATTTCTTAGAAAATGATGTGCCTGAATTCTTAGAACCAGAACGCCATGCTGCGGCAAAGAACTTTATCTTTGGGCAAACTGTACCAGTATTATTTCAGCCTTTGGGTGATTATGGAAAGTCTACACTAGAGGCTTGGATGGCTGCACAACTAGAAGCATCTAATGGTGATTTGCTATCAGGGTTGAAGCAAAAACAGATTTATAATTGGTTGGAAGAAAATCAAACGCGGGTGGTTTTTTCAATGCTATCCCACCCTGTAGAACGGGTTTTCCACGCGTTTAATAAGCACATCTTTCAGACGGGAAAGAATGGGTTTCCCTGGATTAGGCGCATTCTTATCGAGCAATACAATGTTAAATTACCCGATGCGGATCTGTGTGAGGTGATAAATAAAGGCGCATTAGACAGTATTGGCTATGATGTAGAGGATTATCGCCAGGCCATTAAGAAATTCTCTAAGTTTTTAAATGGGAACCTTAAGGGCCAAACGCGCGCGCGTATTGATATGTCTTGGGCAAGTCAGGCTGCGGTTTTGGGTGGATATACAAAAGTTGTTCATCCAGATTACATATTACGCCCAGAAACGTATGAAAGTATTATTGCTGTTATTGAAACTGAATTGGGTCTACCGCACATTCCAGTTGGGCCGATTGTAGAGGAAGATACAGCATTCCATCTTGCACAAATTTACGATGAAGAACTAGAGCAGCTTGTTAGAAAAGCATACACGCGTGATTATATGAATTTTGGTTTTAAAGGTTGGCGGCTTTAGGCGGCTTGCGATTCATTGTTTTCAATTAAGATAGAAAAAATCGTTTGTTCATTTTGATTAGATCTAAGCTTTGCACAAACGTCTTCATCACGTAGCGTTCTTGAAACCAATGCCAATGCTTTCAGATGTTCTGCGCCTTCTTGTAGTGGTGCCAATAATGTAAATATTAAATCCACTGGTTGGTGATCCATAGAATCGTAATCCAGTGGTTTTTCCAAACGGGTAAATAACCCAATAACGCGATCTAACGTTTCAAATCTGGCGTGTGGAATTGCAACGCCCCGACCAACACCAGTAGTTCCAAGTGCTTCACGCGCATTTAGCGCGGAAAACACTTGTGCATTGTCTAAACCATAAACGGTTGCAGCCTGCTCAGATATTTTCTGAAGCAGGCGTTTTTTGCTGGTTTCACTTTGTGCATAATGCACAGCATCAGCCACTAGAATTTCTGTAAGTTCCATGTGTTACCGTCGAAGATATAGGCATTGGACTATTCCAAATTGGTTGGGTCTATCCAACCTATATTTCCGTCTTTCCTTTTGTAAACTACGCTTAAGCGTTTATGACCTTCATTACGAAAAACCACTACAGGTTCGTCAGCCAGTTCCATTTGCATTACAGCCTCTCCGACAGAGAGAGATTGAATTTTAGTTTCCATTTCAGCGATGATTACAGGCTGTAGTGATTCTGGTTCACTAACATCTGTATCGTCTTCTCTAGCGAGGATATACGACGAAGCTTCCATAACTTCAACAGGTGTTGGTCTATCTTTGTGATGATCTTTTAGCCTTCGCTTATAGCGCCTAAGTTGCTTTTCAATTTTCTCTGAACATTTTCCAAAAGAATCATATATTTCAGTACTTTTACCTTCGGCGGCTACCGTTAAGCCAGTGGATAAATGTATGGTAGATTCGCACCTAAATTCATGTGCATCTTTCGAAAATGTTATATGTGCCTCGGTTGGTCTTTCGGCATATTTTACTGCAACATCTCCAATTTCAGTTTTAACGTGGTTTGTAAGCGATTCGCCTACATCAATATGTTTTCCGCTGATTTGATAACGCATTAAAGCTCCTTCATTGTTTACTGTTTGAACTTTCGATACACCAATGCCTGCCAGATAAATTCTAGCGTAAAGTAACATTGGAATGTGGAAAGCTCATATGCTTAGCCTAGGACGGCTTTGTGAGTCGCGCAACCAAATCTACGAGAAAACTAACAATCATATGTATTTTCGCAATTATATTAGATTTTAAATGTACTACCTAAGTATACATTGCGTACATTTGGGTCTGATATCACTTCTTTTGGTGTACCGCTCATTAGTACTTTTCCGCCATGTAAAATATAGGCACGGTCAACGATTTCCAATGTTTCCCGAACATTATGATCTGTGATAAGAACCCCAATATCGCGTTTTTTAAGCTTTGCAACGAGATCACGGATGTCACCAACGGCAATAGGATCAACGCCGGCAAATGGCTCATCAAGCAGTACGAAACTTGGATTACTAGCTAAACACCGTGCTATTTCAACACGTCTACGCTCACCACCTGATAGGGAAACAGCAGGAGATTTGCGAATATGTGTGATAGAAAATTCTTCTAATAATTGCTCTAGCTTAATCTTTTGATCAGCTTTATTAGGCTCCCAAATTTCTAAAATTGACAGGATATTGTTTTCTACGTTCATGCCACGAAAGATGCTTGCTTCTTGCGGTAAGTACCCTATTCCCAGTTGGGCACGGCGATACATAGGCAAATGTGTCATATCGCGCCCATTTATGGAAACGGTGCCAGCATCAGGGCGTATTAAGCCGACGATAGAATAAAAACAGGTGGTTTTCCCTGCTCCATTTGGGCCCAGCAACGCAACAACTTCGCCTTGGCCAAGTTTAATGCTGACATCGCTTAATACGTGGCGCTGTTTAAAAGATTTTTTGATGTTCTTAATAACTAAACCAACGGTGGCATTGTTTTTAATAAGTTTGCTATCTGCGGTCATATTATTTAGGTGCAAATACTGTTTTTACATTACCAGACATTTTACTGCGACTGGTCGTAATATTGTAAGTTAGTTTATTGCCCGTAAGTATTGTTTGTGCTTGGCGTAAGATCACGTTTTGTGAAAATGTTACGGTTTGAGATAAAACATCAAAATTAGCATTCTGTGCTTCTGCGGTTTCTGCGTCGTTGGTAAATTTAACATGCCCTTCGGCAATGACAGTTTTTATATTGCGTGCGCCTTCTTCAAAATAGACAGTAATTTTATCGGCACTTAAATTCAAAATACCTTGGGTAACGATTGCGTTGCCTTCGAAAACAGCTGAATTGGCATCACTGTCTACTTGTAAACTGTCAGCCGTGGCCTCAACTGGAAGAGATGCATTAGCAGGAAGGTTTTCATCCGTAGTTTGTGTGTTTGCTGCAGATGCAAGAATGCAAAGTGTCATTATTGTTAGTAAAAATTTAGTCACGCCATGCACCTTATTTTGCTGTGTTCTGTGGATAGTATACCAACTTTACACCATTGCCAAAGTTTAGAATTGTTTTGCTGCCAAATGTATTTTTATGCAGATTTTGTGTTAAAGTCATGTTGCCAGCAGTAATTTTACCCATCGGTCCATTCGCTTCCACCTGGCCTGGGCTACTGGCATTTCCAGTATAAAAATTCATGGTAACTATTTTTGCAGTCGCTTTATAGCTATCAGAGGTTTCCAATAGAACTGATCCTGTAAGGCTTGCCTCTTGTCTATCAAGGTTTAGTTGCCCAGTGTCTGAAGATGCCTGCATTTCAAACCCATCCGAAAATCCGATTGTGGTGCGTGGTTTAACTAGATCAATTTGAGTTGGCTTCGGAGCATTCGGAAGAGCAGATTCTGCTGAAATTGAAAAAGCATCGCCAGATTTTGTAACGCCAGAATAATGTGGGTTGGTTATTTTTTGACCAACTGCCAACTCGGCCAATTTTCTGTCTGGTATAATGACACCATCCCTAATGGGGTTGGAATTGGTAAAAACAAAGACACCAACCATAAGAATTGCAGCCAATACAGGAAATCCGATTTTGATTATCCGTATACTGGTTGAATAAGTATCTCTTGGTGTGTGCGTCATATGTATTACATGCGCCTTATAGGGGTGCTGGGTCAATAGGTGTGGCGCGTTAATGGCTTAACGATTAATGTGAAAAAATATCCATTTCTGGCCAACCTGCAAGATCAAGCGCTGCCCGATGCGGTAAAAACTCAAAACAAGCATTTGCAAGTTCGGTTCTGCCTTCGCGGGCCAGTCGAATATCAAGCTCTTCTTTGATTTTGTGTAGGTATAAAACATCAGATGCAGCATATGCTATTTGCTCTTTTGTCAAAACATCTGCCCCCCAGTCAGAGCTTTGTTGTTGCTTTGATATATCTACCTTTAGCAATTCTTGCAGTAGGTTTTTTAATCCGTGACGATCTGTATATGTTCGCACCAGTTTAGAGGCAATTTTTGTGCAGTAAACTGGGGCCGTGCGCACCTTAAACCTGTTTTCCATAACGGCTATATCAAAGCGCCCAAAGTGAAATAGTTTTAATTGATTAGGATTGGCCAACATTTTGCACAGATTAGGTGCCTCTGTTTGATTTTGCGCAATTTGAATAAGGTGGGCATTACCATCACCTGATGACAGTTGTATAACACATAACCGGTCACGGTGTGGCAGCAGCCCCATAGTTTCACTGTCGATGGCTACGATTGGGCCAAGGTCTAGGTCGTCAGGCAGATCGCCTTGATAAAGATAGTTTGTCATAAGGTCTATTTACGCTTTGTTTAAACTGGTGAAAAGGGAAACTGTTGGATTAATTTGTTGTTGTTGCTGATCGCGGTAAAAATAGTTTTACAAATTACTGGATATATATGTGTGTTTCGATAAGCTTAGTAATTGAATATATATGAGAGGATACCAAAGTGAAGACCTTACAAGTATCAAAAGTTCACGATATGGTCAGTTCAAAAGGAACTAGCTCTGCAACAGTAACGTTATTAAAAAGTGATGGCACGCAAAGGGTAATCAACGGATTATTCAAACCCAGTAGTAATCTTGAAATGGATGCAAGCCTAACAAAAGAAGGCCGCATACCAATTTATTGTTTGGCAGAAAATGCTTGGAAAAGTTTCAAAGATCACCGTGTTTTAGAAATTGTGTAACATTTATAGTTACTGAAACGGCAATCTAACAAGAAAGAAAAGATGAAAGGCTTTACAAGGGGAGTAAATTATTTATATACGTGTATATACACATAAGGAATATTAACATGACCTCTCAAACAACAAATATACAGCAACCACACTCGAATCCGTTAAAGTCACCATTTTTAATAGGAATAGTATTACTATGGTTTTCCTTAGTATTAGGGCTGGCCATTAACGGATACTTTGATTCACCAGATGGTGTTCTGCCGATTGAAATGCCGATTTTCTTTATGATACCTTTAGTAGTGTTTGTATTTTTACTGTCGGTATCTTCAACGGTCGTTAATTGGGCCGATAGGATGGATATTACAACGCTCACTTCGTTTCAAACTTGGCGCGTTATGGGTTTCACTTTTATTATGCTTTGGGCAATGGGCCAATTACCGTTCATTTTTGCATTCTTTGCAGGTGTTGGTGATGTTCTAGTTGGCATTAGTGCAGCATTTGCAACTGTGAAAGTTAGTCAACGCTCTGCCGACTGGAAAAATAGCGCGCGTAGAGTGGTATATATGGGGTTACTGGACTTTGCTGTTGCAGTAATTACTGGCCTTGCATCAGCCGCAGGGTATTTGAAAATATACTCAGGCGAAGTATCTGCACATATAATGACAGTTTACCCATTGGTTCTTTTTCCAACGTTCTTTGTGCCGTGTTTTATAATTCTACATATTTTAGCGTGGCGAAAAATCCCAAAAGCATAAAATAAAAGCGCCGCAATATAGGTGCGGCGCTTAAAAATACTTAATGTAAAAGATCAGTAAGTCAGAATTACTCTAAATTACGTTCGATCTCTTCTGTTGTGAAAATCTCGATGACATCGCCTTCGCGAATATCTTCATAGTTCTCAAATGCCATACCACATTCTTGTCCTGCATGCACTTCTTTGACTTCATCCTTGAAGCGTTTCAAGGTTTTCAATTTACCTTCATGAATAACAACATTGTCGCGCAATAGGCGTACACCTGCGTCGCGCCTTGCAGCGCCTTCGGTAACTTCACAGCCAGCGATCTTACCAGAACCTGTAATTTTAAAGACTTCTTTGATGGTTGCATAACCAATAAAGGTTTCTTTAATTTCTGCTGATAGCAGACCAGATGCAGCAGCCTTAACATCATCCATAAGGTTGTAGATGATTGAATAGTAACGAATTTCTACACCTTTCTGGTTTGCACTGTTCCGTGCAGGTGCGTTTGCCCTAACATTAAAACCAATAATAGGCGCGCCTGATGCTTCTGCCAGTGTTACATCTGATTCTGTAATTGCACCAACGCCAGAGTGTAAAACACGAACCCGAACTTCATCATTGCCAACTTTTTCCATTGCCTGAACGATAGCTTCTGTAGAGCCTTGAACGTCTGCTTTGACAAGAATTGGTAATTCTGAAACTTCTTGGTCTGCTTTGGCTTTAGCCAATAATTGATCTAATGTAGTACCCGCACCAACGGCAGCCTTTTTATCCTTGCCTAGTTGAATACGGTAATCAGCAATTTCACGTGCTTCAGCCTCTGAAGTAACAACATTTAATACATCACCCGCTTCAGGTGTGCCGTTTAGGCCAAGCACCTCAACAGGTACCGAAGGCCCTGCTTCTTTTACATGCTCGCCCTTATCGTTGATTAATGCGCGTACCTTGCCCCATTGTTCACCGACAACAAATATATCTTTGTGACGCAATGTACCAGATTCGATTAAAACAGTTGCAACCGGGCCGCGGCCTGTATCAAGCTTGGCTTCAATTACAGCACCTTGAGCAGAGCGATCAGGATTGGCTTTTAATTCCAGCAATTCAGATTGCAGTGAAATTGCTTCCAACAACTTATCAAGGCCCATACCAGTTAACGCAGAGATTTCTACATCTTGCACTTCGCCTGACATAGCCTCAACAAGAACTTCATGCTGTAATAACTCAGTGCGTACACGCATAGGATCAGCACCCTCAACGTCCATTTTATTGATTGCAATAATCAATGGAACATCTGCTGCTTTTGCATGCGCAATCGCTTCAATAGTTTGTGGCATAACGCCATCGTTCGCAGCGACCACCAAAACAACAATGTCAGTAACTTGCGCACCACGTGCGCGCATAGACGTAAATGCGGCGTGACCAGGTGTATCTAGGAAGGTTAGTATTGTGCTGTCATCCAAGGTGATTTGATACGCACCAATATGTTGTGTGATGCCACCGGCCTCACCCGATACAACATTAGTTTTACGTAAAGCATCAAGAACTGATGTTTTACCGTGATCAACGTGACCCATGATTGTGATAACAGGCGCGCGTGGCTTAAGGTCTTTTTCTGCATCTTCAACTTGCTGAATTGCATCTTCAACATCGGCATCAGAAACGCGTACAACTTTGTGGCCAAACTCTTCTATAAGCAATTCAGCCGTATCCGCATCAATCACTTGGTTTTGAGTGGCCATGATGCCATTGTTCATCAGGGATTTTACAACAGTTGCGACTTTTTCCGCCATACGGTTAGCCAATTCGGCTACTGTAATTGCTTCTGGAAGTTGCACATCGCGGATAATTTTTTCACGTTCAGCATTATTGTCGCCCTTCATTTGACGGCGCTGGCGGTCTTGTTTCCGCTTCATTGCGGCCATGGATTTTTGATGTCCATCACCACCACGTAACGCTTGGTTTATTGTTAGCTTACCAGAGCTGCGTCGATCACCCACGCCCCCTTTGGTTTGTTTTTCACGCCGTGGCTTTTCAACGCGCTTTGCTGCAGGTGCTTTAGCAGCAGGCCGCGTTACATCTGGATCAGGCTCTGGTGCTGATGCCGCTGGATTAGAATTAGGATCAACTGGTTTAGCAGCAGTTGGTGTAGGCGCAGGCGCGCGGGCCGCTTCCTCGCGGGCAAGTTTGCGCTCTTCGCGCTCTTTTTCTTCGCGCTCTTTGGCATCGCGTTCGCGGCGGCGTTCTTCACGTTCAACTTCGCGCTTGCGTGTTTCTTCTTCTTCGCGGGATTTGCGTTGAGCTTCTTGATTAGCCGCTGCAATTAGCGCTTTACGGCGGCGATCCATTTCTGAATTCGTTACACCACCTGCCGCAGGCTTTACACCAGTGCGTGGATTACCTGTAGCACTTGGTTTTCCGGGCACAAATACACGTTTGCGTTTCTTTTCAACCACGACGGATTTCGAGCGCCCATGAGAAAAACTTTGGCGCACTACCCCTGAACTGCCTTTAAGTCCAAGTGGTTTTGGCTTGCCGTCATTATTGTTTTCGTCGCTCATTCGTACTTAACCTTTCGCAGCTGGTTTCGGACCAGCAATTTTAGACGGGTTGGCAACGTGTTTTTCACGAAACCCAGCCAGTCGATTGGCTTCTAATAGGATGCGAGCCGAGAGTCCACCTTTGGACACTGCCGCGTGTATCACATTTTCCCGTCCGAATGCCAAACCTAATTCTTGGGCTGTTAGCCATGAAATATAAGAATTTGCAACCGCAGAGGGCCGTATTTTTTGTTTTTGTGGTGTCGATCCGTCTTCGGCTTGAATTAGGATATACCACCGCTCTGACATCATCGCTGATTTTGTTTTTTCAAAGCCGCAAATAGCGTGCCCGCTTTTACGGGCCATAGACAATAAATTTATTGCATGCTTTACAATCAGGCGTTGCGTTAAATCTACTAAGTTATCAGGGGTGTTGACCTTTTGTTTAGCGGCTTTTGAAAATAGATTCTGATCTATCGCCTTTGCAATATCTTTGCTATTGGCACTTACCCACATGCCGCGCCCCGGCAGACGCCCAGAAATATCAGGCGTCACCATATCATCAGGGCCTAATACGAACCGTATTAGGTCTGATGTTGGCAAAGTGTCTTTGGTCACTATACAGCGACGTTCAACCACTTCAGTCCGATTTGTTCGACCACCACGTCCCACGGGCAAGCACCGAAACCTGACGCATCAGGCTTCAGGTTCCTCTTCGGTGTTGGCGGCTTCTTCTTCCGCCGCTGCATCTTCGGCAAGCTGTTCCTCAGTAACCCAGCCCAGTTGTAGGCGTGCGGTCATAATCAGTTCTTGCGCTTCGGCAAGCCCCATATCAAAGCTTTCCAGCAATCCTTCATCTTTGACGCGCTCACCATTTATTGTAGTGTAACCGCCAGCCAGTTCCCAATCGGCGCAAGTGGCAAAATCGTCGATGGTTTTAACGCCATCTTTGGCCAAGGCCACCAACATTTGTGGGGTCAGACCACCAAAATCGATCAAGCTTTGCTCAAGACCCATTTCTTTGGCCTCACTCAGTGCTTTTGCGTTAATTTCATCAAGGCTTTCACGTGCCCGCGCTTGCAGCTCGTCCGCAGTGCCTTGGTCGAAGCCGTCGATGACAAGTAGTTCATCAACTTCAACATAAGCCACTTCTTCCAATGTGGCAAAACCTTCGGAAACCAACAGTTGTGCGACAACTTCATCAACGTTCATTGTATCCATGAATAGTTTAGAGCGGATTTCAAATTCCGCCTGACGACGTGCAGACTCTTCCGCTTCGGTCATAATATCAATATCAAGACCAGTTAGTTGTGAAGCAAGACGCACGTTTTGGCCACGACGGCCGATGGCCAGTGACAACTGCTCTTCTGGTACAACAACTTCGATACGTTCGGCTTCTTCGTCCAAAACCACCTTTGAAACTTCTGCAGGCTGCAAAGCGTTAACCAAGAAAGTCGGCGCATCTTCATTCCAAGGAATGATGTCAATCTTCTCACCGCCCAGCTCGTTTACAACGGCCTGCACGCGTGAGCCACGCATACCAACACAAGCGCCAACTGGATCAATAGAGTTGTCATAAGAAATCACACCGATTTTAGCACGAGAACCTGGATCACGAGCAACCGCCTTAATCTCAATAATGCCGTCATAAATTTCAGGTACTTCCATTTTGAACAGCTCAGCCATAAATTCAGGTGCAGTACGCGACAAGAATATCTGTGGCCCGCGCATTTCGGAACGTACTTCTTTGATATAGGCACGCACCCGATCGCCATTGCGGAACAATTCGCGGTTGATCAACTGGTCACGGCGCAACACGGCTTCGCCACGGCCCACGTCAACAATGACATTGCCGTATTCAACACGTTTGACCAGACCATTGATGATCTCGCCCTCGCGGTCTTTAAATTCAGAGTATTGACGCTCACGTTCAGCTTCGCGCACCTTTTGCAAGATAACCTGTTTGGCGGATTGTGCAGCAATACGACCAAAATCCATTGGCGGCAGATTGTCGATAATCAAAGAGCCCACTTCAGGGTTATCAATATGCGCTTTCGCTTCTTCTACAGTCATTTCTGTAGACAGGTTTTCAACTTCTTCCACAACTTCGCGTACGCGCGTCATTTCCAGTTCACCTGTTTTACGGTCGATGTGGGCACGAATATCTAGCTCGGCGCCGTAACGCGACTTCGCCGCTTTCGCCATGCTTTCTTCCATCGCCTGAATAACCAGATCAGGGTCGATCATTTTTTCACGCGCAACAGCATCCGCGATTTGCAACAGTTCCAGACGGTTTGCACTGGTAATAGCCATGGGTTCAGTCCTCTTCGGTTTGAATTTCGTCGAACGCGGCCTCATCAAAGCCAGCATCTTTGCGGGACTTCAATGTATCTGCGATCAGTTCATCTGTTAAAATCAGCTTGGCATCTTCAAGCCAGTCAAATTGCAGACCAATAATCCCTTCTGGGATTTCAATCAGCACTTCGTTTTCTTCAACACCACGCAATTCGCCCTTAAAGCGTCTGCGCCCGTCGATCAGTTCTGTGGTTTCAATCTTGGCTTCATAACCTTGCCATACATCAAAATCTTTCAGCCGTGTCAGTGGGCGGTCAATGCCCGGGCTGGAAACTTCCAGCGCATAATCACCCTCAATCGGGTCTTCTACATCTAGGATCGCACCCAATTCTGTAGAAATGCGCGCGCAATCATCAACCTCAATACCGGCTGTCGGCCTTTCGGCCATGATTTGTAATGTGGTGCGCTTACCCGACATCAAACGAATGCGCACAAGCTCACAGCCCAAGTCTTCAACTATGGGGCGCACAATTTCTGCCATGCGTTTATCAATCGCTGTTCTTGCTATCAGGTCTGACAACATAATCTCCAAGCACAAAAAAACGGGCAGCTGCCCGTCGAGAATTTCCGATGGAAGCCTGGGGGTGGAAGCCAGTCTTTCCGCTGTTAGGGGGATATAGGCTGAGTCCTTGGGATTTGCAAGGGGTTAAAGTGGTTTGGGTTGTGTGGTACAAAAAATCATCTATGGAGGACAAAAATAAAGGTCACATTTATTAGAAATTGGGTATGGAAAGTAAAAAATGATACGGATGGGTATCTTAAAAAGTAACTTTGGATATTTAATAAAGCTCAGTTTGATCGACATAACCTAAAGCCTCGCTGTAATAGCGAAGTCTACTTCAATGGTAAAATCAAACCTGTCTTAAGCATTAATTGCCGCGGCCCTAAGCAGGTAGAGGCTGCAATAATTCAAGAGATATTGTATCAGCCACTTATATATACTTCACTATTAGGGCGATAAAAGGTTTTTTGATTGTGTAAATTTCCCAAAACATTGCTGATGCCTTTTGTGTCAACGGGAATTCCATCATTTTGTGTTTGCACAGTTCGCAGAGCCGTCTCGATTACTTCTATATCGTTTAGGCTTAGCTCGAAAGTTGTGTTATATTTTGCCATTTTAGTTTCCCTAGCGCTTCTTCTTCTCATATTATTCACGAAACCCACAAAGTATAAACTTAAAGAGGGTGGACTTGTAAATATGAATAGTTACAATTACACAAATTGTAATATTGTAACTATTGGTGAATTAAACCTTGATATGAAAATATTTATTGGACCGAGACTTCGCAAAATGCGCCGTGAAAGGGATGAAACCCAAGCTGAAGTGGCAAAGCGGCTAGGGATCAGCACTTCTTACGTAAATCTTCTCGAAAACAATGAACGTAGTATTTCAGCTGCTGTTCTTTTGCGATTGCTAGAAATATATGGTGTGGATTGGCGTGACATAGCAGATGAAAGCAATGCGTCGAAGCTTGCGGACATACGCGCCGCACTTGATGACCCTTTGTTCGAATTGGTTCGTCCTGATCTTGGGCAATTACGGGCAGCCTTAATTCATTGTCCAAACTTTGCCGAAAGCTTCCTTAAGTTGCACCGGGCCCACCAATCTATGACTGAACATTTGTTGAGTGGTACACATGATCAGATTACGTCAGAAATTACATCAGCATCTCCAGAAGCATCCGTTCACGCGTACTTTAGGAGTCAAAACAATTACTTTGAAGCTCTAGAAACCGAAGCTGCCAATTACTTTGGTAGTGTGGATCCGCCACGTGATGAAATTTATTCATGGATCAAGAAAAGACAGCAAGATAAACTTGGATTGCAAATTTCTTTAGCACCTGCCGATGACCTACAGAATTCACTACGATTATATGATGCAAAAAGCAAAAAAGTAGTACTTTCTGAAGCTCTGGATCACCCCAACCGTATATTCCAACTTCTTCATGTTGGTTGTCTGATTGAACACAAAGCGTTGCTAGATGCGTTAATTGAACAGTCTAATATTGCCGACGAGCACGGCCAAAACCGCTGTCGCGTTGAGCTGGCAAATTATTTCTCAGCTGCAGTTATCATGCCGTACAAATCATTCCTTGATGAAACGATTTCATCTAAGTACGATTTTGACCATTTGGCGACACGCTTTGGCGTTAGCTTTGAACAAGCTTGCCATCGGGTTGCTACACTTCACCGCCCAGGCGAAGCGGGGGTGCCTTTGTTCTTTTTCCGAATTGATCGAGCTGGAAATGTATCAAAACGCTTAAATGCAACTGATTTTCAACTCGCTGAATATGGCGGGGCATGTCCTCGATTAGATGTTCACAATTCTTTTCGAACGCCAGGCCGAATAATACCACAACTTGTTGAGATGCCTGATACAAGCCGGTATCTTGTTTTTGCGCGAACTGTAGATCGCCCAATAGCTACCCGGCACAATCAAGACAATCGGCTTGCCATTGCTATTGGTTGTGATGTTCAACATGCAAAAGCAATTGGATATGCTGATGAGCTGCACTTAGCAGGTGCCCGCGCTACTGAAATTGGAATTAATTGTCGTATATGCCCGCGCGGGCATTGTGAACAAAGGGCGCAACCCGGCTTAGGCCTATCGTCGCAATTTAACACTAACCATCGCGGCGCTACACGGTATTAAATTTGCCAGTTGTGCATAGGAGTCGTACTTAATTTAAAAAGTTTGCGGTAATTTATTATCCACGTACATAGCTTAAAGCGACCGCCTATCCGCCGCCTTACAATTTCAAAACGCCTTACAAAATTATTTCTTGTCGCGACAGCTTTCGCTTCCTTGCTCAGCACATTATTCCAAACATTTTTACTAATGCCTAACTCGGGGCGCATGGGTTGGTTTTGCTTATGCTGAAGTCGCTCTCGATAACCTATATCGGCGCACAATTTCTGCCATGCGCTTATCTATTGCTGTTCTTGTTATCAGATCTGACAACATAATCTCCAAGCTCGAGAGTTTTCGATGGAAATCTGGGGGTGGAAGCCAGCCTTTCCGCTGTTGAAAAGGGATACAGGCTGAGTCCTTGGGACTTGCAAGGGGTTAAAGTGGTTTTGGGTGTGTGGGGGTTATTTGTGGAGGGTAAGGATGGTTGTGTGGGATAAAACTAACATCGGACATACATATTTTTGAAGCATTATTTGGGGGTGTATCCCCTTGGGGTACGTGACTATTTGTAACATAATTAAACTTCACAAAAGCCCAAAATGCGAATCCCATCATCATTAGTCTTGTCTATCGTCCAGAAAATTCCATATGCATGGTCGCGGATTTCTGCCCCAGTAAAACTTGGCGGAAACTTAAATGTATGCGTAGTTTGAGTTGATATGTGGAAAGCGGAATAATTACTTTCTATACATTTATCCGTATTTCCCAAATATTCTTTTAAAAAATACTCTCCTGATTGTGAAAACCACCCACCAAACCCATGAATTTCATTCTCTGGCTTGTTTGAATAATCTTCACAGAATAGTATTTTCTTTATCAAACCAGATTCATCGATTTGAGCAATGCAACAAAAGGGCGGCGACGTAACTATTATAGGACTGCGACCTGTAGTAAAAATAAGCGTGCGCCCCTGACTGCTAGAAGCCGCTTGAATATGCGCCCTTGAGCCAGAGAATTCGGGGAGATCAAAAGGATAAACACTAAGTAGCCCTTTAGGTTCAATAGTTGTCCTTATCGTATTGTTTTTTCTAAAATTGAATATCTTTCGGAAAGTAAAAGTATTTTCTTGTGGCATTGCTTTAAGACCCCAAGTGACAGATCTAGATGGGATATCTAGGTGTAGGTAGGCTATTTTAGAATCCGAACCACGAAATGGCACTGGTATAACAGAGCCTTCCGCACGTAAGTGCCATACTGGAAACAAATGTCGGTGGGAGTTCTGCGGAGTAATTGCCATCTTAATAGGGTTTGTGACATGCAAATGATATGGTTTGGCATCTTGATGTGATGGTAGATAAACAATAGTCTCTTCGTCTTGGATAAAAAGCAACCCTTCTTCCAAAATGCACATGCCGTAAGGTACAAATGGGGAAAGATTAAGACCAGCAGCTTCCAGAGAATTACCAACCAATCGACAAGGGAAACCAGGCTCATTCAAGTCGATAACGATTTTAGTATTAACCGAAGGATCCATAGTGCCGCGCCTGGCATGTGCCGATGCGAAAATTGTGGGCGCTTTACCATCACGTGGCATGATATGGAGTGGGATCACATTGGTTGCTGATCCACTAGGCCATTCTAAATCCCACTCTATAGACTTTAATGAAACTGTTTCTGAAAAAACTGTCTTCAGACAAATAGTCATATTCAATCCTCAACTGACATCCCGAGATTGAAGATTACAAAAGACACCTAAGGAACCAAAACTGTCGTAGCCCAACACAAGAACATTTAGCCCACACTATCAAATCACAGGCCTGTGCGCCTTGTTACTGCCTTTGTGTTGCTTTGCTTTGTTTTTCAAAGACAGGTAATGTGGTTTGCTTTTCTTTTTCTCTTCAAGAAGTTGTTTCATGGTTTTCTTTGGCGATGCTTTATCGTCTTTTTTGGCGGTCATTTTCTGAATATCCTAAAATATGTTGAAGTAATTGCACTGCTACTTGGCAATAAAAATCAGCGATGCGAGTCAAGATTATTTCTTATCGCGCGCAGCTTTTTCTTCCTTGGTCAGGATGTTGTTCCAAACATTTTTGCTGATACCCAGTTCAGGTTTCATAGGTTTGGTTTTGCCAACGCTGACTTTTCCACCTTTGTTCAGGAATTCCTGAATAAGCGCATCATTTGTGTTTTCTTTGGGGACATGTTTCATGGAAGCCAGCTTACCGCTTACGCAGGCTGCAAGCAACAGCTGTTGTTGCGTAAAGGGTTCTGATGTGTGAAGTTCCATAGCGATTACTATAGGAGGTTGCGAAATGATTATTTATGGATTGGAAACTTGCCCAATATGTTCCAAAGCCCGCAAGGCGTTAGAGGCCACAGGCAAAGACGTAAGCTTCCGCGATGTCCGCGCTGAACCCCTAAGTGAGGCGGAGTTGGCTGAATTAATCGCTGAATTCGGCGATGGGTTGGTGGATCGAAACACCAATGATTACCGTGCGCTTAATGCGTGGCTTAAAAATTCAGAGGCTGACGCGCAAATTGCCGCCAAACCCAAAGTAATGGCCCGCCCGGTAATACGCGATGGCGACAGTTTTTATCTAGGCTGGGATGATGCCGTTCAAGAAGCATTATGTCGAAGTTAAGGGGGTATAGTTTTTTCATTAAAATAAGCAATTTCAATCACTTAACCCCATGTCCCAACTGGGACATTTTATGCTGTGTCCAAATACGTCCGATATTCGAACGGACTTACCTCGGCAGCAAAGCGCGCAATTTCCTGACGTTTTGCCTTTAAATATATGCTACGCAGAATCGGCGCGAATATTTCATCCATATTGTCTGCCCCTTCAAAAACATCCAAAGCATCCCCCCAATTTGTGGGCAATTTAGGTAAGTCAGCCGAATAAGCGTTACCTGTCGTTGCAGCAAAGGGTATCGCTTTTTTATCCATGCCTTGCAAAGCAGCCCCCAATATAGCCGCCAGCACCAGATAAGCATTAGCATCCGCCCCCGCAACGCGGTGTTCAATACGGCGCGCTACATCTGGCCCACCCGGAATTCTGATAGCAGTGGTACGATTTTCATACCCCCAACCAACGGCACCAGGGGCATGACTATTCGGGGCAAAGCGTCGATACGAATTAAAATGCGGCGCAAGCACCGCCATAGAGGCGGGCATTTGATCTAGGCAACCTGCAACGGCGTGGTGCAATATTTCCGAACCTTCTTCAGTGCCATTAGCAAAGATATTATTGCCATCTTTATCCAAAATGGAAAAATGCACATGCAAGCCGTTACCGGGCCGATCTCCAAACGGCTTGGCCATGAAAGTAGCCGCCAACCCTTGATCCCGCGCTACAGATCGCACAATGCGTTTAAAAAACATTGCATCATCCGCCGCGCGCAACGGATCTGGTACATGATTTAGGTTGATTTCAAACTGTCCAGTGCCAGCTTCAGATATTGCGGCATCAGCGGGAACACCCCACGCGTCACACTCTGCATAGACCGCATTTAAAAACGGCTCGTGTAAATCCAGTGTATCTAGGGATTCGATAACAGGGAAATCTTGTTTAATTGGCGCGGTTTGGGCAGTACCGTATACAGAATTCGGATCAGTAAGATAAAATTCCAACTCGGTCGCAACAACAACAGTCAGCCCGCGCGCTTTGAATTTATCTACAATCTGCGCAAGTGCCTGACGTGGATCGGCTAGAAAGGGTGTTTTGTCTTCTTGTAAAAAGGTACAGGGAATTAACACTGTTGGCTCTATAGTGGTCGATAACTTTAAGGGGCCACGTCCCGTAGGCACACAATACCCATCACTGTCACCAGAGGCAAAAACCAGCTCACTATTTGGAATGTCGTCCCCCCATATATCGACCCCACAAATGGATAGGGGTAAACGGAACCCGTCTTTTAATATTGTGTCTAGTTTTTTTGCGGGCATACGCTTGCCGCGCATTTGCCCATTAAGGTCAAAAACGCCTACTTGAACATTAGGAGCTGGGGAATCGATTGTCATGATATGGCCTTGGTCTGGTTTCCAATAATTTGATCAAATTATTAAGAAAGGTCAATCATGATAATATAAATACGCAAAAAACTGCATTATTATCAAATGTGACGAAAAAAGGCACATACTTCCTGTTAAAGACAGTTTGTTTCCTAATTGTGAACAAAGTTTAGTGGAAAACATAAGACAGTAATTAATTGGGTCGATTTATAAGGCCTGTGTGTAACAAGGAACGTCAGTATGGACAGATTAACAGAAATGGAAGCCTTTGCTAAAGTTGTAGACAGTGGTGGCTTTACGGATGCAGCTAAAAAAATGGGTTTATCAAAATCCGCTGTATCAAAGCATGTATCATCATTAGAGGCGCGTTTGGGTGCCAGATTGCTTAACCGTACTACACGGCGCGTAAGCCCGACAGAAATTGGCCTAGCTTATTATGATATGGCTAAACAGGTACTGGTTGATGCAATAGAGGCCGATGCAATGGTTTCTTCCATGCAAATTGCCCCACGCGGATCAATCCGATTGGCTTGTTCACCTGACTTTGGCGGCAACCATCTTTCTAGTGTTTTGGGTGATTTCTTAGGCCAGTATCCAGAAGTGTCTGTTGATATGGTGCTAAGTAATCGCAACCTTGATCCTGTTGCAGACAGTTTTGACTTGGTAATCCGTGTTGGCCAGCAACAAGATAGCAGCATTATGGCAAAAAAATTGGCCACAACTAGGATGCGTATTGTTGGTTCGCCGCGTTATTTTGATAAACACGGGCTGCCTAATCGTATAGACGATTTAAATCATCACAGTCTTTTGCATTATTCAAACCAACCTGCTGGTAGTGTTTGGAAGTTACAATCGCCCACAGGTGAAAATCGTGTGATCCGTGCCAGTGGTAATCTGACTGCGAATGATGGCCACTCTTTAATGCAAGCCGCTGAGGCTGGATTGGGCATCGCCTTCTTGCCATGCTTTTTACACCATGAAGCTATTGCAAGTGGTCGGCTTATTTCGGTTCTTAATGAACTACCTGCACAATCACAGGATATTTTTGCCATGTATCCGCATGGGCAATATACGCAGCCTAAATTGCGCGCGTTTCTTGATTTTCTAGCTGAGCATTTCAAAACTAAAGGTATGGGTAGTTGGTAAACGGCAAAATGTCCCAGTTGGGACGCATAGTTATCCTATTGAAATTGCTTGATTTATAGAATTTTTTGTACCCTAAATGAGATTTTCGCGGCGGTAATGATATGCGGCAGCTTCAACCATTCCTAGGTTTTCATATAGGGTTCGTGCAGGGATGTTTTCACGAACGGTTAATACGGAAACCCACATACAATTCTGTTCTTTTGCCCATTGGAATGCTTTGTACATTAAAGCATTTGCAACACCCTTGCGACGATGTGACGAAGCAACTTCAACCGCATGTACCATAGCAACGCCGTTGAATGCTGCGGCAAAAGCAACGCCCATTTCGCCAGTGTTGATGATGGTTTTGGGTGCTTTCACGCGGGCCATAACATTTAACCGCCCTTGGTTAATGCCGCCACTTGCCCATATATTTTTTACATTTTCATTAGGCGTGTCTATCGTTTGAACCGCCTGCACTTGATTGGGGGCGGTGCGTAATAATTCTTTGGTTTTCGCAATAAGAATAACTACAGGATCAACAATGTCGTAATTCAATCCATGTAATTCAGCATCTAATTTTGCATCTGTATTTCGGATCATGAACAAAGGTGTTTGGCCTAATGACACCATTTTTTTTACAGCAGTGCTTATCTGATAACCCTGTGCACCAGATAAAAGTGTTGTGGCAGAAACGCGTTGCCCGCCGCCAGCCCCCTCACGAATTAACCAGTTTTCATCAGTGTGAAAAACATATGGCGCCCAAGTTGCATCAACAGTGTTAAACAAATCAATTTGGCTAGGGGCAGTCATGGTATTAATCTTCTGAAAAGGTTTTACGTATTAATGCTGCAACTTGCTGTACTCTATCCGCATCAGGTGATCGCACAACCAGATTACATCCAAAAGCGCCGTTTGTGTAATAGGGATAAGATCCAATAGACGTGTCAGGGTTTTCTTGTGCGATAAGCCCAAGATGATTGGCAATATCGCCTTCTTTCATCTTTAGATTGATATTTTCAGATAAAATTTCTTGCCCTGATGTTAGTTTGGGCAATAATCCTGCTAGCATAGCTTTGAAGATTGTTGGCACACCTGCCATCACGTGTACATTTTCAATCGAAAACCCTGGGGCTTTGGAAACTGGATTGTCGATTAATTCGGCCCCATCAGGAATGCGCGCCATACGCAGACGGGCCTCGGTCAGTTCAATTTCTGGGTTTTCATAGTTCTTAGCTAGTGCGGCCCGCGCATCAGAACGTATATCTATTGAAACGCCAAATGCTTCGGCAATACAATCTGCGGTTATATCATCATGGGTCGGGCCAATGCCGCCGCTGGTAAAGACGTTTGTGTATTTCATCCGCAATCTGTTTACAGCACTAATAATCTGAACTTTATCGTCTGACACAACGCGAATTTCTTTTAGATCAACACCCATTAAAGTGAGCTGCCCAGCTAAATAATTTGAGTTGGTGTCTTGCGTGCGCCCAGACAGAATTTCATCACCAATGACGATCATAGCTGCTGTTGGGTTGCTCATCTGACTTGTCCTTGTTTGATCGGGCGCATAAGTATCAAATATGAAATTCGATACACCCCTTATACGCGCAACACTTATCCGTAGATATAAACGTTTTTTGGCTGACGTCACGCTAAACGATGGGCGTGAAGTAACAGCACACGTCGCAAACCCCGGTTCTATGCTGGGAATGAAGTACGAAGGGTTGCAAATTTGGCTGGAGCCAAATGACGATCCAAAGCGCAAACTGAAGTTTTCATGGAAGCTGGCAGAGTTGGAAAATGGCACATTGATCGGTGTGGATACAAGTCTGCCGAATAAGATTGTGGCTGAGGCGCTAAAGGACGGCTTGGCAGCCAAATTGGGCTACTCACATGTTCGGCCAGAGGTTAAGTACGGTGAAAACTCACGTGTTGATTTTTTGTTATCTGGTGAAGATCAGCCTGATTGTTACCTAGAAGTAAAAAGCGTTACACTTTCGCGTAGCGCAGGTTTGGCAGAGTTTCCCGATAGTGTAACCAAGCGCGGCACAAAGCATATGGAAGAGCTGGCGCATATGGTTGAACAGGGCCATCGTGCAATACTACTGTATTTGGTACAACGTGATGACGCCAATAAATTTGCGGTTGCGGGTGATATTGACCCAAATTACCAACGTGCAGTTGAAAAAGCTAAAGCCGCAGGTGTAGAGGTTTTGTGTTATGGCACCAAAATCACCACAGGTGGTATTTCGCTTGAAAAAAGTATTACATGATTTTAACTCTGGTCAGTATCAAGGTTTAGGATTATTCAGCACTGAAATTTAGGTTATGGAGTGTCCCTTTGGAAACGGCAAAACAACCAAGACTAAATGCAGACGGCATAACTATTCATTCAAAGGAAGACTTTGAAGGGATGCGCAAAGCAGGCCGTTTAGCGGCGGAAATTTTGGATATGATTGGGCCATATGTGCAACCGGGTGTGACTACCGAATATCTGGATCAGCTTTGCCATGACTTTATGATCGAAAATAACTCTGTGCCGGCGACATTGGGCTATCGTGGGTATCCAAAATCTAGCTGTATTTCGATTAACCATGTTGTTTGCCACGGTATTCCGTCTGATAAAAAGCTAAAAGACGGCGACATTTTGAATATAGACGTGACGTGTATTCTGGACGGCTGGTTTGGTGATAATTCGCGGATGTATGTGGCTGGTAAGCTGTCGCGTAAAGCTGACCGTTTAATACAAGTCACACATGACGCGCTGATGCTGGGTATTGATCAGGTCAAACCGGGCAACACTTTTGGTGATATTGGTGCGGCCATCCAAAGATATGCAGAAGCGCAACGGTGTTCTGTTGTGCGTGATTTTTGTGGTCATGGGTTGGGTCGCGTTTTTCATGCACCACCCAATGTATTGCATTATGGTAATTGGGGTACAGGAAATGTGCTGGAAGAAGGTATGTTTTTTACAATAGAGCCTATGATTAATCTTGGTAAACCACATACAAAAATTCTGGCAGATGATTGGACGGCTGTGACAAAAGATAAGTCCCTTACCGCGCAGTTTGAACATTCAATAGGTGTAACGGCGGACGGGTATGAGATTTTTACACTTTCCCCAAAGGGGCTATTTCACCCAACATTCTAATTGCTTGGGTGAAACTATTGGTTAACCAAAACGGGCAAGTATACCCGTATGGCAACGAATCTAAGAAATACTGAATTTGCAGAGGCAGCGATTCTGGGTTTTAGCCTGTCGCAGGCCTCTGTGGTTGATCTTAAAAAGCTACAACACAGGCACCGGGCAAATGCAAGGGCGCGGTTTTTGAATGGTGGGCCGCAGGCGATAGCGGATTTTGAATTGCTTGAGCTGGTTATCTTTCGCGCAATACCACACCGTGATGTTAGGCCGATTTGCAAATTGTTATTACGGCAGTTCGGTAGTTTTGGGAATGTTATTGCGGCCCCGCCAAGTGATTTAAAAAAGATCGCGGGGATTGGCCAAGCGGTTGTAAATGAACTGAAAGTAGTTCAGGCAGCCGCACATAAAATGGCGCAACGGCAAGTGCTTGATAAAGATGTTCTAACTGCATGGGATCAGTTGATTAACTATTGCCGCTCAAAGATGGCGCATTTGAAGTATGAGCAGTTTCGGGTGCTGTTTCTGGATAGTAAAAATGTGCTTATTGCAGATGAATGCTTGCAATCGGGTATTGTCAATCATGTGCCAGTTTACCCACGCCAAGTTGCCAAACGTGCGCTAGAGTTGGATGCAAGTGCGATTATACTTGTGCACAACCATCCTAGTGGTGATCCAACGCCGTCTGATGCGGATATTACTGTAACCCATGAAATCATAGATGCGCTTCATGCGCTTTCTATCACGGTTCACGATCATGTAATTATTGGAAAGACAGGCGAGGTTAGCTTAAAGTCCCAAGGGGATATTTAGTTTTTATCTTTAACCCAAATTTCTACACGATTATTTGTGGCAGCACCCAATGGAGTATCTTCACAAACAAGGGGGGAAGCTTCACCAAAGCCCTGTGCATTAATTTGCAAATCCATAAGTTGATTACCACTGTCGGCATCTTTGATGTACCTAGAAATAAGCTTAGCCGCTGCTTTTGAGTTGCGCTTATTCTCACCAGTACTGCCATCAGCATCGGTAAAGCCAAGAATTAACAGGGTTTGGTCTGCATAGTTTCCCAAAAACAGTTCTGAAACCAAGGCCTCTAGTGCAGCAGATGATTGCACATCCAGATCAAGACTACCCGCCTTGAAGCGCAGTACAGTTGAAAGTTGCCTTGCACCAATAAGGACATTCATCATAGCGCGATATTCTGTAACAGGCACAGTTTTGGATGTGGCCAGTAGGCCATAAGCAATGCGGTTTCCTTGATCGTCTAGGTCGCTTTCAAATACTGAAAGGCTAGGATAGCCCAACTGATTTATAGCGTCTTTTGCTTGCGAACTTTCAAGGTATGTTAAAAATTCACGTGCAAAAATTGGGGTCGCTTCAGAGCTTGTCTTTAAGTAATGGTAATATGCTATTGGGTAGCTGCCTGATAAAATGTTGAATGTTGATGGTTTTATATAAGCACCACACCCGCCTGAAATTGCCAATGCATTTGCGTTATGCAAATTGGAATAATTCGTAAACCCCAAACCATAAGGGTCACTTGCTGCAGCCATAGAAAGCTCTTTAAGGCTATCAAATTGCTGAGATTTGGCAAACTTACTTGCCTCATAACCCATTTCCTTAGCTATGGATTGCAAAGCGGAAGCGTCTTTCGGCAGATAAAGGTTAATACTTATATCTGGGCCGCCAATATCTTTCCAGTTTGATATTTTGCCAGAAAGGATGTCCTGTAAAGCGCTTAAAGAAATTGTTTTCACAGAGTTTGTATCAGATGTGATTGCAATTAAAGCATCAGCTGCCAGAGGCGTTACACCACCATCTTTTGCACTTGCGGCAAGCATTTCCAATGTGCTGCTGGTTATTACCAAGGTGTCTTTTGCATTCGTAGCTTGGTCATTCAATTTTTTATGCGATTTGGATTGAACATTTATACTGGCGTATTCCTGTCCACCTTGATTGATAACTTTGATCGTGGATTGGGTTTTATTTATTGTTTTTGTTTCAACGTTTGCATCCAAAGAAAAACTGTAACTTTCAAGTAAAGGAATAAGCAGTTGATTTAGTAGATCTTGTTCACCCAATATGGAAATCTTTGACGATAAGGATTGTACCTTTGGGCATGATGCGCCGCTACATGTAACGGTTCTGGCGTCGACTTCTAATTCACCTAGTTCGGTTTCAATTATGTATATGCCATTATCAAAACTTTTTAGGTCGCCTACCAATTCGACAGTACTTGTGGTGGATTTTAAAGTAATTTGCCCTGCCCACGCGGAAATAGCCGTGATTGAAAGGGCCAAGGAAAGGAATATCAGTTTAAATCTGGACATTTGAAATCGCCAATTTGTTTCGTTGTGCCACAATCGGGTTCCTGAACAGGTTTTTCAATAGAATAGTTTATATCAGTAGCATAATTTCGCAGAGAATATAAATTTACCGCACTTTATAGGCGGATGCAGATATTTCTTTTACGGTGCCATCAGCCAAAGAAACAATTATTTTTGCTGGGTTAGATAAAACGGGAATGGTAATTTTAAGAACACCCTCATGGTTTAAAATCTCATTAAATCGTAAACTTGAATGGGTAATGGTTACGTGCTTATCCGTGTGACAGGGGGCCGTGATGTGCAATAAAACACGTAATCCTTGTAAAGATGTTGTGGTTAAATCTAATTTGCAATCTATTGCCACTGGGTTAAAATTTGCAGAGTTAACCTTTGAGGTATGCTGGCCTGCCGATATGGTTTGATTGCTGCTTAAAGGTACTAGTTTATCACTGTAGGATAGAAATGACGCACCAGCAAAAGCCGCAGCAATGTTGCCCGATAGGCTGACAGCGTTCGTAAAGATTACTAAACTGGTGATGATGATAAATAAACGCACTGCACATTTCCACAAGATATACAGTGCATTATATTCGTAAAACTGTCTAATTTATGATCATTTTCAGAATGTTATGCCACAATTCACTTATAATTTACCGTGACAGTGTTTGAACTTTTCACCTGAACCACAAGGGCATTGATCGTTTCTAGATGGTTTTCCCCAAGTCTTTTTGTCTTTTTCATCAAACCCGTCGATTGCATCTTCTGTAGGGGCTGGCATTCCAGCAGCTTGCATTTGTGCCTGCATTTCACGCAGTTCTTCTTCGGTAGGCTTTCTGGTCCGTGCCAATTGTTTGGTAACCTCAATACGCAGGCCATCCAAAAGCTTTTCAAACAGTTCAAACCCTTCGGTTTTATACTCGTTAAGTGGATCGCGTTGGGCATAGCCGCGAAAGCCAACCACGGACCGCAAATGTTCCAGCGTAATAAGGTGTTCGCGCCATTTTCCGTCTATTGTTTGCAGTAAAATTTGCTTTTCGATTGTGCGCATATCTTCAGGCCCGAATTGCTGTTCTTTTTGTTCAGCAAAGGCATCACCCGCTTTATACATATGTTCACGGATGTCTTCATCATCGGTGCCTTCTTCTTCGGCCCATCCTTTTAACGGCAAATCCATGCCCAGCAATTCTTTTGTTGCAAGGTCCAGCCCTTCCAAATCCCACTGCTCGGCATAAGATTTTTCGGGAATGGCTTGATCTACAAGATCGTCAATAACCTGATCGCGCATGTCTTTGGCCACATCGGACAGATCATCGCCTTCCATGATTTCACGGCGCTGCCCAAAAATGGCTTTACGCTGATCGTTCATAACGTCATCGAATTTTAGCAGCTGTTTGCGAATATCAAAGTTGCGCCCTTCAACCTTGGCCTGTGCGCGTTCCAATGATTTGTTAACCCAAGGGTGAACGATGCTTTCGCCCTCTTCCATCCCTAATGTGCTTAAAACTTTTTCCAGACGTTCAGAACCGAAAATGCGCATAAGGTCATCTTCTAAAGACAAAAAGAAAGCAGAACGGCCTGGATCACCCTGACGGCCTGAACGGCCACGCAACTGGTTATCAATGCGTCTGCTTTCATGGCGTTCTGTTGCCAGAACAAACAGGCCACCCGCCGCGATTACGCGTGCTTTATTTTCAGCGATTTCCGCTGTTAGCTCGGCCCGGATCTTATCTTCATCCGCCTTTTCACCCGCATCTTCTAATGCTTCGGCAAGGCGCATTTCAAAGTTACCGCCTAATTGAATATCAGTTCCCCGACCGGCCATATTTGTTGCAATCGTGACGGCACTAACAACCCCTGCATTGGCAACGATAGAGGCTTCTTGTTCGTGAAAACGCGCATTCAAAACATTATGGGGCACACCGTCTTTTAGATTTGCCAAAGCATCTACCTGATCCGCTTTTTTAAGCTCAACCGCTTTTTCATCTGCTTTTTTGAACTTTTCCGCGCGAACGCGAATGGATGCGGCAATCTCTTTCAAGAAACTGGTATTTTTCAAAAGGCCAGAAAGCATTTCAGACTTTTCAATGGATGTTGTGCCAACCAAAACTGGTTGCCCGCTGGAATATGACAAAGCAATTTCTTCTGTAACTGCTTTGTATTTTTCTGTAGCGGTTTTATAAATCGCATCATGTTCATCAACGCGTGCAATAGGCTGGTTGGTGGGAACTTCTACAACGCCAAGCCCATAAATTTCAGAAAATTCATCAGCTTCGGTAAGGGCTGTACCAGTCATACCACCAAGCTTTTCATATAGGCGGAAATAGTTTTGGAATGTCACGGATGCCAATGTGACGTTTTCTGGTTGAATATCCACGCCTTCTTTGGCTTCAATCGCTTGGTGCAAGCCTTCAGACAGACGGCGGCCTTTCATCATGCGGCCGGTAAATTCGTCGATCAACATCACTTGCCCATCGCGAACAATATAATCTTTTTCACGCGTAAATAAAACATGGGCACGTAATGCTTGGTTTATATGGTGAACAAGCGTGGTGCTTTCTGGGTCATAAAGCGATGCGGTTTCTTCGAGTATACCCATTTCCTGAAAGCGCTTTTCGACAAATTCATTGCCTTCTTCGGTTAAATTTGCCGAGCGGCTTTTTTCATCTAGATCGTAATGCACTTCAGTTAATTCAGGAACTAATTCGTTCGTGGTTATGTAAAGTTCAGATCGATCATCTGCTGGCCCAGAAATAATAAGGGGTGTGCGGGCCTCATCGATTAGAATTGAGTCTACTTCATCCACGATCGCAAAATAATGATCGCGCTGGGCGACCTGCGTAATATCACTTTGCATATTATCGCGCAGATAATCGAAGCCTAATTCGTTGTTGGTCGCATATGCAACATCTGCACGATATGCTTCCAGTTTATCTTCTTGATCCATGTCAGGAACGATCACACCTGTGGTCAATCCTAGAAAACTATAAACTTGCGACATCCATTCTGCATCGCGCCGTGCCAGATAATCATTCACGGTCACAACATGTACGCTGCGCCCTGTTAAAGCGTTAAGGTAAACTGGCAGAGTTGCCACAAGGGTTTTACCCTCGCCTGTTTTCATTTCAGAAATGTTACCCTGATGTAGAAAAATACCGCCCATAAGTTGCGTATCAAATGCACGCAGACCTAATGTGCGCTTTGCAGCTTCACGAACGTTGGCAAATGCCTCTGGCAGCAACGCATCCAATGTTTCGCCATTCGCTACACGGGTTTTGAATTCTTCCGTTTTAGCTTTGATCTGCTCATCGCTTAGCGCTTCAAATTCCGCTTCAAGATCGTTGATCTTTTGAACCAGTGGTTTTACCGCTTTAATTTTGCGGTCATTTGGTGAACCAAAGATCTTTTTGGTTATTACATTCATGCCCAGCATGACAACTCCGATTTATTCACAACCACTTTACTGCGGCATTTTTTGAAGCGAATTTTTACTTACTTATGTTCAGATAGCTTGTCGGCCCTTAAATGAAAGCCTAAGAAGAACTAAACTGAACAGCGTCAAGCTACATGCGCCAATAAGGCATGTAAGCGGGTGTTTAGTAAGTGTCAACTTTGGCTCTGTAATTGGTCGGCATAATTGTTTGAATTATGTTGCCAAAAGGGGCTTACCGCGGAGAATAAGAATGAAGATCACACGTAAATTACTTTCAACGGCAGCATTTGCTTTATTGCTTTCCACATCAGCATTTTCACAAGAAGCCCCAACAAAAGATACGGTTATTGCGACTGTTAACGGCGTTTCAATAACGTTGGGCCATGTTTTGTCATTATCCAGTCGTCTGCCTGAACAATATGCAAATATTGAAAGCGCTGCATTGTACAAGGGAATTGTTGAACAACTGGTACAGCAGGAATTGTTAAGCAGTTTGATAAAACAAAAAACTGATGAGCTGAAGCTGGCATTGGATAATGAAAAAAGATCACTTTTTGCAGAAGAAGCAATTCAGGGAATATATGATTCGGCACTAACCGAAGATGCGATAGTGGCTAAATATAAAGAATTGTATTCAAACGTAGAGCCAGTTTCAGAATACAATGCCAGCCATATTTTGGTTGAAACAGAGGCTGAAGCCATAGCTCTTATCAAACTTTTAGAAGATGGCGGTAATTTTGCTGATTTGGCCAAAGAAAAATCTACAGGGCCATCAGGTGCAAGTGGTGGAAACCTGGGTTGGGCCGGTACGGGGCAGTTCGTTCCCGCTTTTGAAACGGCTATGATTAATCTGGAAGAGGGCCAAGTTTCTGATCCTGTAAAAACTCAGTTTGGCTGGCATGTGATTAAGTTGGATGCAAAGCGTACTAAACCTGCACCTGAACTGGAAGCGGTGCAAACAGAAGTAGAAGATGCGTTACGGCAATCTACCTTGCAAGAACGCCTTGCAACACTGGAAGCCGCAGGTGGCATAGTATATTCAGAGCAGGAAATTGATCCTTCAGTAGTTAAGAATTTTGAATTGCTTAAAAACTAACTTGGAGAAATAAAATGGGCGGGAAAAAAGCCAAATTAAAAAAGCTGAAGAAAAAAGTCTCTAAGTTAAAAAAAGAACTAAAAGGATTTGAAACATCCCAGAGTGCGCCAGAAATTTCACCGCTGGCCCCGTCTGGGGGGTTTCCTAATTTACCCGTTATTCAGGGCGTTGAGTTTTCGACCGCTCAGGCGGGTGTAAAATATGCAGGGCGCGATGATGTGATGTTGGCAAAAGCAATAGCTGGCAGCACTGTGGCAGGGGTGTTTACCCGTTCATCTACACGTTCTGCACCAGTTTTGGACTGCCAGAACAAGCTGAAGAAGCCCCTTCCTACGGATATGCCTGTTGCTATTTTAGTAAACTCAGGCAATTCAAACGCTTTTACTGGCGCAAAGGGCGATGGCTCGGTTCAGGCAATTTGTACAGCCGTTTCTAAGCAGGTTGGCACGGCAACAGACTGTGTTTTCACTGCTTCTACAGGCGTTATTGGTGAACCTTTACCACATGACCGTATCGTGGCCCAGATCAGCCAATTAAACGCGACTTTATCAAAAGATAAAATCAAAGCTGCCGCTGGTGCAATCATGACTACTGATACATTTGAAAAAGGTGCATCCGCTAGTGTGGTTTTAGACGGTAAAACAACACATATTGCAGGTATTGCCAAAGGCTCTGGCATGATTGCGCCCGATATGGCGACAATGTTGGTGTATATATTTACAGACGCAACTGTAGAACAATCCGTGTTGCAAACGATGCTATCTGATTTGAATGAACGGTCGTTTAACGCGATAACCGTGGATAGTGATACATCGACCTCTGATAGTGTAATGGTCATTGCGACAGGTCAAAACGGTGGGTCTAAAATAACAGATGCATCAAGCACACAGGGCAAAGCTTTTGCAGCAGCTTTGGGGGATGTGATGCGGGAACTGGCGCATCTGGTTGTAAAAGACGGTGAGGGTGCGACGAAGTTTGTGGCCATAAATGTGACAGGTGCTGCATCAAATATGTCAGCGCGCACGATTGCCTTGTCGGTTGCGAATTCACCGTTGGTAAAAACTGCCCTTGCAGGCGAAGATCCGAATTGGGGCCGCGTTGTTATGGCTGTTGGTAAATCAGGTGAACATGCGGATCGAGATAAGATGACGATTTATTTTGGCGATATTCTGGTTGCCGAAAACGGCTGGGTTTCACCAAACTACACAGAAAGTGCAGGTGTTTCATATATGAAAAACGCAGAGCTTTCTATTTCAGTTGATGTGGGCGTTGGGCCAGGTTTGGCAACCGTTTGGACGTGTGATTTGACCCACCAATATATAACAATCAACGCTGACTATAGATCATGAAAACCGTATTGGTTTCTGCGGTCGCATTGATTGACCCGGATGGCCGTGTTTTATTGGCAAGACGACCTGCTGGAAAACCTATGGCAGGTTTATGGGAATTTCCGGGCGGTAAAGTTGAACTTGGTGAAACACCAGAGGCGGCGCTAATTCGCGAATTATTTGAGGAGCTAGGCATTGAAACGTGGGCCTCTTGTTTGGCGCCTCTTACCTTTGCCAGTCACAGCTACGAAAAGTTTCACCTTTTGATGCCAGTATTTGCCTGCCGCAAATGGGATGGTATTGTTTCGCCCAAAGAAGGGCAGAAACTTGCATGGGTTAAAGCGCGTGATTTATCTACGTATGAAATGCCCGCCGCAGACATTCCGCTAATTGCTGTTTTAAGGGACTGGTTGTAGCATATTTACCAATTCTTGCGAATCACTATCAATTTATACGCCATAATGTATATTGTATTTTGTAGATGGTGTTTGAGTATCAACGTAAATTGTACCTATTTTGGGGGTAGTGTGCATGTATAAGACCATTATGTTGGGCAGTTGTGTTGCCGTACAAGGCCTGTTTTTACGCGCTTTGAAGAATGGAAAAATTGCTATTCTGGTTGGTAATAAAGAATTTATTGGCGTACCAGTTGAGGCATATTCTAAGTAATCTTAGGAAACTAATGACTGGGTTTCGCGCGCCAGCTTTTTGCGCATGGCCAATTCAAAGTCTGTGTATTCTTTTGCAACTTCAACAAATGCGCCATTGCCGCCAATGATAGTATTTGTGAAATAATCAACCAATCCGTCAACTTCATTTGTTATTGCAAGGCCATTGATGGTTATCCCCATGCTGACAGCTATGTCACGTTCAAATATTGGGGAAAAGTTAACATTGTTTGTACCGTCTGCGACAAGATCAATCACCATGCGCGCGGCCTTTTCGGGCGTATTTAAAATCAACTTACGGCAATATTCCAAGGCACCGCCAATATCTGTAGCACCGCCGTAATAGCCACGTGTAGTTTGACGAACTTCATGGGCTATTGCTGCCAAACCGCTACGGTCGGTGACACGCATCCATTTTACTTTGATTTTTTGTTCTTGAAAGCCAGACCATTGTAAAACACATATTAGCATTGCGCCGTGAAAACCGGTTAACAGCGCCTCTTCTACTTCTTTGGTGTCTAATGCCGCTGCAAGGCCTTCGCGCATTAAATGAAACTCGTCCACATCAACGCTGTAAGACACATCCAACGCGATGATTAACGCCAGATCAACGTCACCTTTGGACTGTGTCATGTATTGTTATGCTGTTGCGGTGCATTCATATGCATGACCGTATGTGCATTATTCCTAGGACGCAATATTTATGACTTTTTTGAAATCCAGCCAGACATTTCATTCTTTAGAATAGAGGTTAAAATCGTAATGTGCGCATCACTGTCATTCAGGCATGGAATATATGTGAAGCTTTCGCCACCAGCATCCATAAAGCTTTCGTTAATCTCTTCGTTAATTTCTTCAAGAGTTTCCACGCAGTCAGATGAAAATGCAGGGGCAATTACCGCGATGTTCTTTTTGTCTGCTTTTGCCAATCGTGCAACTTCTTCTACCGTATAAGGTTCAATCCATTGTTCTGGGCCAAATTTTGATTGGAAGGTTGTTTTTATTTTATCATCACCCCACCCAAGTTCCTGTTTTAACAGACGTGTAGTTTTTTGGCATTGGCAATGATATGGGTCGCCTTCGGTTAAATACCTAAGCGGCATGCCGTGATAGGATACTACTAAAATATCAGGCGCTTTATCTAGTTTTGAATATGCCGTGCGTACAGAGTCGGCCAGTACTTTGATATAATCAGGGCGATCAAAATAAGCAGGTACTGTGCGGATGTAAGGTTGCCAGTTCATTTTCATTAAGCTGCGAAATACTTGATCGTTTGCTGTTGCTGTGGTGGGTGCGGAATATTGCGGATAAAGTGGAAAAAATACGATGCGATCACACCCTTGATCTTTCATTTTTTGGATAACACTGTCAGTGGACGGGTTACCATAGCGCATACAAAAATCAACAACGACAGTATCGCCGTATTCTTTTTTAAATACCGCCGCAATCTTTTGGCACTGCGCCCGCGTGGTTGTTAACAGCGGGCTTTCATTCTTTTCAGTATTCCAAATTCCGCGATAAGCAGCACCAGATTTTGACGGGCGTGTTGATAGGATAATCAACTGTAACAACGGTTGCCATTTCCAGCGTGGATAATCAATTACCCGTTTATCTGATAAAAATTCGTTTAAATATCTTCGCATAGACCAATAGTCTGTCGCGTCGGGCGTGCCAAGATTTGCAATTAATACGCCAACTTTTGCAGGCTTAATGTCAGGATGATCTGAAGTTTTCATTTTATGTTTACCTATTCTGCCAACGTTTTAGCTTATCTAAAGCAGTTCTACATCTAATCAATCGTTGTTCTATCAATCGCGCTCTATTGTCCCTAGCGCATCAGCCAATCTTTGCTGGGCTGAACCAGGGCGCAATGGTTTTTGTTGATCTTTAGAAGGCGCCCAGCCTGTAAGGAAAACCAATTCGAATGTTGCACTGATACGCCCAGATGATTTTTGGTAGTTTGCAGCATAAATTTCTGCGGCAGCGGCTAAAGTTTCACGCTTTAAAAACCTGCGCCTTTGCAGCAATGCATTGACCTCGCCCATTTGGCGTAAATCGTTCATCAGGTGAATGGGTGTGTCATACTCGACATTTAGGGTAATGCTATCGGCCACAGGCAATGCAAAACCTGCACGTTGTATTAACGCGCCCAAATCCCGGATTTCACCCATCGGTGCAATGCGCGGGCTTAAACCGCCTTCGGTTCGCGCTTCCGCTTCGGCGAAGGCAACACGTAATTCATGTAAAGTTTGCCCGCCAAACAGGGCCGCAATCATTAAGCCGTCGGGCTGTAATGCGCGGCGCATTTGTACAAGCTGCCCAACAGGGTCATTCGCCCAATGTAGGGTTAACCCATTGATGACTAAATCATGAGACGTTTTATTTAAGGCAATGACATCACTATCAAGTGCAACAGTTAAGCGTTGTTGAAAGGTTTTTTGCCAAATATCACCATTCCAACCCACAAAAGCAGGGTTGGTAAACTTTCTGTTAATGTCTTGCAGTCTTTCATGAACACACTCTGCGGCTAGTTCATGCAAGAACCATGCTGGATTTCCAGATTGCAATGCGCGCGTGCGATGTAATGACAAAGCGTTTGTATCAAAAAGTTTGGTTGTATTTTGCATTTGTTACCTTTTGCATTCTCTAAGCTTTTGCACAAGAAAGGGCAAAGATAATTTTAAAGCACATTATAGAATCAATATATCCAACTAGATGCCTAGCCTGCGGTGTGGAAACTGCCAATGAACGGGGATTATGCGCTGGGTGTTGGAAAGAAACCTATTTTGCAACGGGGCAAGTGTGCGATAGTTGTGGCGTTCCCTTGCCTGAAGGGGATGTAGATTTTTGCTTTTGCGATCAATGCCTGACAAATCCACCTGGCTGGGACAAAGGAAGATGTGCCGTGTTATATGAAGGTGCAGGTCGTAAAATGTCATTGCTTTTAAAACATTCCGACCGACTGGATTTAGTGCCGGAAATGGCAAAATGGATGTATCAATCTTGTAAACCAGTATTAGAGCCAGATATGATAATTGCGCCTGTACCGCTTTATAAATGGCGCTTAGTACGGCGTCGGTTTAATCAAGCTTCAGTTTTGGCGCAAAAAATTGCTAAATTGGATAGCTCAAAAGCCACGGTAGATTTGTTGTGCAGGGTTAGAAGTACAAAAAGCCAAAAAGGTATGAACCGAGAAAGCCGTTTTATAAATCTTGAAAATTCCATTGCCATGAAAGACCCCAAAACCAAATCCTTACAGGCACGTTCTGTTCTGTTGGTTGATGATGTCATGACAACTGGTGCCACACTTTCGGCCTGTGCAGAAGCATGTAGACAGGCAGGTGCCACAAAGGTGAATATGATAGTCTTCGCACGCGTTGCCAGATCAGAATAGCGTGCTATATATATGAAAAATTAATGAGAACTGTCATGAAAAAAGTTGAAATTTATACCACACCGATTTGTGGATATTGTGCACGTGCAAAGAAGTTATTTGCCCAAAAGGGAATATCTTATAGCGAAACAAATGTGATGGTACGCCCTGCAAAGCGCGCTGAAATGATGCAGCGATCACTCGGTCGCCATATGGTTCCGCAAATCTTTATAGGCAATAAACATATTGGCGGATGCGATGAATTGTTTGCGTTAGAGCGTAATGGCAAACTAGACGCGATGTTGGCTGCATAATGGTTACGGTTGGTTTGCTGCAAACAAATGCGTCTGACCAGCCAGTAGATAATCTAGCGGTTGTTTTGCAAATGGTACGTGATGCACATGCGCAAGGTGCGCAATTTATTGTAACACCTGAAGTAACGAACTGTGTGTCTATAGACAAAGACCACCAACGCCGTTTGTTTCATCGTCAAAAAGACGATCCTAGTCTAAAAGCATTTCAACAGATCGCAGCAGAATTGAGCATTACATTGCTTATTGGGTCGCTGGCATTGCAATCAAGTGACCCAGAGGGGCGTTTTGCAAATAGGTGTTTTGTAATTGGGCCTAACGGGGAAATCATTGCCAACTATGACAAAATACACATGTTCGATGTTGTTTTGGATCAGACTGAAACCTTTCAAGAGTCTAAAGGCTATCGTCCAGGGAATAAGCTTGTTTTAGCCCCTTGTGAATTCGGAACAGTTGGGCTGACAATTTGCTATGATTTACGGTTTCCGCATTTGTATCGCGCCCTTGCCAAAGCGGGTGCGCAAATAATAACTGTTCCTGCCGCTTTTTCACCTGTGTCCGGTGAGGCGCATTGGCATGTTTTATTACGTGCACGCGCTATCGAAACGGGTTGTTTTATCGTGGCGCCTGCGCAAACGGGCACGCATAGTGCAACATCTGGCAGGCAACGCCAAACTTATGGTCACAGCCTACTGGTTGACCCGTGGGGGAAAGTATTGGCGGATGCTTCAACGAATGCGGGCATAACAATAGTTGAAATTGATCTGGATCAGGTAGACACTGCACGCGGGCGTATTCCGTCTTTGCAACATGATCGAAAGTATCAAAACCCTTATGAATGATAAGACTGCAGATGACTCACTAGCGATTGCATTGTTTAGTGAAATTATGACATCGGATCAGCTAATTCGTGCGCAACTGACTAAGGCATTGCCCAAGGGGATGGAGCTGTCACATTTTTCTGTTCTTAACCATTTAGCCCATCAAGGGGTAGAAAGATCGCCTGCGCAATTAGCGCGGCTGTTTTCGGTAACAAAAGGCGCAATGACCAATACGCTAAACAGGCTTGAAATGGCTGGTTATGTGCATATTCGTCCTGATTGGGACGATGCGCGTAAAAAGAAAGTGGCCTTAAGTGTTGCGGGTCGTAATGCGCGCGATCAGGCAGTGCGCGCAGTAGAGCCGGTGTTTGACGAGGTTATTAAACATATGGGCGTTGATAAGATTAAAGCGACATTACCAATTTTGCGTGAACTTAGGGCCGCACTTAGCTAAGGTTTGCGAATACTGGCAGTGACATAGTTAACGCTAAGATCACTATCAGAAAGTGACCAAGACCATTTTAGAGGATTGAAAACAAATCCTTTTTTATCAACGGGTGATAATCCTGCATTTTCCAACAGATCAAATAATTCATTAGGCGTAATGAACTTGTCCCACTCATGCGTTCCTTTTGGCAACCAGCGCATGATCTGTTCTGCACCAATAATTGCTACCATGTAGCTTTTCGGATTTCGGTTAATGGTTGAACATAAAATAAGCCCGCCTGGTTTCAAAAGACCGTGACATGCAGTTAGAAATGCTTGCGGGTCTGATACATGTTCAATCACTTCCATGTTTAAAATGACATCAAACTGTTCGCCATCTGTTGCCAGTTGTTCTGCGGTAATGTGTCGGTAATCAATTTCAAGGCCTGATTGCTTAGCATGAACTTGTGCCACAGGTATATTTGCAGGGGCTGCATCGGCACCAACAACAGCTGCACCCAACCGCGCCATTGGTTCGGATAGCAACCCACCACCACAGCCAATATCTAAAATTCGCAAACCTTTAAAAGGTAATTTCTGGGTGATATCGCGGCCAAATTCAACTGCGATTTGAGAAACTATATAATCTAGGCGGCATGGATTAAGCATGTGCAGGGGCTTAAATTTACCTTCGGTATCCCACCATTCAGCGGCCATAGCTTCAAATTTTGCAACTTCATGTGCATCAACTGTTTTTGTAGAATCCATTGATCTTAGGCCTTTTACCTGCAAAGTATTTCTTAAGCGTAACATACTATATAGGACGATGATGCGAAATTCTGATAGTCAAATTGGCGCAGGGCGGCAGTTGTACCCTGTAATTCAACCATACTTTTATCAGATGATGGAGGTTAGTGACGGTCATACGCTTTACGTCGAAGAATGCGGTAACCCTGATGGCATTCCTGTAGTTGTTTTGCATGGCGGCCCAGGCGGTGGATGCAGCCCTGGAATGCGCAGGTTCTTTCATCCTGATATGTATCGCATTATTTTGTTCGATCAACGTGGGTGTGGCCGCTCAACGCCCCATGCAAGCGTTGAAGACAATACAACTTGGCATCTTGTGGATGATATTGAACGTATTCGTAAACATTTGGGGATTGAAAACTGGATCGTTTTTGGTGGATCGTGGGGCGCGACGCTTTCACTAGTTTATGCGCAAAAACACCCGCTGCATGTGCGCCATTTGGTATTACGCGGTGTGTTTTTGATGACCTCTGCCGAATTGAACTGGTTTTATGGTGGCGGTGCCGCACGGTTTTTTCCAGAGCAGTGGCAAAATTTTGAAGGTCTTTTACCAAAATCAGAACGCGGTGATATTATCACTGGCTATGGCAAAAGGCTGTTTGGCGAAGATAAAACAGAACTAGCGCGTTTTGCCCGTGCGTGGACAGGTTGGGAAACCGCACTTGCCTCATTGGAAAGTCATGTTTTGTCTAATGGCACGGCACCAACTGCCTATGCCTGTGCATTCGCGCGTATTGAAAACCATTATTTTTCACACAAAGGATTTTTGGAAATCGATGGGCAAATTATGCGCGATATAGGCGTTCTAAAAGACATTCCAGGCACGATTGTTCAGGGTCGGTATGATATGATTTGCCCCCCTGAAACGGCTATAGGCCTGCATAAAGCATGGCCCAGCTCGCGTTTGATAATGGCTTCAAAATCTGGGCATTCTTTGTCAGAGCCACAGATAACATCAGCCTTAGTAGAAGTTATGGATGAGCTGTTTTAAAGTTTTGCAGCTAACCGGCTACCTTGATTAATTGCCCGTTTTGCATCCAGTTCGGATGCTACATCGGCACCGCCAATAATATGAACAGATGCCCCTGTTTCTGAAACCGCATCAAATAATGCACGGTAAGGAACTTGCCCTGCGCAAAGAACAATGTCGTCGACTTCTAAAACGGTTGGATTCTCACGCGCTTCACCAAAGGATATATGCAGGCCTTTGCTTGAAATTTCTTCGTAGTTAACGCCGCCTACCATCTGCACATTTTTCATTTTTAAAGCTGCGCGGTGTATCCAGCCTGTGGTTTTTCCCAGACCTTTGCCCAGTTTTTGCGCTTTGCGTTGCAACAAATGAACTTGTTTATTTGGTTCGCTTATTTGCGCCCCTTCTTGGGCCAAGCCGCCACGGGTTAATGTTGGGCTGCCAACACCCCATTCTTTTTTCCACTCTTCAAGGTTTTCGGTTGGGCTGTCTTCACCGATAACCAGAAACTCTGCTACGTCAAACCCAATGCCGCCTGCGCCAATTACAGCAACTTTGTTTCCCACAGTGACCTTGCCCTTTAAGACGTCAATGTAGGAATGCACATTATTCGCATCTTGCCCTTTAATGTGAGGGTCACGCGGTAAAACACCTGTGGCTATGATGACCTCATCAAAATTAGCCAGGTCACCTACAGTTGCTTCCGTATTCAGTTTTAAGTTGATCGACGACAGCTCTACCTGACGTGTGTAGTAGTCAACCAAGCCCCAGAATTCTTCTTTGCCAGGAACTTGTTTTGCCAGATTTAGCTGGCCACCTAGTTGGTTAGATTTTTCATATAATGTAACGTCATGCCCACGCGCGCTTGCAAGAATTGCGGCCGATAGCCCTGCGGGGCCGGCGCCTACAACAGCAATAGTTTTTGGATTGTCTGTTTGAGTATAATTCAATTCCGTTTCACTACAGGCCCGTGGATTTACCAGACAAGAGGTTAGTTTCATTGAAAACGTATGATCTAGACACGCCTGATTGCACGCAATGCACGGTGCTATTTCATCGGCACGACTTTGTTCTGCTTTAACAACAAATTCAGGGTCGGCCAAAAATGGACGGGCCATTGATACCATATCCGAACAGCCGTCTGCCAATACAGATTCTGCGACTTCTGGTGTGTTAATGCGGTTTGACGCAATAATGGGGATGTTTACTTCGCCCATTAATTTTTGTGTAACCCATGCAAAAGCGCGCCGTGGTACTGATGTAGCGATTGTGGGAATGCGCGCTTCATGCCAGCCAATGCCCGTGTTGATAATGGTAGCGCCTGCAGCTTCAACTGCTTTGGCCAGTATCACAACCTCTTCCCATGTTGACCCGTTCGGGATCAGGTCGATCATCGAAAGGCGGTAAATGATGATAAAGTCAGTACCAACCGCTTCACGCACACGGCGCACAACTTCAACTGCTAAGCGCATGCGATTTTCATATGAACCGCCCCATTCATCGGTGCGCTTGTTGGTGTGGGTCACTAAAAACTGGTTTATGAAGTATCCTTCTGACCCCATAATTTCGACACCGTCGTAGCCCGCTTTCTGTGCGTTAGTAGCAGAAGTGACAATATCGCTTATTTGTTTTTCAATGCCCTGCGTATCTAATTCGGCCGGTGGAAATGGTGAAATAGGTGACTTAACCGCAGAGGGGCCTACGGCCTTGGGTGAATAGGCATATCGCCCTGCATGTAATATTTGCATAGCGATTTTACCGCCAGCTGTATGAACGCGGTTGGTTACTGTTTTGTGATTTTGAATATCTTTATCGGTAAATAACCCGTTGGCACCTGGTAAAACCGCCCCTTCAATATTTGGGGCAATGCCGCCTGTTACTGCCAGTGCCACACCGCCGCGCGCACGTTCCGCATAATACTCTGCAACACGGTTCCAATCACCTAATTCTTCTAGGCCTGTATGCATCGACCCCATAAGAACGCGGTTCTTTAATGTGGTAAAACCAAGTTCCAGCGGTTGGAAAAGGTGGGGGTAATTTGGGTGGCTCATGTTATAATCCAGTCACTATATTAGAGTGTAAATTCTAGATAATTTTGAAAATTTGTCACGCAATACGCAGCGTCAACCTAATGTTTCTACACAATGGCGCCGAAAGGCCCGTTTAAGCATATCTAATTCTTCACGTAGTAGATTAATTTCATTGCGTAAATCATCATCTAATGGCTCGCCCGCGATAATCGAAAAACGATCTAAAACGTCATTGCCACCTTGTTCGCAAATAAGAAAACTATGCACCCCATCTGAAATTGTATCAGCGGGAATTTTACACCGAATAAGCCACGAGTTGTTTTTTTCATCTATTTGATCGACGATAACCTCACCCACTGGTTGGCCTAATAAAGTTAGGTTTACTTCAGGTGCCGTCGCGGTGCTATTTGCACTGGTATAAATACCTTCATATATCCCGTTGGCGATGCGTTTTTTGGTAAGGGTTGATGATACGGACATATGATACCTTTAAATATTGGCGCGGCGGCGGCGGATAACCGATACGTCGCGGATGGTAATTTGGTTCATTGACGGGCTTTCAAAAATTAAATCCAGCCAAAGACTTTCGGCGCGCGCTTCTTTGAAGTTTGTATAGAATAAATCAAATTCCACATAAAATTCACGCGTTGATAAATCTAATTCGCGCACAATTTGTTCTGTGTTGGGCCCATGGCGTAAATTCAACCGTGCAAACATTTCTTGTGGGCGTTCACTGTCTACAATCAATGCCAGCCGAATGATGTGTTCTTTCTTTAAACCGATCACGGCTTCTTGCGGCATCTCAACCGCAAGGGATAAAAATGACCCGTCGAAATTAAAAACATCAAGCTGGATACCAAAAGGTGCCAAATCTTCTTCGCGGTCATTACGCACTTGTCGCAGTGTCATTTCAGAGGTGGTGCAGTCATGAAACAAAGCCAATTCTGTGCCAATTCTGGCTTTATTTACCACAGAGGACATACCCGTTGGGCTAACAGGCCCTGCCCAAGCTTCGGGCCTGTGTGACCATTCGGTTCCCTGAGGTTTCTTAATTGCCTTAGAGCCAATGACAGGTAAGGTCAGGCGCGATGACGCAATGTGATTTACTTTGTTTGCCCGATTGCGAATTTGCCGCGCTTTTGCTCTTAGTTCACGCAAGTCATACAAATCAATTGTTTCAGCTTTTTTTGATTGCCGATCCCACCACCGCAAATTGCTTTTGCTGCGTATTTCATCCAAAAATTTCTTGATCTTATTCAAGATGTTCACCTGTATTTGGTCTTTGTCTTAGGGCCTGTATTTAAATGGGTATCAGATAATTGTTTTTAAAGTAACAGTCTGCGTAAAAACCCTACTTTTTTTAGTTTGTTTTTTTGATAAACGGGGCCTCTTTCCTGCTGGGTAACTGCAACAGGGGGTGATGGCTCGCTATTTGGTATTGCTACATCGTTTATTTGGCTGGCCTGATCTGAACTTGATACAATCGTTTCGGAATAGCTTTGCAAAAATTGCATTGCCTGCTCAGGTTCGATCTCTGCGTTTTCATTTTGTAATAACGTTACCGTAACCAAATGCTCGGACCTGTTCAGAAAACTTTTCCAAACAGTTTTAGATAAAGTGGCATCTTGGTCTTGCAGTTGCAGGAAAACGCCATCTGCGGTTTGGCGTTTATCTATGACTGAAATATTGTTTGTGTTGCCTGACGTGCTAAGTGACTTTAGCCCTTCAGCTGAACTTAGATAGTCTGACATAACATCAAGATCATCTGTATTTTTAAACACCGCAGTTTTAGCGACGCTTGTTGTGACAAGGCCATTAAACCCAGCATTTCGGTTGGCGCGTCTGCCATTTGAGTTAATATACCCGCAGTTTGCAAAAATAATAAAAACCGAAGCATCGGTATTTTTGCCAGCATCACCATCTATGCAAAACCCAGGTGGCGGAGATACATTAATGCTGCCTGTTTCTACGTGAATAATTTCTGTTTTCGGCACAACAGTACGTTTCATGGGCATAGACCGCGTAAAACGACTACTGCAACCCACGATTAACAGTGTGCATAAAAGCAAACTGGTACTTGTAAAATAGCATCTTGGTCTTTTTACCAATGTCTGCCTGCCCTATTTAGTTTTCTCCGAAACATATTGTTACTGGTTACGCAGTTAGGTAACGTATCGCAAGCGTCTGTTCAATGCAGGCAGACTTTTGCTGGCCAGTGTTGCAACTGACCGTCAAATATAAGGGTTATAAAGTGTTTCCTACTAGAAATGATAATTTTCAAGATTATTTCCAACCTGCCATAAAAACCAAAGCGCCGTGGCGCCTTCTTATCGGGATTATTATTATCTTGATGGTATACTTTGGATTTTTTGGAGTATTTGGCGTTGTTTTTGTTTGGGTTGCGGGTGTGGATGTGGGCCCAGCTATGCTGGAAAAGATCATTCAAGGTTCCGACCCATTAAGTGTGATTTTGTTACTTACATCTTTTGCAGGTTTATTTTTAGGCGTTTTGGCAGCGGTACGGATCATGCACAAACGCGGCTTTAAAAGCCTAATTGGCCCTAGTTGGCGGCAAGCGGCACATAATTTTTGGATAGCTGCATTATGTATCGCCATACTATCATTGGGTGGTTTGTTGGTTGCCACAATATTTTACCCCCCCATTCAACCTATTCGGCAAATGGAATTATTCACATGGTTGTCTTGGATGACACTGGGTATACCGCTTTTACTTGTGCAGGTGTCAGCAGAAGAATTGGTTTTCAGGGGATACTTTCAACAACAACTGGCTGCACGATTTAAAAGCAGGTGGGTTTGGTATGTTTTACCTTCGGCATTATTTGGCCTGATGCATTATGATCCAGAAACTATGGGGTCGAATGCTTGGCTTGTTGTGGCGCATACCACCTTATTCGGTTTAATCGCGGCCGATATCACTGCCCGCACTGGAAATTTGGGGGCGGCTATAGGCTTTCATTTTGCAAATAATTTGTTTGCACTAACGATCGTGGGTCTTGATGGGGCACTGTCTGGTTTGGGTTTGTACAAGTCAGCAATTCACGTTTCAGATGAGGCCGCTATCAGATCGGCATTGATCCCAGATTTTATTTTTCTGATTATCCTTTATGGGTTATTTATGCTGTGGGCCAGAAACAGGCCCCCGTGGTGATTGCAATTTATGTACCCACAAAGTATCTGTGGTAACGTTGACATAACAAAGGCAGCTTACGCCCATGAATTGGATTTCTAACTACGTTCGCCCTCGTATAAACTCGTTGTTTTCACGGCGTGAAACACCCGATAACCTGTGGTCTAAATGCACTGAATGCGGCACGATGCTGTTTCACCGTGAAATCAGAGAATCGCTGAATGTTTGCACGAATTGCGACCATCATATGATGATTACGCCACGCGAACGGTTTATGACTTTATTTGATAATGGGACTTTCACAGAACTTGAAACCCAAGAAGCTGTTGCAGACCCATTGCACTTTAAGGATCAGAAAAAATACCCTGATCGTATGAAAGCTGCGATTAAAAAAACCAACGAGGTTGAAGCGATGTTGGTAGTTGAGGGTGAAATTGGTCGCACGCAAATTGTTGCTGCCGGGCAAGATTTTTCCTTTATGGGCGGCTCTATGGGAATGGCCGTTGGAAATGCGATTATCGGTGCATGCGAACGTGCCGTGCAACGTAGATGCCCGTTGGTCTTGTTTTCTGCTGCTGGTGGTGCGCGGATGCAGGAAGGCATTTTATCATTGATGCAAATGCCCAGAACGACAGTTGCTTTGCAGATGCTAAAAGAAGCTGGGTTGCCATTTATTGTAGTTTTAACCCATCCAACAACTGGTGGCGTAACCGCAAGTTATGCAATGTTGGGTGATGTTCATATTGCTGAACCCAAAGCCCTAATATGTTTTGCAGGCCCGCGTGTGATTGAACAAACCATTCGTGAAAAATTACCCGAAGGGTTTCAACGTTCAGAATATCTATTGGAACATGGAATGCTTGATCGTGTGACCCATCGCAAGGATATGCGTAATGAACTTATAACGATTTGCAGAATGTTGATGAATTTACCACCGCAGATTATGGGTGATTTACCAGCGCCAAGTGAAAAAGAAAAAGCTAAAGGCGCTAAATCGTGACACAAAAATCCAGTGATGTTATACTGGAAAGGTTAATGTCACTTCATCCAAAAATCATAGACCTGACATTGGATCGTATGGTCAGGTTATTGACGACACTTGGATCACCAGAGAATAATATAGCACCTGTTATTCATATTGCAGGTACGAACGGCAAGGGTTCTACCAATGCGATGATCCGTGCAGGATTGGAAGCATCGGGTGAAAAAGTTCATGCCTATACCTCACCGCATTTAGCACGGTTTCACGAGCGTATTCGTTTGGCTGGCCAGTTGATTGATGAGAAATTACTTGCGGATACGCTTGAAGATTGTGAACAAGCCAATGGCGGCATTCCTATTACTTACTTTGAAATTACAACATGCGCTGCTTTTTTGGCATTTTCCCGCGTAAAAGCAGACCATACAATACTCGAAGTTGGCTTGGGTGGACGACTGGATGCAACCAATGTGATTGCACAACCAGCCCTTACTGTTATTACGCCTGTTTCAGTAGACCACCAACAATACCTAGGCGAAACGCTTGCAGAAATTGCGGGTGAAAAAGCGGGTATATTAAAGCGTAATACGGTTTGTATCGTTGGCGCCCAACAAGATGAAGCGCTTGAAGTTATTGAAAAGCAAGCCGCACGTGTTGGTGCGCGTTTGTTTACCTATGGCCAGCACTGGCATGTTTGGGTTGAGGCCGGGCGTTTGATTTTCCAAGATGAAACAGGCTTGGTTGATTTGCCAAAACCTGCCTTATTGGGTGCGCATCAAGTGCAAAATGCAGGCATTGCTATTGCGGCTTTGCGGGCTTTGGGAAAATCAGAAGAGGATTGTGCCAAAGCGATGACAGATGTGCATTGGCCGGCCCGAATGCAAGTTTTATGCCAAGGCCCGCTTAAAGATGCAGCACCAAACGCCGAAATTTGGCTGGATGGGGGCCATAATGAAGCGGCAGGTAAAGCGATTTCAGGATTGTTAAATGAGTTGCCTGCGAAGCCCACGCATTTGGTTGTGGGGATGTTGAATACCAAAGATGTTTCTGGCTATCTTGCGCATTTTTTGCAAGGTACGCAAACCATGCAAGCGGTTTCAATACCAGGTGAAGCGGCAACTTTATCAGCAGCTGAGACGGCTAAAGCTGCAAAAGCTTTAGGCTTTAACGTTTCAGAAGCAGATGATGTGTTAACGGCTGTACAGAAAATTGCACAAATTGATGGTAATGCCAGAATATTAATATGCGGATCTTTATATCTGGCAGGTAATATTTTGCGCGAAAACGCATAAAAAAGGGCGCATAAGGCGCCCAATTTATTGATATTTGAATTGTTCTTATACAGAACTATTAATCCAATCAGCCAATGCCGCTTTAGGGGCAGCACCAGTTTTGTTAGCAATGATTTGACCGTCTTTTATGATGAACAAAGCAGGAATGCCACGTACACCCATTTGGGCTGGTGAATTTGGGTTTTCATCCACGTTCACCTTGGCGATTTTAATTTTACCTGCGTATTCTTCAGATAGTTCTTCTAGTGAAGGGCCGATTTGCTTACAGGGGCCACACCATTCCGCCCAAAAATCTACAACAACAGGTATATCTGATGCTGTTACTTCGGCTGCAAATGTTTCGTCTGTTACTTTAACGGTTGCCATATTTCAGTCTCCTTACCGTTTAACTGTTGTCCCCAATTTATATCGCATCTGCGCGGGGTCAAGATGTTGTGAATGATTTCAAGCTATCTATCACCAGATCGTGCGGGATTGACATAATTAGTTGGGTTTCCGTCCATAAAATCGCAACATCTATGTCGTGATCGGGGTAAACTGGCTTTAATGCAACTAAATACGCCCCCATTTGACGCAACAATCCTATAGGAACGTTTTGCGGGCTATCAGGGACGACTTTGTTACTTTTATAATCCACGGCAATGAGTTTTGTATCTGTAATAATCAACCGGTCAATGGTGCCGTATATTTGCCTGTTATTTAGCTCAGCAATAGGGGCAGTGATCGCTACCTCAACTAAACTGTCAGGTGTAAATATGTGCTTTAAGTGATCGCTTGTTAAAACACGCTTGGCATATTTTGTAATGTCTTCGATTTCATCATTGCGGATTTTACGGTCGTACTGCTGTAGTAGGCAAGACGCTAAATTTTGCCACCGCTCTTGTGGGTGCATTGGTAAATGTTCCAGTAAAAGATGGATTATAGTGCCGCGCCGTTTTGCATTCGCTTCACTGGTATCAATGGTTTCAGATGCAAGGGCTTTTGCGCCACCTAAATCGGATGGTGATAGCGGTTTATCTATTACTTTCGGATTTGTGGGCAGTGTTTTTACCCAGTTAGGTAGTTCTGGTATTTGTGTTTGGGGATCGTTGTCAGTTTTTGCATATTCAGTACACCACTGCTGGTTTTTTAAAACGTAGCCGTTTTCTGTTTCTAGCGCGCCAGCGTTTTCCATACCGTTTCTTACAATGTGATACCAATGATTACCGGATTTGGGTAAATTACCGGCCCCACAAATTACCAACCAGCTTTCCGCACGGGTTAATGCCACATAAAGTAGCCGTAAACGTTCTTGTTCGCTTAGTTCTTTTTGTGCGTTCGATAAGGCCTGTTCAGCCTTATTTAGCGCCCCTGCTTTAGATCGCCATCCTGCAAGTTTAGGAGTAAGTTCTATAACTTCTTTACTGTCATGTTTTCCCGAACCGACAGTATCTGGCAAAATTACAACCGGCGCTTCCAGCCCTTTTGCCGCGTGTACTGTCATCACACGAATTTGCCCAGATGCGCTATCCATTTCGCGTTTAATTTCAACTTTGCCAGACGCAAACCAATTTAAGAACCCAGTTAATGTTGGGGCTTCGGTTTGTTCATATTTCATTGCCTGTGATAGCAATTCATCTATGCCATCTTCGGCCTCAACCCCTAATCGATCTAACAGGTTTTCACGGCCATTGTGGTGGGTCAAAATACGCTCAATAAGTTCATAAGGGCGCCACCAATCCGCTTTTGAAAGTATATCATCAACGATAATCTTAGCGTCTGAAAATTGTTCCTGTTTGTCCCTGAAGCTTTGCCATAAAGATGCTTTGCGCTTATGCGCCAACGTGAATAGCTCGCCTTCTGTGATGTTTAGTAAGGGCGATCGCAGGGCCTCTGCAAATGATAGGTCATCTTCGGGTGTTGTCGCGAACTTAAGGAATGACAGTATATCTTTAACTGCCAATTCATCCCCGACGATCAAGCGGTCGGCCCCGGCCACATTTAAATTACGGGCTTTTAATTCTTTGATAATTGCCCGAAATAATACGCTTCGCCGCTGTACCAATATTAAAAAATCACCTGCGCGCACTGGGCGTAAATGGTCACCGTCTTCAATTTTCTGGCCCGATTGAATTGTGGTTTCAATCCATTCGGCAATTTGCCTTGCCAGCTGTTGTTTCGGATCACTTTCACTTGGTCGATCAACAGGCACATACCAAGGCTCATTCTCTTGGGTTGGGCCCGCTTCGATAAGGGGCCATAATTCCACGCGCCCTGGTTTTTCGGATTTAAAGGCGCGGTGCTGTACATCTTTTACAATGCCGCTTTTGGCATCGCCCACAAATGTGTGATCTACCAGCCGTAAAATTGGCTCAGCCGAGCGGAATGAAAACAATAAATCCTGTTTGTGCAGCCGTGTTTCAATGGCTTTTAGGCGCGTATCAAACCATTCGCGCATTTCACCAAAATACTTAGGATCAGCACCTTGAAACGAATAGATAGATTGCTTTTCATCGCCTACGACAAATATTGTACGTTCCGTTTCTTGCGCACCTTGGCCAGAGGTAAATTCTTCGGTCAGACACTCTATTAAGCGCCATTGATCTGGGCTAGTATCCTGGGCTTCATCAACCAAAACATGGTCAATGCCGCCATCCAAACGAAATAACACCCATTGTGAAAGCGTACTTTTGCGTAGTAGATCTTGCGATTTTTCGATCAAATCCTGATAATCAAGCAAGCCATGATGCAGCTTATAAGTGTTGTATGTTTCCAAGAATGGCTTTGCGAAATCATATAGTACAACCGCACGTTCAAAAGCATTTATAGAAGTGACGGCATCACGGGCATGTTCAACCCGTTCCATTATATCATGTAGGCTATTGGTCAGATCTGGGTTAGCATTTCGTATATCTTTGGTTGGCACCGATTTTGTTTTTGCTTCAAAACGGGATTTATCCAACATTACCCTTATTAATTCGCTTAATGCCGTGGTGGGATCATTTGCAGATAATACCTGATCAAGCACAGCTGCCAGACTATTATCCGTCTTTTTATCGCTGTTTTGCAGGATTGGTAAAAAGGTTTCAAACGTATCTTTGTCAGCTTCGCTTAATAAATTCTCAGCAACGGTTTCTTTGGTCATCCCGTCCCGTATGCCAAAATCATCTTTCATTGGCTTACGGGTAAATTGCCTATGATGCTGTGCGATCGCGCGCAATAAGCTGTCAGGATCAAAGCCTGTGTAAAGTTTGGCAAACCGTTCAAAAGCGGGGCGGGCATGGTTTTCTGCCAGCTGTTCTAAAATATCTGCGCGCAACTGTTTTGCTTGCCGGTCTTCCATGATTTTGAACTGCGGTGATACTTTTGCTTCTAAAGGAAACTGGCGCAATAGCGCGTCGCAAAATGAATGGATGGTTTGTATTTTCAAACCACCTGGTGTTTCTAATGCACTTGCAAATAGGGTGCGGGCTTGGCGTAGTTTTTGGCCTGTTAACAGCTCATTCTTTTCACCTAATTCCTGCAAGGTTTCCAGCAATAGCGGATCAGACATCATCGCCCATTCGCCAAGTCGCTTAAACAGGCGGTTTTGCATTTCAGCGGCGGCCGCATTTGTATATGTCAGACACAAGATTTTGTTTGGGTCTGTCCCATGCAATAAAAGTCGCGCAACACGGTCGGTTAAAACACGTGTTTTACCAGAGCCCGCATTGGCAGAAACCCAAGTAGAGACACCAGGATTTGCCGCATCAATTTGCGCTTTTGTCGCTTCATCAAACACAATCATGGAACTTGCCTAACTGTAGGGGTGTCGGCTTCTTCCCATTCCCCAAATCGCGACAGGTGATCGTAATCCGATCCATATCTGTCTTTTTGCATTTTAAGGCGTGCGCCGTACCCGATGCCAGTTTCAAAATGGCAGTGTAAAAGCTGTAATAATTCAGCCCATGTTTCTTTGGCTAAGTCGTCTTTTATGGGCACGGAAAGCGATTTGTCGGGGTCTTTTAGGCTGATATATTCAAGCTTAGAAACATCCATAGGATCAATATTTTTAAACCCACCCGATGCTGCAATCGCGGCTTCCAGTTGTAGCTGTTTATCAAATAATTGAATTTCATTTTTCCCAGGCGGCAATCCTGATTTGTAATCATAAGCAATCATTTTGCCATTTGCATCGCGGTCTAATCGATCTGCTTGGGCGGTTAACTTAAAATCAAGACTTTCAGCGATACGCATACCCTTGGCCTCTAAGCCTATTATAACACCTTCATCATTGCGCTGTTTTTCGGCCTCTACAAACCAGTGTGCTATGCGCTGTAAATGGCCATACCAAAACCTGCGGGCAGATGGCCAAGGTACATACTCGCTTAGTATTTTTTGCGAAAGTTCCAAGAAATATTCTGGCGTAAATTGCCCATCCCCAGTACGTGTATTACGGCTAAATGCTTCAACAATACTGTGCAATATTATACCGCGCTCAAGGGCATCAGGCTCTAATCCATAAGGTTTCAAGGGATGTAGATTTAAAATAGATTTTGCATAAATTTCATAAGGGTTTCGAACCAAGGTTTTGATCCGTGTTACCGATAATTTATGTGGATATACGCCTTTTGGCGGCACAGGTGACGGGCGTACTGCCTTGGCCAATTTCCCTGTTGGCCTGTCCAGTTGGCGGGCTAATGCAAGCCAAACATCGCCACGTTTCGACATTGATTTTTGCGCATACTCGCCTGTTTTCCCTAACCCCCTCATTAGGTTATCCAGCCGTGTTAACCAGCGGGATGCCACTGTCGGGGCTTCGCCATCACGTATAGACCGTGACAGTACTACATTTTTTTGTGCAAACCCTTGTTGAAAATCATGCGCTGAAAGTCCGATATTTCGTTCAGGTAACAATAGCCCAAGTTGTTTGCGCATGGATCGGTTTAACCAAGGGTCAGGGGTTGGTTTTTGTGGCCAAACACCTTCATTTAATCCAGCCATTATAACCAAATCCGCCCCTTGAACCCGTGCTTCTAAAGTGCCCCAAATAGCAATATTCGCGTGGGGTGTTACAGAGTCCCGAACCTCACCACCTTTTAGTAGCGAGCTTAATAAAGTGGCATAATCATATGCGCCCCATTGCGATAAATCATCTACCTCCGCACGTAGGTTTTCAAATATTTTTTCAGCTTCTTGTCCGTCGCTATTATTCCATAAACATGGCTCATCACCAGATGACCCTTTGGATAGAGCGATCATTAAATCAAAATGCAGTGCAATCCATTCTGACATGGGTTTTTTTGACGTTTCAGATATATCAGAAAATGTTTTCACCAACCACGTAACCCATTGTTTCACATCATTTGGCTTATTCTCCGCCCAGTTTTGTATAAGTTCAAAATCCACGATAGGCGGGCCACCTCGAATAAGGGGCGTGTTGCGATCAAGGCGGGCCAGTTCTAAATCGCGCGTGATGCGCATATGGTTTGGCCGCTCGTCGGTCTTATGTGTTAACGGATGTTTTAATACAGCAATCAGGCTGGCAGGTGAAAGCGGTTTTGCTAGTAAATCAGCAGTTAACCGCATGAAAATACCCGCTGGCGTTAAATGCAAAGGTTCACCCGCACTGTCATCGGGGATGATTTTCCAACGGTCTAATTGTGCAGCAACACGCCGGGTAAGGTTGCGATCGGGTGAGATTAAAACGGCTGAAGTGTCATTCTCTGCGGATGCACGCAGGCACAGTGCAATAGCTGCGGCCTCTTCTTTAGGAGAGTTGGCGAAAATCATGCTGATATTTTTTGTGGCATCCACAACGGTGTGAATATGGTTTGGCCCCTCATCCAGCCACTGATCAGTTACGGGTGCTGGGCGCAAAGCCAAAGATAATAACCGGTTACGATCCTGTGAAAACACAGGTGTTTCGGCCCATAGTTTTAATGTATCAGCGTTAACACCAATTTTCCCTGTCAACCTTGCAAGCATGGATTGGGGGTGGTCGTCGTTTGATTGCGGGCTGGTCAAAACCTTCCAAACAGCGCTGGGTGTTTCAAGATCAACACCAGGTAATACAACAGCCCCTTGTGGTAATTTTGCGACAGCATTCATAAACAGGGCAGTCGCCCCACGAGAGCCAGTAGACCCTGCAACAATTATCGGATGCGCTGGCGGATTGGTTTTCCAATGTTCACAATACGCTTCAATAACCGCGCGTTGGCGGGCTTCGGTATCAACCAATTCTTGTGAAGCCCAATATTGGGTTAAGATATTCAAAAACTTTAAACTGCGTTCCCAATGTTCTGAAGCATTACCAACATCAACGTTTTTAAGGTGGTCTAGCGGCACAGCCTCACCGTGCATTTCATCCAGTAAAGCCCCCAAGCTATCTGCCAAAGCAAATACAGATGATCGCGGGGCCAAATCTGGCTCTAAGTCGATTAGGGCCGCAACAAGATTTGCTAAGATTAAACGACGCTTTAAAGGGGAAGTAGGCAGAGGTAAATTCGCAGGCGCAAACAGATCATTTGAAAGATCAGATAGAACCCGTAATTTGGGTAAAAGTGTAGCTGATTGTTGTGCGAATAATGCCTCAATACGTCGCGCGGCACGGCGCGTGTTCACATAAATCGTGACATTTGCAAAATCTTGGGCGGACATGTTTTTGGCACGTTCAAACAGACCAGATACAAAACTTTTTGAAAAATCCGTTCCAATTGGTCCGGCATATACACGTGGTGTTGCGCAGGGTTTAAACATTGGCGGCTTTTCTGTTAGCTAAATCTATGCCTTCGGGGTGACCCACATCTGCCCAAGCGCCATTATAAACTGTGCCGAATAGGCGGTCTTGAGCCAGCATTTTTTCCCAAAGCCGCCAAATTGAAAAGCTATTTTGTGGGATCGTTTTTAGCAGATCCGTTTTGATAATCTGAACACCAGAATATACATATGGTGCTGCATCGGCTTTATGCTTTGGTTGCAAAATGTTCTTAGGATTTAAAAAGAAATCCCCAGTGCCTGCATAACCTATACAATTAGGTTTTTTTATCAGCATTAATAAGCCGTCCATCTGCTCTGGTGCCCAGTGTTTTTCTAGTTCGGTTATGGGGCTTTCACCAAACCAAACTGCATCACATGTAAGCGTAAAAACTGGGTCTGTTCCAATTAAAGGTAAAGCGTTTTTTAAACCCCCGCCGGTTTCTAAAATGTCAGGGTTTTCGCGTATGGCAGTTGCGAAAGGATAGTTTTTCACATGGTCTTCAAGTTGGTCAGCCAGATAATGCGTGTTGATAAATACCGATTTAATACCAGCATCCGATAGCATGGCTAAGCTGTGATCTATCATTGGTTTTCCCATGACAGATACCAACGGTTTAGGCGTCGATTGTGTTAAATGGCGCATTCTTGTGCCAAAGCCAGCAGCAAAGATCATGGCTGTTTTAGGCTGCATGACACGCCTCTTTAATTTTTGTTAAAATTTGAGGGGTAGGTTCAGGTACGTTTTTTTCCACCCAGTTTTTCAATGACTGCAAATTAGGGTGGCTTAAGTCATGTTGCAAGTGTGCCCAGACACGTGGAATTAAATCTACATATTGTGGCTTTGCGTCACGCACACAAAGCCGCGCAAATATGCCGATAATTTTCAGATTTCTTTGTGCCCCGATCGTTGCATAGGCATAGTTGAAACGTTCAGGATCGGCGTTTGAATTTTGAATGAAATACGCTTTCATATCTGTTTGAAGTTGTGTTGATGTATCCCGCCTAGCATCTTCTAGTAATGAGACTAAATCGTAAGCAGGGTGGCCTATTAAAGCGTCTTGAAAATCCAACAACCCTACTTTTTTCAAACCTTCCCTTTCGGGAAGCCATAAAAGATTTTCGGCATGGTAATCACGCAAGACCAACACAGGCGCCGTATTTTGAATAAGATTACAGGTGTTTGATATTTCATATTGATAGGCTTTTGCCGATACCTTTTGTACTGCATGACCCGTGGCGCTGGGGATGTACCACTTTGTTATTAGATCGGCTTCCCGTATATAAGTCGCAAGATTATAGGGGGCAATATTTTGTGGCGTCTTAATCTTATGAAGCTTTAAAAGAACATCAATAGAGGCCCTATAAAGCGCCCGCTCGATATTTGGGTTTGTTTTACAAACATGCGAAAACAAATCATTCCCCAGATCTTCCAGTAATAAAAACCCGTTTTCAATATCAGCCCGTAATAATTCTGGTGCTGCAAGGCCATTATCACGTAATACATTTAAAATCTGTACAAATGGCTGTACATCTTCGCCTTTTTCAGGCGGCGCATTCATTAATATTACTGAGTGCCCAGCGGATTTTACCAAGCGTTCATAGCTGCGGTTTGATGCGTCCCCGGCAACAGTTGTAACTTGGGCGTTTGTCCAACCTGAACTTTGAATAAAATCGTTGCGCATTTGAAGCCGGTTATTCATTCGCTAGTATTGCCCAAATTAAATTTTCGTAATGTACTAATCTTATCCCAGTCAGCATCGCGACTCCAATAAAATTTAAAGGCGCGTTCGGTTTCACCAAGGATAGAAATTTCAATGTTTAATGCTGATTTTGGCGCAATTTCACCCAAACGGCTAGGCCATTCTATCAGGCAAACCGCTTCTTCAAATGCTTGTTCTATGCCAAGTTCATAAACTTCATCAGGGTTTGATAAACGGTAGAGATCAATATGAACAAATTGGGTTTCCCCTAAATCATATGTTTGAACCAAGGTAAAGCTGGGTGAGGGCACATCTTCTAATAAGTCAAATTTTGCCATTCGGTTTTGAATGATCTTACGGGCAAGGTCGGTTTTGCCTGCACCGACAACCCCGTGTAATAATAAAACATCCCCAATAGATAACATAGGCGCAAGCGCGTCTGCTAGGTTTTGGGTTGCCTGTGGTGAATTAGATGTGACGGTAAATTGCACGTGACGTCCTTAAGTTCTGTTAAACAGAAACTAAAGAATTGTTACTGTGCAGCGCAAGTTAAACTGACATTAATAGCGGTATTAATTTTCTGTGGGAAATGAAATTCGCATAATGTGTTGCCCGATATAATTGGTATGAAATTTACAGAAACATGATCGCCCGATACCGTTTGTACATCTGCCTGCCAGCTCGTTCTTTCAGAAGTATCTAGAACAAACTGCCGAAAATCCCCCCAAGCAGGTGTTGGGCGGAAAGCTTTTTGCATTGCCAGTGAGAAATCTTGAATTGTGGTGTGTTCACATTGCTTTCCCAAAGTTTGCTTTAACCTTTTGTTTGAATAGACACTATTCCCATTTCGGTCAAAAACCACAAAGCCAACCGTTGCTGTTTCTAAAGTGTTTTTGTAAACGGAAACTTCTGTTCTGTAATTACGTTCCATAGCCAAAGTTGTAGTGACATCTTCAAACAAAAAAACCACTGTGCCAGACGGATGTGGTCTACCTATTACACGCAAAGCACGGCCATCTGGTAATTCCCAATCTTCGCGATAATCATCTTTCATAGCGCTGCGTTCAATTTTATGAAATGTTTTGCGCCAAGAAGTGTAACTCTTAGGCTCAGGTAAAATATTTGTGTCGCGCAAACGATCTAGGAAACTTAATAGGTTAGGCTTCTTTAACAACCATTCTGGTCTTAAGCCTAAGTGTTGGCTTAGGGCGGGGTTAAACAAGGACAGTTCGTTTTTATTGTCAAAAACAGCGATACCAACCTGTAAATGAGCAAAAGTAGCACTTAACGTTTGAATGAACTGGCTTTGCGGTTTTTTTGATTTTCCAGCACCATCATTAGCAAATGCAAAATAAAAATCCATGTCATTGATTTTATGGGTGAATATGTTGAAATTCCTTGGCTCTGATCCTTTTTGGGGTAGCAAGCCAAGCCTAGGAAGAGAAAACCCTTGTGTTGAATCAGTAAAAGTAAACGCAGCATTTCCCAATGCTTCAACCTGTCTATTTGTACGTTTTACGGCCTTATTTGACCATTTAACTTGTTTTTTATGTTCGACCCACGCCATAAAAGGGGCTGACTTCATCACCAGTTCAGCATTCCAGCGCAAAGATTTACCATTGGTATTAGAAATAGGAAGCTTTACGCGCAAAAGCATACTAACCAACAGAATGCTGGATATAAAAATAATAAAAAGAAAGCTGATTTCAAGCATAAGCCCTGATTCTTACATTAAACCAATGAAACCAATCAAAGCTTAAAATACTTTATCAGTTATTAAGAAAGGTTTTCAAATTGTTGATTTGGCCCTAATGCCTCGCGTACAATTTCTAGATCTTTTTCCAATTCTTCACGTTTCCATTTTACACCAACGATTGCGCCTGTAATTCTTGGGTCAGGTAAATCATGCCCAGGTTTTTGTGGCAATGGATTGGGTGCTGCATTGGTAAAAGTTAATTCGGCGCCAGATCGTTCTAGTAATGTTTTGGCTATAAACAATCCTAATCCCATGCCCTGATAATCGGTAAAAGCATGATCGCGTGGTGTATATTTTTTACGTTTGCTGATAAACGGATCACCAATTCTATCCAGTAGATCAACAGGATACCCGCTTCCATCGTCACCCACCATAATACGGATAGACGTATCATCCCAAGTGACGTCAATCAAAACAACCGCGTTAGAAAAATCAACTGCATTTTGCACCAAATTCCTTAGCCCGTGAATAATTTCAGGATGGCGGGGTACCATTGGTGTATTTTGCACATACGCGTTGCCAATTTGTTTGTTTGTCAAAAATATCAGCTCTTTTCCCCTGTTCTCATGTGGTTCAGCTGCTTCGCGCACGACTTCGGTAATTGGGGCGTGTTTCAGTAACAGATCATCTTTTCCTGTGCGCCCCATATCATTCAAAATATGGCCAAGCCGTTCAGCTTGTTGCTTAATCAACAGGGCATCCTCTTGTAGTTCTGGGTATTGTTCCAATTCTGATTCTAGCTCAGATGAAACAAGCTTAATTGTTGCCAAAGGTGTTCCCATTTCATGGGCGGCGGCGGCAACAACACCGCCTAAAGCGGTTAATTGATATTCGCGGGCAAGCGCCATTTGTGTGGCTGACAGGGCTTGCGACATGGAAAACATCTCGGCAGTTACGCGTCGTGCGTAGCTTGCAAGAAATAAAATACCAATCGCAAGTGCAACCCACATGCCACCAATGAATATTTTGGGTAGTTCTAAAATGTCCCCTGATAAGGTGGTAAGTGGTATGTAATAAAAGCTTAGAATGCTTATCAATATGATAGCTGTCATGCTTAAAACTAAAGTTGCATATAGTGTCAGGGCCGTTGCGGCAATCGTGACAGGCGCGAGGATTAACAAAACAAACGGATTGTTTAACCCCCCAGTTAAATACAAAAGTATAACAAGCTGTCCCAGATCAAACAATAATGACATCATTGCTTCGCGTTCTGACAGGCGCTTATTTGAAGGTAAAACAAACGTTGCAAGCAGATTGAATAGAACAGACGCAGTTATAACTAATAGGCAAAGCCGAAACGGAATCGCAAGTTCTAGATAATAAACTGCAAAAATAACTGTGCAAACTTGACCACTAATTGCCAGCCACCGCAAAATTATCAATGTCCGTAAACGTATCCAGTCACTACGGGCCTCACGTGCGTGTAAATTTGTAGCTTGGTGCGACACTGACTATCCTTCTTGTGACTTGCATTCTGCCGGTCGACGTTAGATGAACGAATAGAACTAATCTATACAGGAAATACAATGTCAAAGCACATAGCGATACTTGCATCAACTACTGCCGCAACATTGCTTGCCGTCGGGGTATATTTTGCATTTCTAAAGCCTGCATCTGTTTGTACACCAACGGGCGTTATTGCGGGAAATCCACAAATTGGTGGGCCATTTGAACTTGTAACACACAAAGGTACGCCTGTGACTGATAAGGATGTTATCACTGGGTTGTCATTAGTTTATTTTGGATACACATTTTGCCCAGATGTTTGTCCATTGGATATGGCCCGCAATGTAGAGGCAGTAGATTTGCTGGATGAGGCAGGTATTGATGTGACACCAGTATTTATCACAATAGACCCTGCCCGCGACACACCTGCAGCACTGTCAGATTATGTTGATGTTATGCATGAAAAAATGATTGGGCTTACAGGCACAGAGGCGCAGGTATCGGTCGCATCAAAAGCTTACAAAACATATTACCGTAAAAACGGAAATGGCGAAGATTATCTTATGGATCATTCGACGTTTAGCTATTTGATGTCACCAAGTGGATTTCTGGATTATATTTCGCGCGATCAATCTCCTGAACAAGTAGCACAAAAAATCACATGTTTTGCAAATTAACCCACATAAAATTGACCATCGGTGTTCTTCTCTATAAAATGTCCTGTAGAAATTAAAAAAAGATGGTGAATATGTCTAAAGAAACGCTGCGGGAAATTGGCCAAGATAACAGCCTGTTAATTTTAGACGATGATGAACCATTTCGCAGACGGTTAGCCCGTGCAATGGAAAAAAGGGGTTTTAACCCAACCGCATTAGACTCGGTGGCAGGTGGACGTGCCTTTTGTACCGCAACACCTCCAGCATATGCAGTTGTCGATCTTCGATTGCTTGATGGCAACGGTTTGGATGTTGTCGAAGTTTTGCGGGCCCGCCGCCCAGAAGCTAAGGTTATTGTTTTAACAGGGTACGGCGCTATTGCGACAGCCGTTGCTGCCGTGAAGATAGGTGCAACAGATTATCTGGCTAAACCTGCGGATGCAAATGATGTTACTAACGCATTACTGGCAATACCAGGTGCAAAACCGCCACCCCCCGAAAACCCGATGTCCGCAGACCGTGTGCGCTGGGAACATATCCAGCGGGTGTTTGAGCTGTGTGATCGCAATGTATCTGAAACCGCACGCCGTTTGAACATGCACCGTCGTACATTACAGCGCATTTTGGCCAAACGCAGCCCGCGCTAAGTTTTTGCCGCGCGGCGCAACCATTTCTTGAATGTCAGCAAAGCAGGTGTTTCATGGTGTTTGCGCGTAACCATGTAATAACCTAGGCCATCATCCTTCATACTACAGACCTTGGTAAGTGTACCTGATTTGATCTCACTTTCCACTAAGGCAAGGGGTTGCGATGACATTCCTAATCTTGCCCTAACCGCAGACAAAACCAACTCATTAGTATTCATCATACTGGTCTTCACTTTTGCTAAATCAACGCCTTCGTTCTCAATCAAAGATTTGCGTTCCGTCATGTGATTTTCGAACACCCAAGGAATATCGATTAAATCCTGCAAACAATTATATGTACGCCCTGCAATCAGATCTGGGTGTACCACAACAACATAATCACCACTGGTCAGGGCTTCGCATTCCAACCCCCGCCAATCGCCACGCCCATATCTGATCGCCATATCTACACCGTCACGGGCAAGGTCTATCAGGTTGATGCTAGGGTTAAGGTTTACAGTTACATCTGGGTGTTTTGCCCAAAAATCACCGATACGTGGCATCAGCCAATTAGTGGCAAATGCGGGTGTCAGGGATATATTCAGGGGCCGGTTTTCGCTGAAGTGACGCAAGTCTTCGACACCCTGCGCAATCGTAGAAAATCCGGATTGCAAGCTTTCCGCAAGGGCTGCCCCCTTAGTCGTTGTCGCCATGCCGCGCCCTTGTCGTACAACCAAGGTTTCCGAAAACGCGGCTTCTAAACTACGCACATGCTGTGCAATCGCGGCATGCGTGACATTTAGCTCGCGAGCGGCTTTGCTAAAGCTGCTTAGACGTGCTGTTGCTTCAAATGCACGAAGTGAAGCAAGGGATGGAATTTTCCGCCAGTCCATATAATAGCTTACCTTACATGTTAAAAATCTTACTGAGTCGTATTGTTGCACTAAAGCAGCCATAAAACAAACAAAGAAGCAAAAAAAGGATTTAGATATGTTAACTATTATAGCAGATGCAATGATGACAGCGACCGGTACTAAAGGTCATAGACCAGACCACCGTGAAGCGGATATGCGCCGCCGCTATCTGGCACAGCAACAACATAAGATTGATGCGCAACGCCAACGGGACATCGCAAAGATAAGTGGGCATTGGTAAATTATTATAAGGGTGCAGGGGCGGTCGCCGTAAAACTTGGCCGCTCTCGCAGTCCGTCTACGATTTTTGCAAGCTTCACACGATTGCGCCACTCAATCGGGCGGCGTGCATCGGAGTAAAGCAATATACAGGCCAAAGCGTAATCACAAACATTTGGCTCATCCCCTGTCAGCCACGTTTGCGCACGTGTATCAATCCAATCAAGACATTTCTGCACGCGCATTTGGTGACGTTCCGCAGGGTTGAACCCAAGCTTGTTTTCACCAGTTTGTTCCAATCCAGCCCGCGCCTGTTGATTGCCCAAGACCAGAAAATTTCCCAACCCCAATATAACGGTCAGTAATTGACGATCAGCAAGAGGATCCAAATATGGTTCTCTGGCCTCTATGGTCATTGCCCAAAGTTGTTCCACAATTTGTGCCGTTGGAAAAATCATCTCACCAATGGTTTCCAGTACAGGGACTTGGCCCATTGGGTTAATCTCAAAGAAAGTGTCGGGAAGTGGAAAGGGAACTTCAACCAAATGCACAGGCACCTGCCATTCATCGATCAATATCCGACACAGCCGTGCAAATGGCGATGCATCAATATAATACAGCTTTGCGGGGTCTAGTTTATCCATTTGTCAAATCCGAAAAAAGTTCCAAGAATCGTCCCTTAACTTCTTTGGGAGCATGTGGCCTAAGGGTACGCTTTGGCAAGTCTGATAAAACAGGTTTGCCGAATAACTTATCGGCTTCTTCCACAGAAAACCCCGCTATTTGCACCGCTTCCAGCCAAGCGGACAATTTATCGGCCCGTTTAATCTGTTTCTTGATGATGGCAGGGATTTTTGCGGGCAGGCCAAAGCGCAAATGAATTGCTGCCGTTAACCGATCATCCAACACTTCATAATCGGGCCCAACAGCATTTTTAACAGGCGATATCATATCACCAATTACATATTCAGGCGCATCGTGCAGAAGTGCTGCCAAGCGCCATTTCACATCAATACGTGGATTAAGCCGTGTAAAAAGCTCTTCTACAAAAATGGAATGCTCGGCAACAGAGTAAGGATAATTTCCAATAGTTTGCCCATTCCAGCGGGCAACAAAAGACAACCCATGCGCAATATCTTCGATCTCTATGTCCAATGGGGATGGATCCAATAAATCAAGCCTACGCCCTGAAAGCATCCTTTGCCATGCGCGTGGTTGTATAGATTGTTGTGACATGAAAACCCCGTAGTATCTGAACCCTTGTCGATACCCAATTCCAATGTTACATGCCACCCCAAGCGTATGATTTTTAATAAAGGAGCCTTCAGATGGCCAATGATTATATAGTTCAAGACATTTCACTGGCTGAATTTGGCCGCAAAGAATTGGGTATTGCTGAAACTGAAATGCCGGGATTGATGTCACTGCGCGAAGAGTTTGGTGCCAGCCAACCCCTAAAAGGGTCGCGCATCGTTGGCTCTTTGCACATGACGATCCAGACGGCTGTTCTGATCGAAACTCTGACAGCCCTTGGTGCGGATGTGCGCTGGGCATCTTGCAACATTTTTTCAACACAAGATCACGCGGCGGCTGCCATTGCTGCCTCTGGCGTTCCAGTGTTTGCGATCAAAGGTCAAACACTCACAGAACATTGGGATTACTTAGATAAATCTTTCATGTTTGCAGACGGCCCTAACCTAATCCTAGACGATGGCGGTGATGCCACACTTTACATCCTGTTGGGCGCACGCATCGAAGCCGGCGAAGCATTTGGTGTTGCAGGCTCTGAAGAAGAAGAAGCGATCCAAGTGCAGATTAAAAAACGCATGGCGGCTTCCCCTGGTTGGTTCACAAAAATGCGCGATCAAATCCAAGGTGTATCTGAAGAAACCACAACAGGTGTGCACCGTCTGTACGAATTGCACAAAAATGGCGAATTGCCTTTCCCTGCGATCAACGTGAACGACAGTGTTACCAAGTCGAAGTTCGACAACAAATACGGTTGTAAAGAATCATTGGTAGACGGCATCCGCCGCGCAACAGACACAATGATGGCTGGTAAAACCGCTGTTGTTTGTGGCTACGGTGATGTTGGCAAAGGGTCTGCTGCATCCCTTCAAGGTGCGGGCGCACGTGTTAAAGTAACTGAAATTGACCCAATTTGTGCGCTACAAGCAGCAATGGATGGCTTTGAGGTTACAACGCTAGAAGATGCAGTGGCCGACGCTGATATTTTCGTCACAACAACCGGCAACAAAGACATCATCCGCATTGAGCACATGCGTGCGATGAAAGATATGGCCATCGTTGGTAACATCGGCCACTTCGACAATGAAATTCAGGTCGCACAGCTGGACAACCTGAAAATGATAAACATCAAAGACCAAGTGGACATGTATGAGATGCCATCAGGCAACCGTATGATTCTATTGTCTCAGGGCCGTTTGTTGAACTTAGGGAACGCCACAGGCCACCCATCTTTTGTGATGTCAGCGTCATTCACTAACCAAGTTCTAGCGCAAATTGAACTTTGGACTAAAGGTGATGAATACGAAAACCAAGTTTACATCTTGCCGAAGCACCTAGACGAAAAAGTAGCCCGCCTGCACCTTGCAAAAATCGGCGTGAAATTGACTGAATTGTCAAAAGAGCAAGCAGATTACATTGGTGTAGAAACAACTGGCCCATACAAGCCAGAGCATTACCGTTACTAGGTAAAAGCATTAGGATTATATAAAACGGCCAGCATTAGTGCTGGCCGTTTTTGTTTGGGCCGAAGTGTGGGCTGCCGTACAGCGAACGGCGACAGGGCAATTCCACATGTGTTAGTCAAAAACCACCTATTTTAGATATTTTAATCTTACCCCTTTTTTTGTGCCTCTACTTCACCTATCTTTTCACTAGGAAGGGTGCCTGTATCTTGCTCCGTCGCTCTTACCAGTAAAACTCGAGACACCTCGATAATAGGGAAGGAAATTAATTCTATGAGCAAACGTGATGATTTAATCGCTACATATGCAGACGACCTACGCAATAAATGTGGGGTTGAGCCAGATATGGATCTGCTAACCAAAGTAACCATTGGTTGCGGCCCTGCAATTTATAATGCAGACGCATCAACCGTTGCGGGTACGCAGGAAAGTGAACTTGAAACTGTTAAGAACAATTTCTTGATTAAAAAATTAGGCCTGTCTGACGGCCCTGAATTGATGGATGCAATCAATTCTGTCCTAACAACATACGGCCAGTCGAACCGTAACAAATACCGCGCAGTTGTGTATTACATGCTGGCAAAACATTTCGGCAAAGAGTCTATTTACGGCTAAGCCTTATAGTCAGTCAGATAAAGGGTGCCCATTACGGCGCCCTTTTTTATGCCTTCAACGGCAACCCCAAAATATCACGCGCTTGCTGCCAACTGGCCACAGGCCGTTCGTATTTTTCACACAGCTCTACCGCACGCGCCACCAAAGCCGCATTCGATGGGGCCAGCGTATTGCGATCAATACGCATGTTATCTTCCAACCCCGTTCGGGTATGCCCACCTGATGCGATCGACCATTCATTCAGGGCAATCTGGCCAGAGGCAACGCCTGCACCGCACCACGTGGCATCAGGTGCTATACGTTTGACAGTTTTCACGTAAAAATCGAAAACGTCCCTATCCACAGGCATCGCATTTTGCACACCCATCACAAACTGAATGTGAAGCGGCCCTTTCAGGCGGCTATCTGCCTGCATTTTTACCGCCTGAAAAATATGCGACAGATCAAACGCCTCAATTTCAGGTTTCACATTATATTTAATCATTTCGGACGCCAACCAATCAACCAGATCAGGCTGATTTTCATAAACCCGCGTCGGAAAATTGTTTGAGCCAACAGATAGCGATGCCATATCAGGTGATAACGACAACATGCCACCGCGTTCATGCCCCGCACCAGAACGGCCACCGGTGGAAAGTTGTACAATCATGCCGGGGCAATGTTTTTCAATCCCCTCTTTCAAAGCGGCAAACCGTTCAGGATCAGAACTAGGCGTTTCATCTTCATTACGCACATGACAATGGGCAATGGTCGCCCCTGCCTCAAATGCTGCGTGTGTGCTTTCTACTTGTTCTGAAACCGTTGTAGGCACTGCAGGGTTATGCGCTTTCGTAGGTACAGAGCCCGTAATAGCTACGCAAATTATGCAAGGATTGCTCATGTAATTAACCTTTATATCCACCCAGATCACAAATGATCTGCCATTCATTTTCAGTTACAGGCTGCACAGACAAGCGCGAATTCCTGACTAGGATCATATCCACTAATCGCACATCCGCTTTAATTTGTTCCAGTGTTACGGGGACAGGCATATCCCCAACCGCACGAATATCTACACATTCCCAGCGCGGATCGTCTGTTGTGCTGTCAGAGTGGCATTCTGCACTAACCTCAATCACACCGACAATGCGCTTTTCGTTCACCGAATGATAAAAAAAACCCAAATCGCCGACCGCCATTTGGCGCATGAAATTGCGTGCCTGATAGTTGCGCACCCCATCCCATTCTTCACCGATTTGCCCTTTAGCGACCTGCTTATCCCAGCCCCATGAGTTAGGTTCAGATTTAAACAACCAATAAGCCATCTGCTATACCTCTCGTTTCAGCGGCCTAGACATTAACTGCCGCAATGCGTCCTTAACCGATAATTTCTTTTGTAATACGGCGGACACGGCAGCGCAAATCGGCATTTCAATTTTATACTGATCTGCCAGCGCACCAACCGCCAATGCTGATGCAATACCTTCTACGGTTTTGGTTTGCCCAAAGTCAGCAATAGTTCCTACCTGGTACCCAAAAGAGTAGTTGCGCGATTGTGGTGATGTGCAACTTAACACTAAATCACCAAAGCCAGACAGGCCTGATAGGGTTTCAGGTTTTGCACCCATCTTTGCAGCCAATGTTGTAAATTCAGCAAAGCCGCGCGTCAACAAAGCCGCTTGCGCACTTTCGCCCAAACCTGCACCGCGCACAATACCACAAGCAATCGCATAGACATTTTTCAACGCGCCGCCCAGTTGCACGCCTTTCACATCATCAGACAAATACATCCGCATCGTAGGTGTAGAAAGTATCTTTTGCAGCTCAATTCCAAGACCTGCATCCCTTATGCCAAGCGTTAGTGCCGTTGGTTTGCCATTGGCAATCTCAGCAGCAAAGCCCGGGCCAGAGATTGCACCCGTAACGCATTGCGGTAATTCCTCATGCAAAATATCCGTTTGGTTAAGCCCGTTTTTCAGCTCAATCCCTTTTGCGCACATTAGGATAGGGCAGTTGATCGCGGCAAAGTTTTCAGCTTGTAAAACTGACCGTGTTACTTGTGCAGGCACAACCATCAACACAACATCTGACCCATTAAGATCAGACAACTCACACGTTCCCTTTAACCCGTCAGGCAAAGTTATTTCAGGCAAGTACGGGGTTTGATGCGTTTTGTCTATCCGCTGCATTTGCCCTGCATCCCGCCCCCAAAGCGTCACAGTATTCCCACCACTTGCCAGTACACTGGCCAAAGCGGTACCAAAGGCGCCCGCACCGATCACCCCGATATTACTCATGCCTTGGCCCCTTTTTTACCCGACCCTAACATTGGTTTTGCAGTTTGATCCAGCGGCCAGCGCGGACGGGCGGCCATTGCCATCGTACTGAAATCCCCTGCACGATATTTTTCAACACCAACCCATGCAATCATCGCGGCGTTATCGGTGCAATATTTCAAAGGGGGTGCTAAAAACGCAAAGCCTTGCGCCTTGCATAGCCCTTGCAACCCATCTCGAATAACTGTGTTTGCAGCAACCCCGCCTGCAACAGCAAGCACAGGTGTTGGTGTATTTGTCTGGTCCATAAAAGCCAAACAGGCCCTTCGGGTTTTTTCAACTAAACTATCAGCCACAGCCGCTTGAAACCCTGCACAAAGATCAGCACGATCTTGCACTGTCAGCCCACCTTTTTCATCCACAATCAAATCACGCGCGCGCCGAAGTGCTGTTTTCAAGCCTGAAAATGACATATCGCACCCCGCACGATCCAGCAAAGGCCGGGGTAGTTTAAAGCGGCTAGCATCACCTCTTTCAGCTTCTTTTTCTACCAAAGGCCCACCAGGGTTGCCTAAGCCTAGTAGTTTAGCGGTTTTATCAAACGCTTCCCCTGGGGCGTCATCAATCGTTCCGCCCAATCGTGTAAACTTATCGGCTGCGTGTACGATCAGAAACTGGCAATGCCCGCCGCTAACCAGAAGCATCAGATACGGAAATGCTGTGCCATCCGTCATACGCGGTGTCAGTGCGTGACCTGCCAGATGGTTAACACTTATCAAAGGTTTGCCAGAACCTGCCGCCAAGCCTTTGGCGCACATAACGCCACTTAGCACACCCCCTATCAACCCCGGCCCAGATGTAACGGCTATCGCATCCATATCGGTTAAATTCATTGCCGCTTCTTTTAAAGCGGCTTCAACACAAATATCCAATCGTTCAGCATGGGCACGCGCGGCTATTTCAGGCACCACACCACCAAAATCTGCATGTAGATCGCTTTGGTCAAACACAACAGATGACAGAATTTGTGCAGGTTGACCTGCTACATGGCGCAGAACTGAGGCTGCCGTATCATCGCAACTACTTTCCAAACCTAATATTGTGACAGTTTCAGACATTGCCAAAAAGCACCTTACATGTTCATTTAAAGCCGAGTTATCACCTGACCTGCAAGCAAGCAATGGCAGCGGCATTATGAATAGAATGGAAAAAACTTTACTGATGGTTCGCGCGCAAGGTCAGGCAACTGATTTCGTCGCAGAACTGGCTACGCCTAACACTGTGATGTTTGCCGCGATGGTTCAGATAAAGCCGTTGACTGTGAAACACCCAATATCAGATGCCCATACACTGATTTTCACATCATCCAATGCGGTCAGGTTGTATTCTAGTCAAACAAAACAGCGAGGGCAAAAAGTATTGTGTGTTGGCTCTGTCACGCAAAAAACAGCTGAAAATGCAGGGTTTACCGTTTCAAATATTTTTGAAACTGCCCAAAACCTCATTTCATTTTATGAAACGCAAACTGTGCATCATAATCAGATAGTCTACCCAAGGGCGCAAATTGTCAGTGTGGATTTGGTGAAAGAATTGACCGCAATGGGGTATGTTGCCAATGACATCATTTTATACCAGCAAATATTCCTACCTTTGCCACAGGATGCAAAAACCCTAATCGAATCATCTTCGGTTGTTTTACCTGTCTTGTCACAAGAAATTGCCAAGCGGGTGCAAGCGGCGCTTATTGGTTTAAAGCCAGATGATCTGACAATAATTTGCATCAGCCCAAAGATAGCAGCGGTTTTTGACGATTTAACAGGGGTAAACATCAAAATTAGCCCCAAGCCTGATCGCGTAAGTTTATTGGCGTTGGTAAAAGACAGCTTAATCTCGCCGATTTAAGAACAAAGGCTTTAAGATCGGCAAACAGAGGCTTATATTAAATCCGATTGATAAAAGGTATTCCCGTGGCGAAAAAAGACACAGATAAAGCTAAAGCGGAACTGCCACCAGAAGATGAAAAAATCTTGGATGTGGTAGAATTGGCAGAAGCGGATAACGAAGAAGCAGCACAAACTGAATCTGAAGCAGCGTCTAGCGAAGATACTTCAGACGATCATTATGAAATTGTCGAAGAATATGACCTAGAGCACGAAGAACATGTTTCACTGTCTTCGCGTATATTGCGGTTTCTGGCTATATTTACAGTTGGCGTTGTTGTGGCACTATGGGCTGGCCCAAAAATTGCCCCCGTCTTACCTGCAGGGTTGAAACCTGTCGCAGAGTTTTTATCGCCTCAGGCGGATATTTCTGCACAAATCGAAACAGTAGAAGCTAAGCTAGAGCTGCGCATTGCAGAAATTGAAACGGCGAACCTTCAACAAGATACTATAGATCAAGTTAAGCTGTTGCTTGACCAGCTTGATGCAAAAGATGCAGATTTAAGCACTTCGATTGCGATGTTGTCGGATAATATTCAGGCCCTTCAAGGCGCCTTTGATGCGGTTCAGTCGGAAATTGCCGAAGTCAGCGCACGCCAAGCCTTAACCTCTGAAGGGGGTAGCGTTTCAGAAGAGGTCATTACCCAATTCGAAGAAAAGCTGGCAGCGATTATTGCAGCACAACAAGACCTAAACAAAAGTCAGGCACAGGCTACCGAAGTACAACAAGATGCTGCAAGCAAGCTGCGGTTGGCCAATGCAACAAATGCGCTGTCTCAAATAACCGATGCTTTGGAAACGGGCCAACCTTTTACCAAAGCATTGGATCATCTTAGCGGTATTAATGGCGTTGTAATTCCTACCGAGTTATCAGCTGTGGCTACCCAAGGTGCGCCGTCTTTGTCTGATCTGAAAAAGCAATTACCACAACTGGCACGCGTTGCTATTCGCGCAGATATAAAGGCACGTGCGGATGAAAGTGTTTTAAACAAGTTCACCTCATTTCTTAAATCACAAGTGGGCACGCGATCATTGGAGCCGCAAGCGGGCGATACGATGGATGCGGTGTTCTCACGGATTGAAGGCGCACTTGATGAACGTGATTTAGGGACGGCTTTGGCTGAAACAAACGCCCTTAGCGATCTTGCAAAAAAAACCATGTCTGACTGGGTAGCTGCATTGGCTAAACTGGCAGGGGCAACATTAGCTGTGCAATCATTGCAACAACAATTAACGATAGCGCAAAGGTAGGCGGGCAAGATTATGATTTGGTCACTCATACGAATTATTCTGTTTATTGGCACCATTGCCTTAATCACATTCGGCATTGCGTTTGTAATTGAAACTGGCGGCGAAGTGCGCATATCCGTTGCATCAATGGAATATAGCTTTAGCCCGTTAATGGCTGTAATAGGTATAACATTTCTGCTTATTTCAATATGGATATTTACCATTGTTATGGGCTTGCTATTCGCGGTTTTCAGATTTTTCAACGGGGATGAAACTGCGATTTCCCGTTACTTTCATAACAATCGTGAGAAAAATGGCTTTGATGCGCTTGCCGATGGTATGGTGTCTTTGGCTGCGGGTGAGGGTAGAAATGCACTTGCACAAGTATCAAAAGCAGAAAAAATGCTGGGCCGTCCAGAGTTGACTAATCTGGTTAATGCACAAGCGGCTGAAATGACTGGCGACACTAAAAAAGCATTGAAGTATTACAAAAAACTGCTTGAAAATGACCGCACCCGATTTGTGGGCGTGCGCGGTTTGATGAAACAAAAACTGGCTGAAGGCGATACTGAAACAGCTATGAAACTGGCACAAAAAGCGTTTGCTTTGCATCCAGCGCATGTTGAAACGCAAAACCTGCTGTTTGATATGCAATCGGATGCGGGTGATTGGGTTGGCGCACGTGATACACTTGTAACAAAAGTACGCAAAGGGACTTTACCCAAAGACGTAGGCAAACGCCGCGAAGCGATACTAGGTATGGCAAACGCCAAAGATTTATTGGATAAAGGTGATGTGGAAGCGGGTAAGACCGCTGCAGTAAACGCTAATAAACTTGCGCCAACATTAATTCCAGCTGCTGTTTTAGCCGCTGAAATGCACATAGCATCAGGCGATAAATCTGCCGCTGCAAAGGGTCTTAAAAAAGCATGGAATGGCAACCCGCACCCTGACCTTGCAGCCGCTTTTGCTGACATAGAAGAAGATGAAACCTCTGCCCAGCGTATTAAGCGGTTTGCTGCATTAACCAAAATAAACCCAACTAGCATTGAAACACGCCTGCTAAAGGCTGAACTGGCATTGGCTGATGAAGATTTTCCTGCCGCGCGTCGCGCATTGGGTGACCTGCATGAAACACAGCCAAATGCGCGATCTTTGTCTATTATGGCGGCAATTCATCGCGGTGATGGTGCTGACGATAAGGTTGTGCGTGGATGGTTGAATAAAGCCCTTGTTGCTTCTCGTGGGCCACGTTGGATTTGTAATTCATGTAATAAAATACATGAGGTCTGGGCGCCTAAATGCGATAATTGCAAAGCTTTTGATAGCATGGATTGGAAAACCCCGCCTGCAAGTGATGATGTTACCAAATCAGTTGGTGCTTTGTCTTTTGTGGATAGTGTTTTGACTGTATCAGACGACTCACAAGAAGCGGATTAAGCTTCGCGCCATTTTTGCAAAATCAGTTTTGCCGTCATCAAATCCAGATGCGCCCCGCCACCGTTTTTAAACAGTGTTATTTCCGCATTATCCGTGCTGGCAAATGTGCCTTTAGCAATGTCATAATAATCTGCAATCACATCATTTTCTGAAATAACCCCACTGGCAATAGGCAATATTAATTCACCAATATGATTGACCGTTGTTTCACGGCTATCGACAAAAATGCGCGCCCTTTGCAAGGCCAGATCATCGGCCTCACGCATATCGGGGCGATACGCACCGATCAGGTTCAGATGTTGACCCGCCTGTAACCACGCCCCTTTAATCACCGGATCTGACGCCATTGTAGCGCAGGTAATTATATCAGCGCGCCTTACAGCCGCTTCCAGATCGTCAACCTGTAAAATATCAAAACTGTCAGACAGGTCTGCTACCATCTTGCGCGCATTATCAGGGTTGCGGTTCCAAACCATAAACCGCGCATCTGCAAAGGCACTGGCATAGGCCGAAACCATATTGCGCGAAACTGTTCCCGCACCAACAATCAAAAAATTCTTACTGTCAGGCCGCGCCAGTCGTTTCGCCCCCAGCAAACTGTCAGCGGCAGTTTTCCATTTCGTCACCAGATGAAAATCAACCAGTGCTTCCAACTGCCCGGTTTCATCATCAAACAACATTACCCCGCCATTAACCATCGGGATGCCCTTGGCGGTATTTTCAGGCACGATTGTTGCGCTTTTCACCAACACACCTAACCCATCAATCCAAGCAGAGCGTGATAAAAGCGTATCGTCCCCCCGATATACAAGCCCATCCGAAATACTAGCTTTTGGCAAGTTGTGACCTGCCAACATTGCATCCGTTACATCACCCCAATTCAGGATATTATCCATCTCATCGAAACTGATAAAAGGTATTGTCATGTGCTTATCCTTCTATATCTGAGCGCGCCAACAATCCGTGGGAAACCAAACATTCAACCCAGCCCTTTGGCCCATGAAACAGATGTGTATGCCACCCCCGATTATTGGCCGCGTCAATATTTTCGGGGCGATCATCGGTAAATAATAAGGTTTCAGGTGCCAGCCCGCAACCGTCTTCCAACAGCTGGTAAATCTGTTCGGCAGGCTTGATTACACCCATATGACCCGAGATATAACGTTGATCGAACAGGTCAAGATCGGGGTATTTCGTTTGCGCATAAGCAAAGCTGTCGATACCAAAATTGGACAGGGCAAATACAGGAATACCCTTTGCCTGCAACGCTCGCAGGCTGGCCCACGATAGATCAATCGCAGGCGTTGCCATTTCAATCCAATGGTCATGCCACATACGGATTTCAGCACGGAATTCTGGGTACTTTTCGGCCCATGCATAAATGGTTTCTTGAAACGGCCCGCCCCCGTCAACCACATCGTTCATGCCGTGTAAATTAACTGCTTCAAACATTTTTTTGCGTTTATCAATGCCAATAGCAGCATCATAAAACCGTTCTGGTTGCCATTCGATCAGCACATTACCAATATCAAATATCACCGCTTTTATCATTTAGGCTGCATCCGTTTAGCCATCTGAACTTCGCGTTCCAGCATATCTAAAAACCGCGATCTATCCGCCTTTGAAAACGGCTTACCACCACCTTGGCGAAACGGATCAGCGGCACGTAAATCGGCCATCAAATCGCGTGTTGCCAAACGATTTCCGATATTACCCTTAGTGAAAACCTCGCCGTTATGCTGGATCACTTGCGCATCATTTTCAATGCATTTCGCCGCCAACGGAATATCCCCTGTCACCACCACATCACCCAAACCTGCGCGATCAGCAATCCACATATCGGCCACATCAGGCCCATCGGATACAATCACATTTTCCACCAGTGGGTGCAAGTTTGGTCGCAAACCACCGTTGGACACAATATAGGTCTGCAACTTGTGCCGCTCAGCCACGCGAACTGTTTCATCCTTCACGGGGCATGCGTCAGCGTCTATGAAAATGCGGGTCATTTTTCTTTGGACTTTACCTTGAATTCATCAGGGATCGGCATCCGATTGAATGCATCCAACCCCGCAACCTTATAGGCCTCGGCCAAAGTAGGGTAATTGAATGTGTTCTCAACAAAATAATCCACCGTGCCTTTCAGGTTCAAAACCGCCTGCGCGATATGGATCAATTCTGTTGCTCCTTCGCCTACGATTTGTACACCCAACAAACGCCGGGTTTTCAGGGACACCAGCATTTTCAACATCCCACGATCCAGCCCCATAATATGCCCACGCGAAGTTTCCGAAAACCGTGCGACACCCACTTCATAAGGGATATCAAGCCCATTCACCTCTTCCTCGGACATGCCAACGGTGGACATTTCAGGCACCGAATATACCCCGTAAGGAAACCATGGGCTTTCTGGCAATGTCGGTGTTTCCAATGCATGACAAGCTGCAATCCGGCCCTGTTGTAGCGAAGTTGAGGCAAGGCTTGGATGCCCGATCACATCCCCCGCAGCATAGATATGTGGCACATCAGTCTGATAGGTTTTGCGGTTCACATCTAAGCGTCCGCGATTATCTGTTTCCAGCCCAGCCGCTTCTAAGTTTAAGCTTTGCGTACTCCCCATACGCCCAGCTGCAAATAGCAACATTTCTGCGCGTACATGGCGGCCATTGGCCATCGATATTTCCACAAATCCAGCCTTGTCTTCAACTTTTTCAACCGCAGAGCCAAGGCGTATATCAACACCATTGGTGCGGATTTGCTGGGTGAATTCCGCAATCAATGTTTTGTCGATAAAATCCAAAAACGAATCGCGCGGTTCTACCAAAGTCACCCGCACATCCAGCGCGCTGAACATGGTGGCATATTCAACCCCAATCACACCAGCACCGATCACAATCAGACTGCGTGGGATCGTATCCAAATCCAATAAATCATCGCCGTCCACAACTGTGGTTTTGTTAAAGGGAATATAATCGGGGCGATAGGTGTGGGTACCCGTTGCAATTAGAAACCGATCGGCAGTCAGGTGGCAGTTTTCATCGCCTGCTACGTCTACGGCAACTTCGTTCTTACCAATGAAACGCGCATCCCCCGTCATGCTTTCCACATGGTTACGCGCGAACTGATGCTCCATAATATCAACTTCGTGATCTAGGGTTTTGTGCAAACGCTCTTTTAGATCACTGGCTTTAATCTCTTCCTTAGCACGATAAGAACGGCCATAAAAACTGCGCTCACGCCAGCCCGATAGGTTCATAACTGTTTCGCGTAAGGTCTTTGACGGGATCGTGCCAGTATGCACCGAAACCCCACCCATGCGTGGATTGCGTTCAATCACCAGAACACGGCGTCGTAACTTGGCGGCTTGAATTGCCGCCGCGCGCCCCGCAGGCCCACTGCCGATAACGATTAAATCATAATGCTCCATTAAATTCCCTTAATCCTATAATATTTAGCTACCATACATCGCCGTGTAAGCAGGCAAAACCGTTATCTTTATAACTTTTTGTGCATGACTAATGCATCGACGAATCCGTCTTTAGGGTGGTTAAACGCTTCAGGGATTTGCCCGATAACCTGAAACCCGTATTTTTTCCAAATCGCCACAGCACGGGTGTTGGATGACAGGACAAAATTGAATTGCATCGCGCGAAACCCCATTTCAGGGGCCACTTTTAAACTGTGTTCTAGCATCGCACGCGCAATGCCCAAACCTTGCGCGTCTACAGAGGTGGCAAACCCACAATTACAGATATGCCCGCCATTACCGCCCGTATTAGGACATATATAGTAAGTGCCCAGAACACGGCCCGCTTGTTCTGCAACAAAGGCTGTATGATTACCACCACACCAATACGCTACAGCACTGGCTTTAGAAATGTCAGGCTCAACTGCATAGGTTTCGCCCGCCCGAAAAATTGGTTTCAGGATCGCCCAAATGGCTGGATGATCCTGTTTTTCTGCTTTGCGAATTGTTGTCAGTTTTAAAATTCTACCACGGCCCGAATTGATTTCCCTTCGTGCATCAAATCAAAACCTTTGTTGATGTCTTCCAGTGGCATTTTATGGGTAATCATTGGATCGATTTCAATTTTTCCATCCATGTACCAGTCTACGATTTTCGGCACATCCGTGCGTCCGCGCGCACCGCCAAAAGCAGTGCCACGCCAAACACGACCAGTTACCAACTGAAATGGCCGCGTGCTAATCTCGGCACCCGCCGGGGCCACACCGATGATAACACTTTCGCCCCAACCTTTGTGCGCGGTTTCCAATGCAGTGCGCATCACACCGACATTGCCAGTTGCGTCAAACGTATAATCACCACCGCCCCCTGTTAAGGCTACCAGATGTTCAACCAAGTCACCGCTTACGTTTGCAGGGTTTACAAAGTCGGTCATGCCAAACCGTGTTGCCATTTCAACTTTGCCGTCATTCAGATCTACACCTACGATTTGATCGGCACCAGCTAGGCGCAAGCCTTGCACCACGTTCAAACCGATGCCACCTAAACCAAACACAATCGCGGTTGACCCAATTTCAACTTTGGCCGTGTTAATCACTGCGCCAATGCCCGTGGTCACACCGCAACCGATGTAGCAAATTTTATCGAACGGTGCGTCTTTACGCACTTTCGCCAAAGCGATTTCGGGTAAAACTGTGTGATTGGCAAAAGTTGAACAGCCCATGTAATGCAGGATCGGTGTGCCATCGAGCATTGAAAAACGGCTGGTGCCGTCAGGCATCAAACCTTGACCTTGGGTGCCGCGGATCGCTTGACACAGGTTGGTTTTTGGGTTCAGACAATAATCGCACTCACGGCATTCAGGTGTGTATAGCGGGATCACATGATCGCCGACTTTCAAATTTTTCACACCAGGGCCGCATTCAACAACAACGCCAGCACCTTCGTGACCCAAAATCGCAGGAAACATTCCTTCGGGATCAGCACCAGAACGGGTAAATTCATCCGTGTGACAAAGCCCTGTGGCTTTAATCTCTACTAAAACCTCGCCCGCTTTTGGGCCTTCAAGGTTTACTTCCATAACCTCAAGCGGTTTTCCAGCTTCTAAGGCAACAGCGGCGCGTGTTCTCATGTTATCTCTCCGATCAAATTTCAGTTACAATGTTGGAACGTCGCGTCAAAATCAAGCAAATTACAAGAAACAGGGTGACTGTTTCAAAAGGCAGGTTTAGGTTCGCCTTAAACAATGAAAGAAATGATTACCGTTATGGAACAATACGACGTTTTGGTAATAGGTGGTGGCGTAAACGGCTGCGGTATTGCACGTGATGCGGTTGGACGTGGACTAAAAGTTGCCTTAGTCGAGCAGGGTGATTTGGCAGGTGAAACCTCATCCTCATCCACAAAGCTGTTTCATGGGGGCTTACGCTATCTGGAATTTTATGAGTTTGGGTTGGTTAAAAAAGCTTTAATTGAGCGCGAAGTTCTGTTGCGCAACATGCCGCATATTTCTTGGCCGATGCGTTTCGTTCTTCCACATCTCAAAGGTATGCGCCCTAAGTTGATGCTGCGTGCAGGTTTGTTCATTTACGATTACATCGGTGGGCGTAAATTACTACCCCCCACAAAAACAGTGCATCTAAACAAAGGCCCGTTAGGCAACCCATTGGTGGACGACATTAAAATCGGTTTTGAATATTCCGATTGCGCTGTTGATGATGCGCGCCTTGTAGTGCTGAACGCGCGTGATGCAGCGGATCGTGGCGCACAGATTATGGTGCGCACCAAATTTACAACCGCAAAGCCGAAAGACGGGCAATGGATTGCCAGCCTGAAAGATATGAACACAGGCAAAACCAAGCGCGTTCAAGCGCGGGTTTTGATTAATGCAGGTGGGCCTTGGGTAAAAACAATTATTGAAGATCAGCTGAAATCCACGACACCTGAAAAAATCCGTCTTGTGCGGGGCTCACATATTGTTGTGCCAAAAATATACGACCATGATCGCGCCTACTTCTTTCAAATCGATGACGGCCGTCTGGTATTCACCATCCCTTATGAAAATGACTTCACCTTGATCGGCACAACAGATGCCGACCACGAAGGCGATCCTACCAATCCACAATGTAGCCCTGAAGAGGCAGCTTATCTGTGTGATGTCATTTCAAAGAATTTCAAAAAAGCGATCACAACTGACGATATCATCTGGACTTATGCAGGTGTGCGCCCATTGAATGACGATGATGAAGGGGATGCTAAATCCGCCTCACGCGATTACGAGATTAAAGTGCGTGAAATTGACGGCAGCCCTTTGATTAACATTTTTGGCGGCAAGATAACCACTTTTCGCAAGCTGTCGGAAGAGGTGGTTGCCGAACTTGCCCCGTATACCCAAATGATTGGCAAGCCTTGGACACATCACGCCCACTTGCCAGGCGGCGATTTTGCCTTGCAGCAAAAAGACGAATTGATCGCCCAATTTCGCTGGGATTTCCCGTTTTTGGATGAAGACCAAGTACGCCGCATGTTCAAGGCATATGGCACGCAGGCAACCGAAATGTTGAAAGGTATGACTTCGGTTAAACAAATGGGCAAACATTTTGGCGCGGGCTTGACCGAAGTCGAGGTGTACTGGTTAATGAACCATGAATGGGCGCAAACTGCACAAGATGTGGTATGGCGCAGAACCAAGCTTGGGTTACGATTGACCAAAAGGCAAATTACTGCACTGGATGCGTGGATGAAAAAGGCAAAGCCATGAGTTATATTTTAGCGATAGATCAGGGTACTACATCCAGCAGGGCTATATTGTTCGATGGTGACCTTCGCCCTGTCTCTACGGGGCAAAAAGAGTTTCGCCAGATATTTCCCAAAGCGGGCTGGGTGGAACATGATCCAGAAGAAATCTGGGAAACAACCCTTGCAACCTGCAAACAGGCCTTAACACATGATGCGATGGCCATAGGGATTACCAACCAGCGCGAAACCGTTGTTATTTGGGATAAAGCAACTGGTAAAGCAATTTACAATGCAATCGTCTGGCAAGATCGGCGCACCTCGGATTACTGTGCTAATCTGAAAGCCAAAGGTCATGAACCGATGGTCACAGAAAAAACTGGCCTGCTGCTTGATCCGTATTTTTCTGCAACTAAAATCAACTGGCTTTTGGATAATGTCCCAGATGCCCGCGCACGTGCGAAAGCAGGGGATTTGCTTTGCGGAACCATTGATAGCTTCCTGATCTGGCGTTTGACAGGTGGTAAGGTTCACGCAACTGATGCCACCAACGCATCACGCACCATGCTTTATAATATACATGACGGCGCGTGGGATGATGATCTGTTAAAGCTGTTTGATATTCCGAAAAATATGCTGCCAACAGTCAAAGATTGTTCCGATGATTTCGGCGAGGTTCAGGCCGATATTTTCGGCAAAGCCATCCCAATCAGGGGTGTTGCGGGCGACCAGCAAGCGGCAGGTATAGGGCAGGCCTGTTTTGATGTGGGCATGATGAAATCTACCTATGGCACAGGTTGTTTTGCGCTTTTAAATACAGGGCCAAAAGCGGTGCAATCGCATAATCGTTTGTTGACCACGATTGCCTATCAGCTGGGTGGTAAACCAACCTACGCACTGGAAGGGTCGATCTTTATTGCAGGTGCTGTTGTGCAATGGTTGCGTGATGGGTTGCAAATTATTGATGATGCCAAAGATACGCAAAATCTGGCAGAAACAGCAGACTCTGAACAATCTGTGGTTATCGTGCCTGCCTTTACGGGCCTTGGTGCGCCCTATTGGGATGCGGATTGTCGTGGGGCAATTTATGGGCTGACGCGCAATTCTGGCCCAAAAGAGTTTGCCAAAGCAGCCTTACAAAGTGTGGCTTTTCAAACCCGTGATTTATTAGAAGCGATGCGCAAAGATTGGCGCGGCGGTGCAGATACAGTTTTGCGCGTAGACGGTGGAATGACCGCCAGTGATTGGACAATGCAATATTTGTCTAACCAATTAAACGCACCTGTAGATCGGCCTGAAGTAACGGAAACAACCGCAAAAGGGGCGGCCTATTTAGCGGGTCTGGCCGTAGGTCTTTACCCAGAACCTGATGTGTTTAAACAAACATGGCAGTTGGAAAAACGGTTTTTACCTGCAATGGCAGAGGCTGACAGACAAAAAGACTACGCTATGTGGTTGGATGCGGTTCAACGAACCTTATCGCGCTAACCCTTAACAGCCATTTTTTTTCAGGCAGCGTTTCAAGTTTCTTATATCTTTAGATGTTGGTGATATTTTGAAATGCCCGCCGCACGGGCCAGATTCCATCCGATAGCCAACGTCTGTTTTTTGTAGAAACACCAACATTTGTTTATCTGTTTTTGGAAAATTTCCGCACCAGACAGATACGCATGTTGTGTCTACTGTAAGTAGGGCGGATTGTTGTTTAGTTTGGCCTGATGGCCCTAAAAACACACCTTCAAACTCTGCGGAAATGTGGCGCTCTTCGCCGCGCACATATTCAGGGATAGTTTCCAGCGCAGTAATTTTCCCAAATCCCATAACGTAAGTTTTAGGGGATGTGTGCAGGTAGTTAAATGTGCGTTTAATGTCTGGTGGCGCACAACTAAGGGCCGCCGCTTGCGTGGCGAGGGCAGTGAACAAAACACCCATTGCCCCCAGTCGTATCACGATAGTTTTGCCTGAAATTCCCGAATGACGCGTTCATAGGTATCGCGTTTGAAGGGTACAATTAGCTGCAATAGTTTTTCAGGTGGCAACCATGCCCATGCGCCAAATTCGGGTTCTTTGGTGTTGATGTTAATCAACGCATCATCCCCGTCAAAGCGCATCAAAAACCATTTTTGTTTTTGACCTCGATAGCGACCCTTCCACAATTTCGGGACGATATGATGTGGTAAGTCATAAGGTATCCAATCCGATGTTTCTGCCGCAACAGTAACCGCATCGGCAGGAATACCTGTTTCTTCTTCCAATTCGCGCAAAGCGGCGGTTTGGGGTTCTTCACCTTTTTCCACGCCACCTTGGGGCATTTGCCAAGCATCACCATACCCATCAAGCCTTTGCCCTGCAAATACGCCACCATCACGATTACAAATCATCATGCCGACGCAAGGCCGATAAGGTAGGGCCAGAATTTCTTCTTCGGTCATAGTGGGCCCTTTAGTTTGCAGAAGATAAGACAGTTAAGCCTTTTAGCACATCCAACGCATAAGAAAGTTGGTAATCTTGATCGCGTAGTTTTGCAGAGGCTTCTTGTGCCTTTTGTTCCTCTTCCAACAACATTTTCTGATCCTCTGTCAGACTGTCATTTGAAAGCGATCCCCGCAAATCAGACTCGAATCGTTGGCCAGTGTTTTCTGCGCCCTCTGCCGCGTCTGCTTTGGGTAGGCGTTGTTCAACTACGATGTCAGGTGATACGCCAAGGGCCTGAATTGACCGGCCTGAAGGGGTGTAATAGCGCGCTGTTGTCAGTTTTATACCAGAGCCGCTTTGCAGGGGCATGATTGTCTGAACGGAACCTTTACCGAAGCTTCGTGTGCCAATAACCACCGCACGGTGATGATCTTGCAATGCACCTGCAACAATTTCAGATGCTGATGCAGAACCGCCGTTGATTAAAACCACCAAAGGTTTACCTGCGGTCAAATCGCCCGGTGTGGCGTTGCGTCTATCACTGTCTTGCGAATTGCGGCCCCGTGTAGATACGATTTCACCTTTTTCTAAAAACGCATCTGACACCAATACCGCTTGTGTTAACAAGCCACCTGGATTGTTGCGCAGATCCAGCACAAAACCACTAACTTTTTTGATACCACCAGCTTTTTCAATTTGCTTGGCAATGCCTTCTTTCAGGTTTTTATGGGTCTGCTCTGTAAATCCTGAAACTCGCATGATGATTGTATCACCTTCAATGCGAACACGTGCTGCTTTAACTTTAATCTGGTCGCGTATGATCGTTATATCAAACGGCTCATCGGTTCCTTCACGCACAATCGTGATGATAATCTCTGATCCAATAGGGCCACGCATCAGATCAACCGCATCACTTAATGTCATTCCCAGCGTCGGCTCTCCGTCAACTTTGGTAATAAAGTCACCAGCCTGAACGCCTGCTTTTTCTGCGGGCGTATCATCAATCGGGGTCACGACCTTAACAAATCCGTTTTCCTGCGTAACCTCAATGCCTAGCCCGCCAAATTCACCGCGAGTTTGCACACGCATCGAGTCAAACTCTTCTGCTACCATGAAATTTGAATGCGGATCTAACGAGGTTAACATACCGTTAATCGCACTTTGTATCAGCTTTTCCTCATCTACATCTTCAACATAACTTGAACGGATGCGTTCAAACACATCGCCGAACAAATCAAGATGTTCATAGGTAGATTTTGTGCGTTCCGTTTCTTGGGCAATCAATGGGCCAGTAAAATTTGCGGTCAGCAAAAAGCCTGCCAATGTGCCACAAGTGGCTGCTAAAAGAATTTTTCTCATTTTGCTTTCCTAAATATTGTTAATGGCAAACCAAGTCGCTGGATCAACAGGCTTACCATTGTTTCTAACTTCTATATAGAGCGATTCTTGACCAATAGTGCCACCACCTTCTGACGCTTCGATCAAAAAATCTTGAGCGGCGGGCTGTTTTCCGCCTAAAAGTCCTATTGGATCACCCGTATTCACGATTTGGCCAAATTCCCCATAAATCTGGTTTAGCCCTGCAAGCACGATTAAAAACCCCGGTTCTGGTTCTAATATGATAACTTTTCCATAATCTAAAAAGGCACCAGCGAAGCGAATTGTAGCAGGCATTGGGGATGTAACTAGGGATAAGGGCCGCGCTGTTATCAGAATGCCAGGGCGTTTTATGCCAGCGGCATCAGACTCGTAAAAAGCCCTTAAAAGGGCACCGTCTGTTGGCAATGTCAGACGGCCCTTAGAGGCCAGAAATGAGGTTTGCTCCTCTGGGATGCCTTCAAGTGGTATATCCGTTAATCCATTGGCAAAGAAATCAAGCGTTTCGCTATTATCTGCCAAAATTTGCACACGCACTGGATCGGCGGCAAAACGAAGCGGCAATTCTGTACGCTCACTGATGGCTTTTGCAAGTGCCACGCGGGCGTTTTGCGCACCTGATAATCCACCTACTAATTCTTTTTCGGCATTTTTCTGCAAATCACTTAAACCCACCAGCTCTTGCAGTTGCAGACGAATTTCTTCTGCGCGGGCCTGCAACATAGGTGTCACCTCTGACATCACCATACCAGAACGCGCCGTGCCAATAGGCCCTGCGGGATGGATCATCAACAACGGTGTGCTGGCACGTTCCATGGTTTGTAAAACACCTAACAACTGGCTGATCTGGTCACGTTGACTGGCCAGCTCAAGGCGTAAAACCTGTTCGCGAATTGTCGCGGCGCGTAAGCTTTCACGCACAGCACGCAGTCCTTTTTCATATGCATGAACAGTCAGGCTTAATGCCGAAATGCGATCTTTTGATTTTTCGGCTGATTTTAAAGCCAGTGCTGCATCCTGTAACTCATCAGCGGCGGTTTTTGCTAATTGCATTGGCGTACTTGCCGCATTCACACTTATGGGAACAGTGGACGCCACCACTGAAAGTGTTAATAATGCTGATTTTAATAATCTTAACAAATTAACGTTTCGCCTGTCATTTCTTCGGGCTTCTTCAGGCCCATTAAGTGTAAAAGACTGGGTGCCAAATCTGCCAATCGCCCATCTGTACGCAACTTGGCCTCTTTTGGTCCACCGATCAAGACCACAGGCACAGGGTTTGTTGTGTGCGCGGTATGCGGCTCACCTGTTTCTGGGCTCACCATAGTTTCACAATTCCCATGATCTGCACAAACAATCATCGCACCATCTTGTGCGTGTAGCGCATCAATAACTTGCCCCAACCCTTTATCAACAGATGCACATGCCTGCATTGCGGCCTTTAAATCACCCGTATGGCCTACCATATCTGGGTTGGCATAATTCACGATTATCAAATCATACATGCCTGCCGTGATGGCATCCACCAAATGCTCTGTCACCTCGGCAGATGACATTTCGGGTTGCAAATCATAGGTCGCCACTTTTGGGCTAGGGGCCAAATAGCGATCTTCGGCATCATTTGGCTGTTCTATCCCGCCGTTCATAAAAAACGTCACGTGGGGGTATTTTTCAGTTTCAGCAATACGGAACTGTTTTAACCCGTGGTCTGCAACCCAAGACCCCAAAGTGTTCTTAATATCCCGATTGGGAAACACGCAATCCATATAGGTATCGTGCCGATCTGAATATTGTGCGTACCCACTTACAATCGACAAAGTGGGGCGCGGACCTGTTTTGAAATCGGCAAAACCCGGGTCGGCAATAGCGGATAGAAGTTCGCGTGCGCGATCCGCACGGAAGTTCAAAATCAAAAGACCGTCACCATCCTTCATACCAGAGTAATTGTTCAAAACGGTAGGTTCAAAAAATTCATCTGAAATGCCATTCGCATAGGCGGCTTTAATCACATCTTCCGCTTTATCTGCATGGGGGCCATCGCCCAAAACAATCGCACGATACGCTTTTTCTACACGTTGCCAACGATTATCCCGATCCATAGTATAGTAACGGCCTGAAAAAGTCGCCAAACTAACCGTACCCGCTAATTCGGTTTCCAAATGGGTTAAATATTCACTTGCTGACTTTGGTGCCACATCACGCCCGTCACCAAATAAGTGTAAAGCTACAGGCACTCCTGCGGCAGTTATGACACGTGCGGTTTCGATCATATGGTCAATATGGCTGTGCACCCCGCCATCCGATAAAACACCCGCCAGATGTGCGACCCCACCAGAGTTTTTCAAGGCTGCAATAAACCGCTCTATTGCGGGAAGCGCAGCCAGTTCACCGCGTTCAATAATACCTTCAATGCGGCGCAAATCCATTTCCATAACACGGCCTGCACCGATGTTCATATGCCCAACTTCAGAGTTGCCCATTTGGCCTTCTGGCAGCCCCACATCGGGGCCGTGTGTGATTAAAGTAGCACTAGGGCATTGCGTCATGATGCGATCAAATGTCGGCGTATCAGCCAAAGCCACCGCATTGTTGGCAGTTTCTTTGCGCAGGCCCCAACCATCAAGAATGCATAAGACAACAGGTTTTGGCGTGGCCATGTCAGGGGTCCTTTTACGTTTGTCTTTACTTAATGCGCCACAGTCAAAGGTTCAACCACGCATCCTGACGCCACGTAGCGTTTTGACCTTGCTAAATCACGCAGTATAGTGCGGACAAAGGGATTTTATCATGCGTTTGAAAATTATGTTCAGTCACATATCCGTGCAGCTTATGGCGTTAGCTGTGTTTATTGGTGTGGTGATTGCCTTAATCACTGGCCCCGCTTGGGTTTGGCTGCTGGTACCTTTAGGTATCTTGACCCAAATGCTGAACGAATATTCGATTCACCGTTATCTTTTTCACCTTAAAGCACCCAGCAAGCAATGGCAGTTTGATCTGCTGTATCAGGTGCATTATGGCCACCATGATTTTCCGACTAATAAAGAGCTGTTTTTTGTTCCTGTATGGTTTGCCATCCCGATGCTGTGCTTTAACTTTTTTGCCCTTTGGTTTGTGCTATCGTTCATCACCCTGCTAGCATTGGCTATCGCCGCTGCGGTTATTCTGATCGGTGGGGTTGGAACGTTTTTGTTTTATGAGTGGTTTCATATGACTGCACATTTAAGCGTGCCGAAAGTCTGGGTTGAACGGCATGTGACCACGTTGCATAATCAGCATCATTTTCGTGATTTTTCCAAATGGTTTCATGTGTCGCCCGGCGGGCAGATCATCGACCGTGCAATGGGAACTGCCATAAACCGCGACGCGCTAAAATCACAACAACGTATGGAGTTTATCCGTACAATGGGATTACGCCCTGATGACCCACGCCTTGTATCCTCACGCCTGCGGTTTGCGGGGAAGTATGGATTGACAGAGGCTGAGATTGAGCGGGCGGCAGTTGTTTAGGGTAAAACACCTATAAGTTTTTTGAGTAAATCAAGTAAAATCAATGTATTAACTATGCGTCCCAACTGGGACATTATGTTTTAGATTGATTATTCAAACCCGATGATACGGGCTACCTGCCAATATACTGACCGCGCGATAAAGCTGCTCACACAACATGACACGGGCCAGCATGTGGGGCCAGACCATTTTGCCAAAAGAAATAGAGGCATCAGCTTGGGCGCGCAGTTCTTTGATTAATCCGTCAGCTCCGCCGATAACAAAGCAGACAACAGGGGCACCATTGTCACGCCAATCTGCAAGGCGGGTGGCAAATTCAGGGGAGGTCAGCAATTTGCCGCGCTCATCCAGCGTGACGATAATGGCCCCTTTTGGAATGGATTTCAGCAGCAATTCGGCTTCAACCTGCTGGCGGCTGCCTTTTTTATCTTCGACCTCAACGATGGTTGCATCGGTAATGCCTAAGGCCCGTCCGGTACGTTCAAAGCGTGTCAAATAATCGTCGATCAGGTCTTTTTCGGGGCCATTGCGCAAGCGGCCTACAACACTGATCTGTACGCGCATATATTATTCGCCTTCGGGCGCGCCTGAAGACTGCCACATTTTTTCAAGCTGATAAAATTCGCGCACTTCAGGGCGAAAAACATGTACAATAATATCGCCTGCATCCAGCAGCACCCAGTCACCTGCGGCTTTGCCTTCTATACGTGCGTGTACATCCATATTCTGCTTCAACTTATTTGCAAGCTTTTCGCTGATCGCGGCAACTTGACGGGTCGAGCGGCCAGAGGCCACAACCATATAGTCCGCAATTTGCGATTTGCCTTGTAATTCGATGGTAACAATATCCTCTGCTTTATCATCCTGAAGCGAGTTCAGAACCAAATCAAGCATCGACATGCTCGGGATATTTTTACCAGCAGCATCTGCTGCTTCAACACGTTCAGCCAGAACCGTGTCCTCCATATAACGCACCGATCCTTGGTGCTAAGGTGTGATCAGGGTATCACCCGATAAATTATCGGGCAAGGGGGACGTATGGCAGAACGGATTGTGGTGGCAAGGGGTAAAATACAGGGTTTTAAGGCGAAATGCAGGGTATTTTGCGTGTTTATATCGTATTTACCGCGAATCGGACATTTCCGTATCAATGTAGCTTTGAATGATGTTGGCAAAATCTTTATCCGACCGAAACCCCAACTTTATTGCCCGTTCGGGATGAAAGTTACGGGGCCAGCCCATTACGATGTTAGCAATATCAGGATTGTGAATGGGTTTAATCAGCTTCACCACATCATTACCTGCTATTTGGCGTAAAGCTTCGATTTGATCGGCAACAGTACAAGATACACCTGGCAAGTTCAGCGTGCGGCGACCTTCTAGACGGTTAAAATCCAACTCAACTGCATATTTAAGAAAGCCTACGGCACTTTGTGGCGATGCAAACCAGTGACGCAATGTGTCTGGTACTGGCAGAATTGCTTGCTGGCCATTTAGGGGTTCACGAATGATGCCAGAATAGAATGAAGATGCGGCAAGGTTCGGTTTTCCGGGACGCACGCAAATGGTTGGCAATCGGATAGATAGACCATCAACATATCCTTTGCGAGAATAGTCAGAGATCAGCAACTCAACCACAGACTTTTGCGCGCCATAAGAGGATTGCGGGTTATTGTGGAAGTTGTCATCAATCGCATCAGGATATGGGCCGCTGAAAACCGCAAGCGAGGACGTAAAGATCACTTTTGGGCGGTAGGTCTTTCCAGAAAGCTTGTGCTGCTCGCGTAGCGCTTCCAACAAGTTCCACGCACCACGTGCATTTACATCCCACCCCGCTTTGAAATTTGCCTCGGCGTCGCTTGAAACGATCGCCGCTAGAAAGAAGATCACATCGGGCTTCTGGGCTGCAAGGGTTACTGCGGTTTCATTTGCCGCGATATTTCCAGTTAACAATTCAGGTCGGCCAGCGCCCGTCCAAGAAGGTTCTACAATGTCGTGCAAGATCATATCTGGTTGTGGATCATCACCTAACCCATTCTTTGTGATGTCATGCGCCAGTTTTTGACCAATCATGCCAGCGCCGCCTAAAATTAGAACTTTCATAGATTTGCTTTCTGTCGTGAAAGTGGGTGAGTTACCCCACCCTAAACTGATCTTATTCGCGCACCAATTTTTCGTAGCTTGCTGAAATATCACGTGCCATTGCACCAACTTCAAAGTTGTAATCGCCGATTTGACCAACGGGTGTAACTTCTGCGGCGGTGCCCGTTAGCCAGCATTGCTCAAAGCTTTCCAATTCTTCTGGCATAATGTGGCGCACATGGGTTTTGATCTGCTTTTTCTCTAACATATCGATAACCGTTTGACGGGTTAGTCCATTCAAAAAGCAATCGGGTTTTGGGGTATGCACTTCGCCGTCTTTCACGAAGAACATGTTTGCCCCCGTGGCTTCGGCAACATAGCCGCGATAGTCGAACATCATCGCGTCGGAACAGCCTTTTGCCTCGGCCTGATGTTTGGCCATAGTACAGATCATATATAGGCCAGATGCTTTGGCGAAGCAGGGAATTGTTTCTGGGCTTGGGCGTTTCCATTTGGAAATATCCAGCTTGGCACCTTTGATTTTGGCGTCGCCATAATAGGCACCCCATTCCCAAGCGGCAACGGCCATGCGCACGGGGTTCGCCTGAGAGGCAACACCCATATCGTTGCCAGAACCACGCCAGCAAAGTACACGCACATATGCGTCAGTCAGGCCGTTTGCCTGCATTACTTCGTATTTGGCCGCTTCTATTTCATCAACCGTATATGGCACAGGAATGTCGATATATTCACCAGATTTGATTAGGCGCGCCGAATGATCGCGGCTTCTGAATATAGTGCCGTTATAAGCGCGTTCGCCTTCAAAGACAGAAGACGCGTAGTGCATAGCGTGTGTTAGTAAATGTACATTTGCATCACGCCAAGGGACAAGCTTACCGTCTAACCATATTTGACCGTCACGATCATCATAAGAACTTGCCATTATACTTTCCTCTTTTGCCGTTATGCGTAATTTAATTGCTCAAAAATTTCGCTTTATGATAGAAAGTTGCGAAATTTAAATTTTTGCTAGCATTTGATTCTATAAAAGTCAATAATGCTGACATAAATTGAATTCAGCGGCGTAATTTTGTGATCGGATGACATATAAATGGCAGAACATTCAAATACTGCAAAGGGAGAAAATCTGCTTTTCCTTACCGACGACCAGTTGTTGCAAGGTATCGAGTTAATGTTTTTTGCTTATAAAGGTTTTACCTCTGATCCAGATCAGATTTTACAGGATTACACCTATGGCCGCGCGCATCATCGCGCACTTCATTTTATTCAGCGCAACCCCGGCATAACGGTGAATGCTTTGTTGGATATTTTGGGTGTTACAAAACAATCACTGAATCGTGTTTTACGGCATTTGGTTGATGATGAACTGGTTGAAAGCAGTGTAGGTATTAAAGACCGAAGAGAACGAAATTTGCAATTAACACAAGCGGGTATCGCATTAGAGAGAAGCCTTTCAGAGGCGCAGCGTAAACGTATGCGGGGTGCATATAAGGCAGCAGGCCCTGATGCTGTGCACGGGTTTAGGACTGTTTTGAAAAATATTATGGACCCTCAAATGAAAACGCACCTAGATTAAGGTGCAGGGAGATCAGATGTCAGTACCAAATATAAATGATGCGCATATTCTAATTGTTGATGACGATGAGCGTATTCGTGGGCTTTTGCAAAAGTTTTTAGCGCGCCATGGGTTTTGGGTGACAACTGCGCGCGATGCAGCACATGCGCGCAGATTACTGGAAGGATTAGAATTTGATCTACTGGTTCTGGATGTGATGATGCCAGGCGAAGATGGCCTGACACTGACAACTTCCTTGCGCGAAACGCTTTCCACGCCGATTTTGTTATTAACGGCCAAGGCTGAAACCCATGAGCGGATCATGGGTTTAGAGGCGGGTGCGGATGATTATTTGACCAAACCGTTTGAACCAAAAGAACTGGTTTTACGCATCAATGCAATTTTACGCCGCGTCCCAGCAGAGGCACCTATAGACGCACCACCCAAAACTTTGCAACTGGGCGAGGTGCGTTATGATGTATCGCGCGGTGAAATGTGGCGTGGCTCAGATTTGGTACGCTTAACCGCGACCGAAAGTGCCTTGATGCGTATTTTTGCAAGCTCTACGCACCAGCCAGTTTCACGTGGAAAACTGGTTGATGATTTGGGTGGTGATAAAGGTCAAAGTCAGGAACGTGCTGTGGATGTGCAAATTACCCGTTTGCGCCGAAAAATTGAAAGTGACCCCAAAAGCCCGCGTTATTTGCAAACTGTTCGCGGTGCCGGATATATGCTGGCACCAGATTAAGTATTATTATGACAACTGCACTTATTACACATTCGGATTGTTTAAATCACGTAACGCCCGACGGCCATCCAGAACAGGTTGCTCGTTTGCAAAAGGTGATGGACACATTGAACGGCCCGCGTTTTGACGGCTTAATCCGCCATGACGCACCGCTGGCCAGTAAAGCGCAGATTTTATCTGTGCATCCCGATGAATATTATGAACGTGTGCGCATTTCTGAACCTGCATCAGGTTGGCAGATGCTGGATGCGGATACTCATATGTGTAATGGATCGTTTAATGCAGGGCTGCGTTGCGCTGGTGCAAATATTATGGCCGTTGATTTGGTGATGGCAGGCGTTGCCGATAATGCGTTTTGTGCAATACGCCCGCCAGGGCACCATGCGGAAACTGCGAAATCTATGGGGTTCTGTTTGTTTGGCAGCGTCGCTATCGGCGCAAAGCACGCTTTGGAACATCACGGGCTTTCACGTGTAGCCATCGTGGATTTTGATGTGCACCATGGCAATGGCACACAAGATCTGGTTTGGAATGATGATCGTATTTTCTTTAGCTCAACCCATCAGATGCCACTTTACCCAGGAACAGGTGCCGCACATGAAACGGGGGCATCAGGCAATATTTTAAACATACCGTTTGCGCCAAATGCGGATGGGGCGGTATTGCGGGATGCCTATGAAAACGCGATTTTACCTGCTCTTTATGCCCATAAACCAGAAATGATCTTTATTTCAGCAGGGTTTGATGCCCATTTTGCAGACCCTTTGGCAAATTTGAATTTTAATGAAGAAGATTTTGCATGGGCTACAAAACAGCTGAAAGAAGCGGCAAATACGTTATGTCAGGGTCGTCTGGTCTCGACTCTGGAAGGGGGATATGATCTTGATGCGTTGGCTGCATCGACTGCGGCGCATGTAGAAGTATTGATGGAGACTTAAGCAATGAGCGACACGCCTGTAACTGATATGAGCTTTGAACAGGCTATGGCCGAACTGGAAACGGTGGTTTCTAGGTTGGAAAGCAGCCAAGTAGCGCTGGATGATTCCATTAAGCTTTATGAGCGCGGCGCAGAGTTGAAAAGACATTGTGAGATGAAATTGAAAGCAGCCGAAGAAAAAGTTGCGCAAATTACGCTTGACCCAAATGGTAAGCCTGATGGTTTGAAACCCGTTGAGGGCTAAGATCAATGCACCCTGAATTTATTTCCCAACTGGCAAAATCTGTTAATTTGGTTGAAGCCAAATTGGACGAATGCCTGCCCAAGATAGAACAATCGCTTATTGCCGAACCTATGCGTCATGCTGTGTTGAATGGCGGCAAAAGGTTGCGGGCATTTTTGGTATTGCAATCTGCGGCTTTGTTTGATGTGCCCGAGACGCAAGCATTATATACAGCGGCAGCGATAGAATGTGTTCACGCCTATTCTTTGGTGCATGATGATTTACCATGCATGGATGATGATGATCTTCGGCGAGGGTTGCCGACGGTACATGTTAAATGGGATCAAGCAACGGCGGTTTTGGTTGGCGATGCCTTGCAGGCGTTGGCCTATGAGGTTCTGTCTAATCCAAAGGCAGCCAACACAGATACAATACGCGTGGAACTTATCAGTAACCTTGCATCTGCTTCTGGTGCGAATGGGATGGTTTTGGGGCAAGTTCAAGATATTGCTGCAGAAACCGCAAGAGTACCATTGGAGCTGAATCAGATTATAGATTTGCAGGCAAATAAAACCGGTGCGTTGATAAAATGGTCTGCCGAAGCTGGGGCTATATTGGCCAATCAACCCGCAGAGGCACTATCAGATTACGCAAATGCGCTGGGCCTCGCATTTCAAATTCAGGATGATATTTTGGATATTGAAGGCAATGCGCAAGCTGCTGGGAAGCGATTGCAAAAGGATACTGATGCGGGAAAAGCGACGTTTGTATCTATTTTGGGGTTAGATGTGGCAAAGCTACGCGCCAAATCTCTGGTCGAGCAAGCTATAGATGTGCTAATACCATTTGGCGCAAAGGCAGAACCGTTGCGCAGCGTTGCCCGATACGCTATCGAGCGCGACAAGTAATAAAAGGCTAAGCCTGTGACGCAAGATCGCCCGAATACACCCTTGTTGGATAAAGTAACCAGCCCGGAAGATCTAAAGCTATTATCTGATGTGCAGCTGCGTCAGCTTGCCGATGAATTGCGTGCAGAAACTATTTCTGCGGTGTCTGAAACTGGGGGTCATCTTGGCGCAGGGCTGGGAGTGGTTGAGCTGACAACAGCCATTCATGCAGTTTTTGATACGCCAAAAGATAGGTTAATTTGGGATGTCAGTCACCAATGTTACCCACATAAAATATTGACTGGCAGACGTGACCGCATTCGTACTTTGCGCAAAGCGGGCGGATTGTCTGGTTTTACTAAACGCAGCGAAAGCCCGTTTGATCCGTTTGGGGCGGCACATAGTTCAACCTCTATTTCGGCGGCTCTTGGGTTTGCGGTTGCGCGCGACTTGGGCGGCGCACCTGAACATGGGTTGGGTGATGCAATAGCCGTGATCGGGGACGGTGCAATGTCAGCGGGCATGGCCTATGAAGCGATGAATAATGCAGGCCATTTGGGTAAGCGGTTATTTGTGATTTTGAATGATAATGAAATGTCGATTTCGCCACCCGTGGGGGCAATGTCATCGTATCTGTCAAAGTTATATGCGGGTGAACCCTTTCAGGAATTAAAGGCGGCAGCTAAAGGGGCGGTTTCATTACTGCCTAGCCCGTTTCAGGATGGTGCAAAACGTGCGCGCGATATGGTTAAGCATATGACTGTCGGTGGCACCATGTTTGAACAGCTTGGATTTTCTTATATAGGCCCGATTGGCGGGCATGATATGGAACAGCTTTTGAATGTTTTGCGCACGGTTAAGCAACGTGCAACTGGGCCAATGCTTATTCATGTTTTAACCCAAAAGGGCAAAGGCTATGCACCGGCAGAGGCTGCAAGTGATAAGTATCACGGGGTTAGCAAGTTTGATGTAATTACTGGTAAGCAGCACAAAGCTAAATCCAATGCGCCAAGTTATACGAAAACTTTTGCCCAAAGCCTGATTAAAGAAGCGGCATCTGATGATAAAATTGTTGCTGTGACCGCTGCAATGCCGGATGGCACAGGGCTTGATCTGTTTGCAGAACGGTTTCCCAGTAGATGTTTTGATGTGGGTATTGCCGAGCAGCATGGTGTTACTTTTTGTGCTGGGTTGGCCGCAGGTGGGATGAAACCGTTTTGCACTATGTATTCAACGTTTTTGCAGCGGGGGTACGATCAGGTTGTTCACGATGTGGCAATTCAACGTTTACCTGTGCGATTTGCTATTGATCGGGCGGGTCTGGTTGGGGCCGATGGGGCAACCCATGCGGGCAGTTTTGATATTGCATTTTTAGCGAACCTGCCAGGTTTTGTGGTAATGGCGGCAGCGGATGAGGCTGAGCTGGTGCATATGGTGGCAACAGCGGCATCAATAAACGACCGACCAAGTGTATTTCGTTATCCGCGTGGTGAAGGTGTGGGCGTTGATATTCCTGAAAAGGGCGAAGTACTGGAAATCGGCAAAGGGCGCATGATCCAAAAAGGGTCACGCGTGGCCATTCTTTCATTTGGTACGCGCTTGCAAGAGGTGATGCGCGCGGCAGAAGCTTTGTCGGCAAAAGGAATTACACCAACGATTGCCGACGCCCGTTTTGCCAAGCCACTGGATGAGGCGTTAATCACAGAGCTTGCTACAAACCACGAAGCCATAATTACCATCGAAGAAGGTGCTGTGGGTGGATTTGGTAGTCATGTTATGCAGTTTATGGCTGAAAGTGGTTTACTTGATACGGGTGTAAAGATGCGGGCTATGGTATTTCCTGATACATTTATTGACCAAAATTCGCCTGATAAAATGTATGAAATAGCAGGTATGAATGCACAAGATATAGAAGCGAAAGTGCTGGATGTTTTGGGCATTGCAAGCATGGTGAAACGCGCCTGACGTAAGGTTTCTTTTGCATTTATGGGTGTTTGCTTGTCCTATTTTATAAGGGGGCCATTGTGGAACAATCATCAGGTGTAAAACTTTACCGCTGGGCGGTTTTTTTAATCGCTGCATTTTATTTTTGCCATGCGTTCACGGACTTGGCTCCGGAAAAGATAGGCTGGCAATTTAGGCATCTGACAAATTGGGCGATGAGCATGAGCACGCTATCTGCCTATTTCATGCTGCAACGCTCACTTGGCCGCGACACAAAACGCCATGAGGTTTGGGCATCGGCCACAGTGATTTTGAATATCATGGTGGTGTTTTTATATTGGAAAATTTACCTGACCGACCCCACTCAATTTTATGTGGATGGCGTTGCTACCATCCCTTTTTGGAAGCAATATTACCTGCATTTAGCTGGGCCTATTTTGCAATTGATTGATGCGTTTTTTATATTGGGTGTGTTTCGCCCTGTTAGAAAGATATTAACCCTGACGGTATCTGTTAATCTATTATATATTGTGTGGATAGAAAGTATTGTACGCCCGTATAATGCCGAGCCTTTGGGCAGTGTTACCTCTGGATTGCCGTACCGATTTTTGAATAGCCTGGAATTTTCCGACCGTGTGATGTTCTATTTACAAAACACACTCGTCGCGATTGTTTTGGTGCTTGTTTGTTGGGGGATTGCGCAGGGATTGCGAAAAATTAACCTCTCGCCAAAGTGAATTGCGCAACCAGTTCTACGTGGGATGACCATCGAAACTGATCTACTACCTGCACCCAGTCCAGTGTATACCCACCATTTATTAAGATTTTTGCATCGCGTGCGAATGTAGCAGGATTACAGGAAATGAATGAAATTTTGGTGATGTTTGATTTTGCTAAAAGTTTGCATTGTTCTAATGCGCCCGCACGTGGTGGATCAATAATAACGCCGTCATAACGTTTTAACTCGTCCAGTAATAACGGGCGGTAAAACAGATCACGGGTCTCTGTTGTTAGTTCTTTTACACCAAGTGCTTTGCGCCATGCATCTGATAAGGCGGATAGCATATCTGGTACGGTTTCAACCGCATGAACCTCGGCTATTTGCGCAAGTGGTAGTGAAAAAGTGCCGCAACCGCTGAATAAATCCAATACCCGTTTGCACCCATTAAGGGTTTCAAGGCTGGCAGATACCAGTGCTAGTTCGCCTTGTTTTGTCGCTTGTAAAAATGCGCCACTTGGCGGGATAATTTTTGCCGTGCCAAAACTTTGTATCGGGGGCTTAAGCTGGGCAATCACTTCGGTGTTCCAACTGATCCTTGCGACATCATGTTTGGCCATGAACCCTGCCAAAGCTTCGGTTTGTGTGGCGTTTAGTTCTTTTGCATCGGTTACATCCACATCCAACCCATTTTCAGTGACTGTGGCCCCAATGCGAATTTCGGTTTTCCGAGAACACCCAATTTTTGCAATCTCTTTAAATGCCTCAAACCCTTGCATGATTTGCGGATGCATAATGGGACATTCCAAAAGGTCGATCAAAACATTTGATCCACGCATGTGAAACCCAACCTCGGCGGATTTTTTGGTGCGCTTTGCTGAAAACACAGCACGCCTGCGGCTTGCGGGCGGTGAAGTTTGGATAGGCCTAAAACCTGTTTCAATATGATTAAGCGAAAGCGTGCCACGTACCAGATCTGTTTTCCAACTGGCTAACAAATCATTATGGGCGTGTTGTAGTATACACCCACCACATTTTTTGAAGTGCCGGCAAGGGGGTTTTACCCGATCAGTAACGGGCTCCAAAATGCGCGCATCATGGCAAACGCCGCTGGCAATATTGCCATCTACCACTTCGCCTGGAAGCGTATAGGGCACATAAACGTCATCTGATCTGACTGTTGCCATGCCATCGCCCTGCCAACTAAGCCGTTCTATTTTGAGTATTTCATTCATACCTGCGCTCTAAAGGAAAATTAACAATGCGGAAAGGGCTAGAATAGTTACGATGCTACACGGTTGCGAAATCGTAGGCCTAGTTTGGTTTACAAGTAATATTCTGTTATTCTATACCACTAATCGACAATAGCTTTGCTTTGGAAAGTGTCAGATCGGATTGAAGCCAAGCCGTTTCTAGCTGTTTCAAACATGCCCCCAAAGCAGGCCCTTCTAGCTGATCTAATAAATCGGCAGCCATAATTGGGAAGCTTGCATTAGCACCCGTATTAAGGTTTTCAATTAGGTTATCGGGTAAATGGGTTGTCAAATGTGCACACAGAACCAACATTGCATTTAAGCCATTTTGTGCCCCCAGTTTATAACCTGCAACCTTTGCAGTGGGTGCATCATTAACAACATTGCGCATAGAGGCTAATATTTGTGCTTCTTTTTTACTTAACCGCAGGGACTTTTGAATATCAGTCCCATTGATGGCCAACAGTCTGCGCATCCAGTTTGGTTCAACGTTCGACGTGCCTTCTAGATGAATAAGGGGCGCAAGCGATGTAATGTCGGAGCCATTCAGTACCCGTGTTAAAATGCCAGCTTTTGCCATAGCCGCCATACTTGGTGCAGGGTTTGTCGCGCCAAGAAGTTTACGCATTTCATGACCGATACGTTCTTTGGATAGCATATCAATACCGTCAATATTTTTGGCACAAGCACTTAAACTTTCGGGATCAATGCCCGCATCCAGATTACCGTATAGTGCGTGAAACCTAAAAAACCGTAATATCCGCAAATAATCTTCTTGAATGCGTTTGGCGGGATTTTCAATAAACCTGACGTGTTGAGCAAGCAAATCATCTAGCCCAGATAATGGGTCAATAAGTTGGCCGTTAATATCCGCATATAGGGCGTTCATGGTAAAATCACGACGTCTTGCATCATCTTCAATGGATCTGGAAAATGTTACAAAAGCGTGACGGCCATCGGTAATAACATCTTTGCGAAACGTAGTTACCTCAAAGGGTTGGTTGTTAATGATGAATGTTACGGTGCCGTGATCTATGCCCGTGGGAATAATGCGCAAGTTTAGTTTAGCGGCTATTTCCATCATTCTTTTAGGGGTGGCATCTGTTGCCATATCAATATCGTTAACGGGCTTATTTAAAAGCGCGTTCCGTACGCAACCACCAACAAAATAGGCACAATGACCAGCTTTTTGCAATGCATCACATACAGTTTTTGGCCCATCTGCATTTAGCCATTCTGCTTTAAGGTGCATGGGATTTTTCCATGATTTCTGTCAGCATACGCAACATACGCGCAGTGGCACCCCAAATATAGTAAGGCCCATAGGGGATAGTGAAATAGTGCCGTTTATGACCCTGCCAAAACCGCCCTTCGATTAAATAATTACCGGGGTTAATCAGGTGACTTAGGGGTGCCGTAAAAACCTCGGATACTTCATTTGTTAAAACGCGGGGTACAAAACTTGGCGGTACCAAGCCAACTACCGGATGCACCAGAAAGGAGGTGACCGTTTTGTGTTTTGGCAATGCGCCGATGACTGAGACATCTGATTGCCGCAACCCGATTTCTTCTTCAGCTTCGCGTAAAGCGGTGTGAATAAACGATGTATCTGTAGGGTCTTGCTTGCCACCCGGAAACGAAATTTGCCCAGGATGGTTTCGCATTGATTGCGATCGCTTTGTAAAAATAACTTCTAAGCCTGATGGGCCTAAAGTTATCGGAATTAAAACGGCAGCATTTCGGAACTTCATGTTTTTAGGCGTAAGATAATCCTTATTAAGATCAAAATCCGACGATGGTGGTCTATGCTCCATTCCAACCAGTGCATCTTTAAGGGTGTCAATTTTTGATCTGTATCTTTCCATATTATGTTCATGGCCCACCCAAACGCTTGCTGCAAGTGGTGGATGCATTAATTTTTTGCGTCAAACCCAAGGGTTTTAGGGTCTAACTCGTAATGGCTGCTGCAAAATTGGCAATCAGCAGTGACCATACCATTATCTGTTGTCATTGTTTTGATGTCTTTTGCTGAATACATCGACATTGTTGACCGTACTTTTTCCGCACTGCATGAACAGCCAAATTCTATAGGCTGAATTGGAAATATCCGTGGTTGATCTTCGTGGAAAAGCCGCGTTAATAATATTTGCGGTGATACATGTGGGCCAATAAGTTCGGTTTCTTCAACCGTTTGCATATGCATGGTTGCGCGGGCCCAGCCGTCTTCATCGGTTTCGGAAATTAGATCTTGAGCCTGCAAAAGATCTTGGGCTTCATCACTTGAACCAGTGGCAGTAAAGGGTGAGGCTTTTGGCATAAGTTGTACCATCACGCCGCCTGCGCGCCAATTATCACGCTCTGTTTTGGTGGAAGATTGACCCGTTGAGATTGCAAACTCTGTAGGTAATTGCTCAGATTGGGCAAAATATGTACTTGCGCATGATGCCAATGACCCACCTGTAAGCGGTGTTATTCCTTGGTAGGGTTCGGTATTGGCCCCTTGATCTATCAGAATGCCAAATATGCCTTTGCCAATTTTTTCAAATGGCGTACCAGTTTCGGCTGTTAAGCGATCTTCATCAAAGCTGGCATAAGCGCGAATGCGGGCTGGATCGCCCTCATTTTTCGGCCCATAATAATCTGTTGCTAAAATTCGAATAGGGCCATCACCACGAATTTGCAGTGATAATTTCCAGCGTAACTTGATTGTGGCGCCGATCAATGCGGTTAGAATAACAGCCTCGGCAAGTATCGCGGAAACCTCTAACGGGTAATTATGTTGTTCTATAATAGTGTTTAATAATCCATCCAGTCTGGCAACCCGACCGCGAATGTCAGTTCTATCCAGTTGGAAGGGTAGGATGGTATCATCCCATTCGATATTTGCTGTAGTATTTGACATGATGCACCTAGGCTTTTTGTTCCCATAAAACCTTTTGTGGCAAAGGGCAATTCCAAGCTGTTATTTGAAATTGGTTGCAGTATGGTTTCCATATGAGACGATATGGTGAATCTGTGCACCTTGACGTGCAATACCGCCCCCGACCAGGAGCATACGGCGTGATTTTGCATCGCGGTAAGGTTTTGTTGACCCGTGAAGAATTAAATGAAACAGAAATTCAACTACCGGGCGGCGGTATTGATGCGGGTGAGACAGCAGTTCAGGCACTTTACCGTGAGTGTTTAGAGGAAACGGGCTGGAAAGTTCAAATTACCCGCAGGCTGGGCGCATATCAACGATTTACCCATATGCCTGAATATGGGTTTTGGGCACAAAAAATTTGCCATATATATTTATGCAGGCCCGTATTAAAACTTCATGAACCCTTAGAGCCTTTTCATACGGTGGTTTGGAAGGATGCTTATGATGGGGTGGAATTGTTGACTAATGAGGGTGATCGGGATTTTCTAGCGGCTGCTATATAAGTTTAATGTGTCGCTGTATTAGAAATCATAACCCAGTCTATTAAAGGGTTGATTTTTGTATATTCGGTAGGAATATCCATAAGTTTTTTGACGGGCAAAGGGTTGAGTGTGTTGAACTTGTTGTCATATGGGGATGTAATGTCACCCTTTACACTTTGAAGCGTACACAAGATATTTTCAGGTATGTTTGCGGCACTGAATTTTAAACTAAAGCTAGATTTATTTCTTGGAAGAAGTGTGTTGAAATGTGCGGGTATTTTTAGGCGAACGTTGGGTTCAGTAGGTAAAATTTGGGTCACAACCCCTGTACCTGTTTGATGAAAACAGGTGGCATACCCAGCTGTTTTTGACGTAAACTTTACGGTCAATGTGTCGTTTAACCTATAATCTGGCCGTAAAGCCGTAAGGGTTAAGTGATTGCCAACAGGTTTTTGAGGGGCTTTGGTGGGTGTTTGTTTTTGCCGGTAAATACGCCCGTTTACAGGATAGCCTTTTGTAGTTTGAAGCAAATATGTGTACGCATCAAAATCTAAGTTACCAGTTGCGATCAAACCTTTATCTGCCTGAAACTTAGCCAGCGCCGCATGTGTGCGCCGATCCATAATACCTGTAGGTTTTGTTTGAAGGTATCCAAGATTCTTCAAAATATGTTGCGCCTTGGAGATGGATATGGACTTTGGGTTTACAGTGAAAACGTGTCGCTTTGAGTTTTCCAGTTTTTGGTTTGTGGGTTCTATATTTAAGCATTGCCAATATGGAACCTTCGCATGGCGCCCTATCAGTTCAATAACACCCAACTCGATTAAGTTTCTTACTGCCTGTCCGATGCTTTCTACCCTGTTGAAAGAAATCGCCATATTATATCCAGTAAGTTTTATCAGCCCCGAACTGCCAGTTCCAAATGTTTTGCTTGTGACAACCATTGAATTAGCAACAGACCCGCCTGCTAACACAACTTTGTCTGGGTAAGATACTAGGTGCATGTCGATAGATACGATGGAAACGCCACGACTGATACTGGGGTTTGTGGTTTTCAACGCGCCACCATGAATGGTTGGCGCATGTGGTGCATTGGTTAAATCAAGGCTTAAATTTAATTTATCGTTTACGGTATTTGCATCGACTTGTGTTATCGCCCCGCGAAAATATAATCGTGGCATCTTGCGCGTCTTTGTCGGAGAAAGCAGCTCTAGCTGCCAAACTTCTTTTTCAAAAGATTGGTCAAGAAATATGTAAGCACCACTTTTGATGTTGGTTTTATTGATTGCATTCAGTAACATTTCATCTGCGCCAACAGATATTTTTTTGGATAGATCTTTGATCCCGGTTGATGAGATTAGAATGCGCTGACGACCAGTGGATGCAAGTAACGTATCCATACACCGAAGGGATGTGCTAAAAGAAGTGAAGTTCCTTATTGGCCTGTGGTTAGGTTGAGATATGTTTTTAACCAATGGCGTGCTTAGCGTAGCGCAAGATGCAAGACCCAACAGGCACAATAAAACAAACAAGAGCCGATAGGGTGTTGTTGTGATTAAATTGTTCAATGTGTAACCTATTACTTTTACACGAAATTAATTGGTTTGAATTTAAACTTAGTAAATAATACTGAAATTACTTTTCACCATCTGCAGAGAATTCAAATAAAATTGCTGATAAATCATCATAAAATGGTGTGCCATCAGCAAACTGGCTTACATCCCACAACAGGCCATTTAAATATTCCAGGCCTTTTGTCCCAGTATTTTTTGACAAAGCGGCACGCATTCTATCATCGTCATATAAGATGTCATGTACGTTTTGGCATTCTGTAATTCCGTCAGAATACAACATTAACCTGTCACCATGTTTTAAATCGAAGGTTTCTGTTTGGTATTGTACATCTGGCACTAAACTGATTGGTGGCCCACCTGTGCCCACAAGTTCAGTAGTGCCATCTTTGCGTATTATAACCGGATATGGATGGCCTGCTTGCACGAATTGAGTATACCCTGTTTTCAAATCTATATCTGCGAATGCCAAGGTAAAGTAGTGTTCAGTTTCCATATCGGCCAGTAATTGATTGTTTAACGCCTCTGCAATTTGTGCGGGTTTACGATGAATAAACTCACCACTTTCCCCGCGTTCAAAAGCAATATTTTGAGCTTTATTATTACGGCTCAAATATCCTGCTAGTCGGGCTGTAACCAAGGCAGAGGATATTCCGTGGCCTGAAACATCTATGGAATACATACCCAAACGGTCACGGGAAAACTTGAAAAAACCGACCAAATCACCACCAACATGACCACATGATTTAAACAGAATTGATATATCACCCTGTTCTAGTTTTTTATGGCTTTCGGGAATAAGAGACAGCTGTAAACGTTCTGCTTCTACCAAGTCTTTTTGAATTTCTTCGTGCAATGCCTGCAACTTGGAAAGAGTTTCAGAAATGCGTTTATTTTTATCGTGTAATGCTTGTTCCATTTCCAAAACTCGCTGCCCAGCTTGAATTCTGGCAAATAATTCTTCGGCATTAACAGGTTTGGATAAAAAATCATCTGCACCATGGGCAAGACCTTGGGCAATTTCCTCTTTTGCTGATTTCGAAGTAAGCAAAATAAAATACCCAAAATTTTCCTTATCTAACGCCTTAAAAGACTTACAAAACTCTAAACCATTCATTTCGGGCATCACCCAGTCGCTTATGACCATATCGAACTCTTGGGTTTTACACCGCTCTAGCGCATCTTTGGCGCTAAAGCATAAAACAGGGCTTAGGCCCCATTTTTTAGATGTGTAGATACAATTTTTAACTGAAGCTTACTATCGTCTACAACAAGTATACGAAAATCTTTTGCATTTTTCAGCAACTGTGCGGGCTCCGCAAGGTTTAAAGTTCCCAAGTGTACCTCGTATCATTATTTTGGGTATACTTGATGATGAGGCTTAAAAAATTATGAATTTTTGAAATTTAAATTCATGTGAAATTAGTAACCATTAATTAGGGAAGATTTGACAAATATAGCCCAGCGAAAGATTGGCGGGGATATTGATGGCACCTTTAAAGCATTCATTTATGATTGAATTCATTTGGCAAAGCCTTGCAATCTGCACGCTAAGCCTAGGTGGCTGGTACCTATCATGGCGCTGGATGCATTCACTAAATACCGATGTGATGTGGTTTTCATTTTTGGTTGTACTGGCTGAAACATGCGCGTTTATTGGGGTTTTTCTATACGTCCACAACCTTTGGTCAGTGGATGATACACCCCAAACAGCGGCCCCTTTGAAACGATCAGAGATAATAAAAGGGGCAGATGACACACAGCCAATTAGTGTGGATATTTTTCTGCCCACATATAATGAAGACCCTGAGCTGACACGATACTCTATACGGGACGCAAAGCAGGTAAAATACCCATGCCTGATTGATTTAAAGGTGCATGTTTTGGATGATGGCAATCGTGCAGAAATGAAAAAAGTCGCGTTAGAAGAAGAAGTTAATTATATAACACGCGAAACAAATATTGGGTATAAAGCAGGAAATTTACGCAATGGTATGGCCAAAACATATGGTGATTTTATTGTTATTTTAGATTCAGATACCCGCACATTCCCAACGATTTTAAGTCATACCTTGGGTTACTTCAGAGATGCAGATGTGGCTTGGGTGCAAACGCCACAATGGTTTTATGATACACCAAAAGGGCGACCATTACAGGTGGAATGGTCTAAAAACTTTGGGCGAATTGGCGAACTTGTAGCGTATGCTTGCCAAAAGATGGTTGGGCCAGTTGTTATTGGCCGTGATCCTTTTGTTAATGATGCAAAGCTTTTTTATGATGTTATCCAACGTCGCCGAAATGGGTTAAACGTTTCATTTTGCTGTGGCGCAGGTTCAATCCACAGGCGTGAAGCGGTAATGGAAGTGGCCTTGAAAAATTATGCAACATCGGTAGAAGATCAAACGCTAGAATTTACTAAGCTGGAAAAAGACCAAGTTGAACAGGTAGGGTTAACAGCGGCCTTACGGCGTGAATTATCAGTTTCAACTGATCTAACCCCTTATAAATTTCATGTGTCGGAAGATATATATACCTCAATAAAATTGCATGAGGATAAGAACCGAAATTGGAAATCTGTCTTTCACCCACATGTTGAAAGCAAAATGTTATCACCTTTAGATATTCAAAGCTGGGTTATGCAGTGATTTAAATATGCAGGTGGCAGTCTGGATATAGTTTTCAATGATTTCCCCTTACTGGGCGGCGGGATGAGTGTACGGCAGCGCATGATGTATGCCGCAACTTTTTGGTCATATTTAGCACCACTTTGGAATGTTGTGTTTCTTATGGCCCCACTACTTGCATTATTTTTTGGCCTGTCACCGATCAACGCTTATTCGATTGATTTTTTTTGCACATCTTTTACCTTTCTTAATCGTGCATGAACTGGCAGCGGTTTTTGGGACGTGGGGCATTGATAATAGGCAAGGAAAGATGCCGAGTTACAGCAAGCAGGTGTGGCATGGAAATATTTTGAAAAAAATTATAACCCTGAAACAGGTTTGGTGAATTCGGTTGATGGTTTTCCGTCAACAACAGTGTGGGATCAGTCTTCGTACCTTTTGGGTATGATCTCGGCCTATAAAATTGGAATTATTGACGAACCATTGTTTGACCTACGCATGTCATCGGCGCTTAGAACTTTAGCAAAATTACCACTGTTTTTTGAAAAACTCCCTAACAAAGTATACGATACTCGCAGTTTGAAAATGACAACTTACGGAAATGAACTGGCTGCAACCGGTATAGGGTGGTCTGCATTGGATATTGCAAGAATGACGGTTCCATTAAATATTTTACTTTATGATTTCCCCAAACATGCTGTGGCTGCCGGCAATGTTCTTACTAATTGGGATTTTGGGTCTATGGTGGAAAAAGGTGTTTTAATGGGCGCAAGGTTGCATTCTGAAACGGGGCTACCTGAAAAAATTCAAGAAGGCAGGCTGGGATATGAAGAATATGGTGCGCGCGCGATTGCCTTATTGGGCCTGGATGCAATGACGGCAGCTAAGTACGATGATTATATAAAATTCAAAACGATTGAAGGGCAACAAATTGCGGCGGATAGCAGAAGCTTTAGTTTATTTGATGCTCCAAATTATGTTGTAAGTGAGCCTTACATTTTAATGGCGATTGAGTTTGGATTGGATCGAGAGGCAAAAGAACTAGCCCATCGTATTTATAAAGCGCAAGAGAACAAATTTAAATCATCTGGAATTTTGACGGCCGTAAGTGAGGATAACATCGATCAATCCCCATATTTTTTATATAACACTGTGTTTGCAAATGGGGTGCCATGGAATGCGGTTGCTGAAGATGGCGTGCAATACCCAGAACTGAAAACGTTAAGTACTAAGGCCGCATTCGGTTGGCACGCTATATATAATACGGAATATACTACGCGTCTTATGCGTGCTGTGCAAAAAACCCAAACCAATGACCGAGGGTGGTTTTCTGGCATATATGAAAAAGATGGGCGTTTGAATTCAGTCGCAACGGCAAACACCAACGGAATTATTTTGGAAATTATGAATTATAAAGTTAATGGCCCGTTGATTTCAGCGCGATTTAAAAAGGGGATATAAATGATAGGCTGGCAGCAAGTACGCCAACTACAAGAAGATGTGGGTAAAGAGGAAGTGCCAGAAGTTATAGAATTGTTTCTATGTGAGGTTGATGAAGCTATGACTGAATTAGACGAAAACCAATCCGCCTTACAATAGATGAAAGTGAAGCGGCATTTCATTTTTTGAAAGGCTGCGCATCTAATTTAGGCTTTAAAGCCTTTGGGGATATGTGTCGGATGGAGAGCAGGCTTTTAAAAATGAACATATTCCAAATTTTAAAATTTCAGAACTTATGCTGATGTATCAAGAGTCAAAAAAACAATTTTTGCAAAACTATGACCAAAAACTATGCTAAATCTGTGGTTGGTTAATTTAGAAAATCAATTACTGTTTGAATGAATTCACGGGGTGCTTCGGCATGAACCCAATGACCAGCACCTTTGATTGGGTGTATTTTATGATTGGGAAATAAACGGTTGATTCCATCGTAATGCTTGGCCTGAACATAGTCAGATTTTCCAGCAATTATGAAAACTGTATTGTTATTAAATGTAGCTGAAGCTTTTGGGAAACCCATAATTTTATCCATATTACTCGCCAGTGCATTTAGATTGATTTTCCAGCTGTTCCCTTGTTCAGAAATTATAAAGTTTTGTGCAAGAAATGCGCTGGTTGCAGCGTCATTTAAATGTTCATTAATCGCGCTTTCAATTTCAGTGCGCCGGGTAAAATGTGCTATTTCAAGGTTTTGCATAATTTTAATGTTGGGCATTTGCGAGTGGGTGTAAGTAACTGGCGCTATATCGGCGACAATTAATCTGTTCATTTTTGTTAGGTTCTGCAATGCCAAAACCATTACCGCTTTGCCACCCATCGAGTGCCCAAGAACATCAACAGGGCCGTCAATTTGATTGATAATATTAGCTAAATCATTGGCCATATCTGCATAACTGTGACTGTCCGACCAAAAACTATCGCCGTGATTGCGCATATCAACGGTAATCACCTGTCGATCACGGCTTAATTGATTGGCGATCGCGCGCCAATTACGACCCGACCCAAACAGGCCATGCGCAATTAGCAGTGTAGCGTGTTTACTAGGTTCCCCAAAAATCTGTTTGTTTAGTAGCTGTGTCATATCAAAAATTGCGCCAAAGTTTCATCATCTGTAATATCCCGACACTTAAACCCAGCTTTGTCCATACGATCAAATAAAAGCTTAAAATTACCTTTAGACTTAGTTTCGATCCCAATCAAAACTGATCCAAAATTCCGGGCAGATTTTTTTAGGTACTCAAACCGTGCAATGTCATCCTCTGGGCCTAATAGGTTTAGAAAATCTTTCAAAGCACCAGGGCGTTGGGGTAGGTTTAGAATTAAATATTTTTTCAATCCCTCGGATCGCAACGCGCGTTCTTTTACATCGGGTAATCTTTCAAAATCAAAATTACCGCCAGAGGTGATACAGATAACAGATTTTCCTGCAATTTCATCTTTTAAGTCTTTTAATGCATCTATCGTTAATGCGCCTGCGGGCTCCAACACGATGCCCTCGATATTCAATAATTCTACCATTGTGGTGCAAAGTCGGTCTTCGTTGATGCCAAGAACGTTCTTTACAGGGACATGTTTTAAAATCTCAAAGTTGTTATGCCCAATTTGGGCTACTGCTGCACCGTCTACAAAATTGTTGATGTTAGGCACAGAGATAAGTCGTTTTTCCTTAAGTGCTGCATAAAGGCTACGGGCGCCATTTGGCTCTATCAGGCGAAATTCGGGGGTATTCTTTTCAGTGCTGTAATATTTTATCAAACCAGATGATAGGCCGCCACCACCAATAGGGACGATCATATAATCAATGGGTTTGGGCATTTGTTGATTTATTTCAAACGCGATAGAGGCTTGGCCTTCAATGACATCAACAGAGTCGTAGGGGGGCAAAAATGCAGCCCCTTCTTGTGCAGCATAAGATTGCGCTGCAACGAGAGTTTCGTCAAAATAATCACCTTCCAATCGGATCTCAATAAACCTACCGCCAAATGCGGCGGTTTTGGTGATTTTTTGCCCAGGCGTTGTAACAGGCATGAAAATAACGCCCCTAACACCAAAATGGCGGCAAGCAAATGCCATGCCTTGTGCATGATTACCCGCAGATGCACAGACAAATAAATTTGTGGAATCAGATTTTTTTAAGGTTTTTTGCATCGCATTAAATGCACCACGTATTTTATAAGATCGTACTGGCGATAGATCTTCGCGTTTTAAATAGATGTCGGCATTGTAAAGGTTTGATAAATGTTCATTACGTTGCAAAGGTGTTTGCGGAAACAGTTTGCGCATAGCTTGAGTTGCGTTGGCAACATTTTCTTTAAAATCAGTCATTTTTGCTAAACCCATATCGCGACTTTATAAACGTTATGGTGTTTATTCTAACGAAACGATGAATGATGTCGACAACGAAACATTGGAAAAGTCATTTCAACATGAAACATCGAATTGCTGCCCTTGCCCATGTGCATAAAACCCAATAAACCCCGTTAAAATATGTCTTAAATTTCGGAGTTTCCCTAATGTCTGCACCAAAAAAAGTTGTTCTAGCCTATTCAGGTGGTCTGGATACGTCGATTATTTTGAAATGGCTGCAAATTGAATATAATTGCGAAGTTGTAACTTTTACTGCTGATTTAGGGCAAGGCGAAGAGCTGGAGCCAGCTCGTAAAAAAGCAGAGCTTTTGGGCATAAAGCCCGAGAATATTCATATTGAGGATGTGCGCGAAGAATTTGTGCGCGACTTTGTGTTCCCAATGTTCCGCGCCAATGCGGTATATGAGGGGCTATATTTATTGGGGACTTCCATTGCCCGCCCGCTTATTTCAAAACGTTTGGTGGAAATCGCAGCAGAAAATGATGCAGATGCAGTTGCCCACGGTGCAACTGGTAAAGGGAATGATCAGGTTCGGTTTGAACTTTCTGCATATGCGCTAAACCCGGATATAAAAGTTATCGCCCCTTGGCGTGAATGGGATTTGTCTAGCCGCACGAAATTATTGCAGTTTGCCGAAGAGCATCAAATCCCAATTGCAAAAGACAAGCGTGGCGAGGCCCCATTTTCAGTGGACGCAAATCTATTGCATACATCTTCTGAAGGTAAAGTATTAGAAGATCCTGCGGTTGAAGCACCTGATTATGTTTATCAACGCACGGTTAGCCCAGAAAAAGCACCAGATGTTGCCGAGCATATTGAGATTACCTATGCAAATGGTGATCCGGTTGCATTGAATGGCAAGCCGCTTAGCCCTGCTGAAATGTTGACAGAATTAAATGCGCTGGGCGGCAAGCATGGTGTTGGCCGACTTGATCTGGTTGAAGGTCGCTATGTTGGCATGAAATCACGCGGCATTTACGAAACTCCTGGGGGTACGATTATGCTAGAAGCCCATCGCGGGATTGAAAGCATAACACTGGATCGTGGGGCGGCACATCTGAAAGATGAGTTAATGCCAAAATACGCAGAGCTGATTTACAATGGGTATTGGTTTAGCCCAGAACGCGAAATGTTGCAGGCATTGATTGATGCAAGCCAAAAACATGTGAACGGTACGGTTCGGTTGAAACTATACAAAGGCATGGTGCAAACTGTTGGTCGCTGGTCAGATGACACGCTTTATTCAGAGGCGCATGTAACGTTTGAAGATGATGCAGGCGCTTATGACCAAGCGGATGCGGCTGGCTTCATTAAAATTAATGCTTTGCGGTTAAAACTGTTGGCTGCACGCGATAAGCGGCGAAAATAGCCCCTAATACAGATTGTTTGTGATGATAACGCGTAAAGCGTAAATGCCGATAAACACAACAATAGGTGTTAAATCCATGCCACCTGCCGATGGAATAATGCGGCGAAGCGGGCGGTATATTGGTTCTAGCAGTTGGTTCACAATATGCCAGATTTGCGCCACCATAGGTTGGCGGATGTTAAGTACCTGAAAATTAATTAACCAACTCATAATGATATGGACGATTAAAACAAAATATACGATGTCCAGTATGAATAGTAAAATTTGCGCAAGAGATGTCATATTCTAAACCTTTTTTCAGTCATTCAGATTTAGGTTGTGTGTTTGGTTTTGGCAAGCCCCGTGTGACGGTACGTTCTGATTGCATAGGTTAATTTCTTAGGTAGCGTAAAATCAGAAGGAAACGCAATGTACCCTATAATACGCTTAGCCAAAGAAATAGTTAAGTTCAGGAATGCACCTAGGCTAAGCCTTGATGATGTGCATGTGTCTGAACATATTTGCTGGCCTGTTGATATTGATATATTTGGCGAATTGAACAATGGGCGCACATTAACACTTTACGACTTGGGTCGACTTGTGATGGGGCAGCGTGTTGGCTTGGGGGCTTTGTTGAAAAAGAACGGATGGGGGATGACAATGGCGGGTGCCTCTGTCAGGTATCGCCGACGTGTTAAGGTTTTTCAGAAATTTACTATGAGGACACGCTCATTAGGGCGTGATGATAAGTTCATTTACTTACATCAAACGATGTGGCGCAAGGATGAGGCGACCTCTGCTATTTTGTATCGCGTTGCACTTACAGATAAAAATGGCATTGTCCCGACACAAAAAATGGTTGACGCGTTAGGGTGCCCTGATTGGAAACCAGAAATGCCAGGATGGGTAACAAATTGGATTGCAGCGGAAAACACACGGGTGTGGCCGCCTGAAAATTGAATAAACCTTGCGCGAACGGTGTGAAACCTGTTCTAGTGATAAAAATGAATGGGAAAAATTATGGCACGTAAAGTTAGTAAAAAGGCAATTTGGGGTTGGATGTCATATGATTGGGCGGCCCAACCATTTCACACGCTTCTGGTCACATTCATCTTTGGCCCGTATTTTGCATCTGCTGTAGCTTCTGATCCAGTAAGCGGACAGGCAACATGGGGATATATGACGGCAGCCGCAGGGATGATATTAGCTATATCCGCCCCGTTTTTAGGCGCATATGCTGACGCAATGGGCCCCAGAAAACCTTGGGTAATGCTTTTTTCGGTTCTATTTGTTGCAGGTTCACTACCGTTATGGTTGGCAGTGCCAGGTATGGAAAGCACAACATTGATATTAGTGTTGTTTGCGGTTGGCTTGATTGGCGTAGAGTTTTCCCAGATTTTCGTTAATGCTATGCTGCCTGAACTTGGCGATAAAGATGAAATTGGCCGTATATCAGGTTCTGGTTGGGGCTTTGGTTATGCGGGCGGTGTAATCGCTTTGTTTATAATGTTGCTGTTTTTCGCTGAAAATGCCGACGGGGTAACTTTATTGGGTAAACCGCCCATTATGGGCTTAGATCCAGAAGCCCGAGAAGGCACACGATCCGTTGGGCCTATTACTGCGTTATGGTATGTTATCTTTATGGTTCCGTTCTTTTTGTGGGTGCCAGATACGAAACGTAATATGGATGCGAATAACACGCTTGGCAAAGCCGTAAGAGATTTGGGTAAGACCATTCGGGAGCTGCCGCAAAATGTTAGCCTTTTTGCCTACCTAGGTTCATCTATGTTTTACCGCGATGCCCTAAACGGCTTATATGCTTTTGGCGGTATTTATGCGGTTGGTGTTCTGGGTTGGTCAGTGGTGCAGGTTGGTATTTTTGGTATTATAGCGGCCATTACTGGGGCTATATTTTGTTGGATAGGTGGTTTTATAGAACGAGCATTTGGCCCAAAAAGGGTGGTTATCGTTTGTATTTTCATACTGATTTTCGTGTGTACGCTGATTGTCGGTACTTCAAGAGAGACTTTCTTTTCAGCACCTCTAGCAGTTGATTCAACGCTACCGGATAGGATGTTCATGTTTTGTGGCGCCTTAATTGGGGGTGCAGGCGGAATTTTACAAGCTTCATCCAGATCGATGATGGTGTACCAAGCCAATGAAGAACGTATGACTGAAGCGTTTGGATTATACGCACTATCGGGCCGTGCGACATCATTTTTGGCACCAGGGCTAATTGCCTTATTTACCGATTTAACACAAAGCCAACGATTGGGCATATTACCGATTATCGTACTGTTTCTAATCGGTTTGGTGTTGTTAATCTGGGTTGATCCAAAAGAGGGATAATGCGACGATTTAGGATGAAAGCAATTAAAAATATCCCGTTTTATGCAATATTATTCGGGGTTTTTTTGTTTTCTACCCAAGTGTTAAATGCAGAGCCAAAAGCGAACAAACTGTTTGGCGCGAAAGCGTCAGCCAGCCAACAAGCGCCAAGCGCGTTGGGGAAATATGCCAAAGGTTGCTTGGCGGGGGCTGTGCAACTGCCAGAAAGCGGCCCTACATGGCAAGCGATGCGCTTAAGCCGTAATCGCAACTGGGGCCACCCCGAAATGATAAGTTTTTTGAAACGGTTTTCGGCTAAAGCAGCCGAGCAACCTAATTGGGCTGGGCTTTATATTGGGGATATTTCGCAACCACGCGGCGGACCAATGACGTCTAGTCACCAATCCCACCAGCTGGGGCTGGATGCGGATGTGTGGTTGCTACCACCAAAACGACTGAACCTTAGCCGTGCAGAGCGTGAAAAGCTGTCATCAAAAACCGTGCGATCAAAAAACCATCGCACAGTGAACACCAACTGGACGCCTGCCCATATGGAAGTGATAAAAGCTGCGGCAAGTGACCCTGCGGTTGACCGCATTTTTATCACCGCACCTGCGAAAGTGTGGATGTGTAAAAATGTGAAGGGTAATAAAAAGTGGTTACAAAAAGTGCGCCCATTTTGGGGTCACCATTATCATTTTCATGTACGCCTTAAATGCCCCAAAGGGTCAAAAGCATGTGAAAAGCAACGACCCACGGTTAAGCAATTATCTAAGAATGCGACAGGTTGTGATAAAGATTTGAATTGGTGGGTGACAACTGCATTAGAGCCACGTGACCCTAGTTTACCCAAAGAACCTAAAAAACCTAAAAAACGCGGTGCGCGCGATTATTTCATGTCGGATTTGCCTGCCCAATGTCAAAATGTATTAGCCGCAAAATGATAAAATGTATTGCTGCCGCTCTTTGCATAAGCCATGCTGCGATGGGTGCAGAATTGCGTTTGTTATCGACGTATAGCTGGGCTTCAAAAAACCCCGTATTTGGTGGATTTTCGTCACTTCATTTAAGTGACAATGGGCACCAGTTTTTTACAACTTCTGATCGGGGGTATTTTTTGTCTGGCCGTATTAAGCGGAAAACCGATAAAATAGTGGGCATAGAGCAGCAAGAATTACTGCAAATACACGACACTAAAGGCAAGCCAGTAAAAGGGTTTCGTGTGGATAGTGAAGGTTTAGCTATAGGCGCAGATGGGCGGATTTATGTCTCTTTTGAAGGCAAGCACCGCGTGTGGGCATATTCTAATAAATCATCGAAAGCGGTTTGGTTGCCTAAGCACCCAGACTTTAAAAACTTGCAAAGCAATTCTTCGCTAGAGGCACTTGCGATTGATAGGCGCGGGTGGCTTTACACAATTCCCGAACGATCGGGCGTGATTGACCGGCCGTTTCCCGTATATAGGTTTACTGGAAAGGTATGGGATAAAAAACTTAAGGTTCCGCGTCGGGCACCTTTTTTAGTTGCGGGTGCCGATTTTGGGCCTGACAATAAGTTGTATTTATTGGAGCGGGATTTTAAATTTCCGACAGGGTTTGCGACACGGATAAGGCGCTTCACATTAACTGGTGGCGGTTTTAACGACGAAGAAACGTTAATTGAAACCGCCCTAGGTTTTCATGACAATCTAGAAGGAATATCCGTTTGGCGTGATGCACAGGACCGCATTAGAATTACCCTGATTTCAGATGATAATTTCAGATTTTTCCAGCGTACAGAGCTGGTTGAGTATGTTATTGACTAGGGGCTAACCCTAATCAAATTTCTTGGCATCCCAGTCGTTTATAATTGCCAAAGCTTGGTCAGCCGTTTCTACAAAGCTAAACAATTCCAGATCATCAGCACCGATTGTGCCTGCCTCTGCCAGTGCTTCCCAGTTGATAATAGAACGCCAGAATTTTTCACCAAATAAGATTACGGGAATGCGTTTCATGCGTTGGGTTTGAATAAGTGTCAGGGTTTCAAACAGCTCATCTAATGTGCCGAACCCACCTGGGAACGCTGTGACAGCTTTTGCGCGCATTAAAAAATGTATTTTACGTGTGGCAAAGTAATGAAAGTTAAAACACAATTCGGGTGTACAATAAACATTAGGTGCCTGTTCAAACGGCAACACAATATTCAGGGCAATAGACGCACCACCTGCATCAACCGCGCCGCGATTTCCTGCCTCCATCACACCAGGGCCACCACCTGTGACGATGACATTTTCACGGCCATAGCTTTTCATACTTTTTTCAGTAATAACACGGGCGAATTTTCGCGCTTCATCATAATATTCAGACAAGTCAGATAGGGTTTTTGTGCGCGCTTCAGTTTTAAATTCCGGATCGGGAATACGCGCACCACCAAACATGACAACAGTACTTTCTATACCGCGTTCTGCCATGATGATTTCTGGTTTCATCATTTCCAGCTGAATGCGGGTTGAGCGTAATTCATCGCGACATAAAAAATCGGGGTCTGCAAAAGCTAACCGATAGGCAGGGGCGTTTGTTTGGGGCGTACCGCGTGTTTTTTCGAGTGTTTTTAAATCTTCTTCCGCATTTGGAAAGCTTTCTTGATGACGTCCCATGTCGATTCTTCCTTACCTGTTGTCGCCCTGCATTGCGCACGGCATAAAACCAAACTATAGGCTTCTTACAAATCTATCCAGACACGAATTGGAGATAACATGTCAAATGCCCAACTAGAAACTGCCATCGAAGCCGCTTGGGAAGCGCGTGATACTATTACGCCTGCCACAACAGGCGAAACTCGCGAGGCGATCGAAGATACATTAACCGCGCTTGATAGCGGTAGTTTGCGCGTGGCAGAGCCTCGTGAAGACGGCACATGGCATGTAAATCAATGGGCAAAGAAAGCGGTACTTTTGTCGTTTCGGTTGAATGATATGCAAATCATCGAAGGCGGACCAGATAACGCAGGTTGGTGGGATAAAGTACCATCTAAATTTGATGGTTGGGGTGAGAATCGTTGGAAAGACGCAGGTTTTCGCGCTGTACCAGGGTCGATTGTTCGTCGGTCTGCTTATATCGCTAAAGGCGTGGTTTTGATGCCATCTTTTGTGAATATCGGTGCTTATGTTGACGAAGGCTCAATGGTAGATGGTTGGTCAACAGTTGGTTCTTGTGCCCAAATTGGTAAAAACGTGCACCTTTCTGGCGGCGTTGGCATTGGTGGCGTATTAGAGCCGATGCAGGCAGGCCCGACCATTATTGAAGATAATTGCTTTATTGGCGCGCGTTCTGAAGTTGTTGAAGGTTGTATCGTTCGCGAAGGATCTGTTTTGGGTATGGGTGTTTTCATTGGCCAATCTACAAAAATCGTTGACCGTGAAACCGGTGAAGTGATGTACGGTGAAGTGCCAGCAGGTTCTGTTGTGGTTGCAGGTTCTATGCCATCAAAAAATGGTGTTAATCTTTATTGTGCTGTAATCGTGAAGAAGGTTGACGCTAGAACACGGTCAAAAACTTCGATCAACGAGTTGTTGCGCGACTAAGCTTTGTAATTACGGAATAAGGGCGGTTGATATTTTGGCCGCTCTATTATTTCACACATACTAAACTAGTAAACTAGTTTAGTAATTATGATAGGATGCCAATGTTTACTTATGAATGTATCCCTACTCTAAAAAGTTTAGTTCTTGATGGCTGAAGATAAAAAACAAAAACGACCCCAACAGGTTTTTACTTTGCTGGTTCAGGTTGGCCGCAATGATGGCGATGGCCTGCCTAAAAATGCAACGGGCGGCGCTATGATGTGTTTTGCAAGCGGCGTTGATGAAGCGGAAGCTGTACGTGAAACTGTTGCATTGTTGAAGCGCGCGGATTTAGCACCGTTAGATGTGACGGGGTATGGCACCTTGAGCGAACGTCTTGAAGAAGGCCACGATATTAATCAAGAAGAGCGGGACTTGATGCAGCAAGCACTGGATGAAAATTCAGTTGTTGTGTATCAATTAACGCCATTTTTTGATTAGGTCGGGTCTAACAATTTTTGCATACAGATATTACAGGGATTTTTGCCTATGCTGACTATATTTTTTGACCTTGATGGTACATTACTAGACAGCCAACTGGGCATTATTGCATCTATTCAACACGCAATAATTTCGCTTGGCGGCGAAGAACCAACAGCGGATGAGTTGCGCGGGTTAATAGGTATGCCGCTACCTTATATTTTTTCACATCTTATGGGCGAAAATGGCGATATTGCTGCGGCTGTTGATTTGTACCGAGATTTTTACACTGCCGAGGCAATGTTTGATGCAACCCCATACGAAGGGGTAGGTGCGATGTTTGATGAGCTGTTGTTGGTAGAGGCGCGCTTGTTTATCGCAACATCAAAGCCCCAAGTTTACGCGCAACAAATCGCAGAATATTTTGGTTTATTGGAACCTGTCGAACGCTTGTTTGGCTCAGAATTGGATGGCACGAATGCCGATAAAACTGCCCTGTTGCAATTTGCATTGGATGAAACGGGGGAAGACCCGTCAAAATGTATTATGGTTGGCGACCGACACATGGATATTTTTGGCGCCAAGAACAATGATATTTTAAATATCGGTGCTGTTTGGGGTTATGCGGATCATGGTGAGCTGCATATGGCAGAGGCGGATATGCTTGCGGGCGCACCAGAAGAGGTGCCGGAAATTGCGTTCGATTTATTGGGTATAGAGGTGTAGCGACAATGCAGGATTGTGATGTTCTGATTGTGGGTGGCGGCCCCGCAGGATTATCCGTTGCATCACATTTGGCTGCTGACATTAAGTGCATTATCGTTCACCAAGATGCAAAGATCGGGCAACCTGTTCGCACAAGTGGTGGTAGTTTTTTGGCTGATATGAAAGCCCTGAAAATTCCCGATGAATATTATCAGGTCATTGATAAATTAGATGTATTTTCTGATACAGCACGGGCCTCTATAAATATTAAATCTGATAAAATGGTGGTGCTGGATATACCCAAATTATACCAGTATCTCGCATCTTTGTCGGATAAGAATAATCGCCAAATTTTATTGGCTTCAAAGTTTATATCAACAGTTAAACAATCTGACGGAAAGTATATTTCAGAAATCCGCAACCGTGAAATTGGGCAAGCATCCATACGGTCTAAATATATTATAGATGCCTCTGGCTGGCATTGCGCCGTCTTGAATGCGTTAGGCCTTGTTGAAAAACCTGCAAGATTGGGCGTGGGTACGGAATATGAGTTTGTGCAAAAGGACTACCCAGATAATCGCGCAATTCTATTCGTTGGATCGCCTGTATTATCTGGATATGGGTGGGTTTTCCCGACCAATTATAACACGATAAGGTTGGGTGTTGGTGTGATTAAACCTGATACAGAAAACAACCCACGTGATGTAATGCAAACCCTTTTAGAAAGTGGGTTTCTACGCAAGCTAGGTGTTGAAGTCCCTGACGATTACACCATTAATTCAGGCATTCTGCCGTCAATCGAATTTGAAGGCAAAGTGGTTTTCGGCAATGTTATCCGGGTAGGGGATTCCGCGAACTGTGCAACACCAATAGCAGGTGAAGGCATTCGTATAGCGATAGAACAAGGGCGATTTTTGGCAGATGCACTAAACGGTACGATTGCACAGAATAATCCACAAAAGTTACAAGATTACCAAACTGCTTACACAAAAAAGTATGGCCGAGACTACAAGATTGGCTATTGGGCAAATCAACGCATTTCCAAATATGGCCCCAAGGATTGGGATCGATCTGTTAACCGTATTAGCAAGCTGCAAAGTAGTGAAATAACTGACCTTCTTAGAAGTAGGTTTAATTTCAAAAATCTTTTGCGCACAGCATTTCAGCATTTAAGGCGAAAAATTATGGGCATGCTAAAATAGGGTGATCCTTTCAGACCACCCTACAAAAAGCTAAACTGCAAATTCCAGCGGTTGAACTGACGCAAACATGCCCGTTTCTTTTAGCTGGGTAAGTACGGTTTCGCTTGGCGCATGATCCAGATAAAGCAGTGCTATTGCATCTGCGCCAATATCACTTCTGCCAAGTGTAAAGTTTGCGATATTCATACCGTTATCACCTAGGATTTGTCCCAAAGTACCGATAATACCCGGAACGTCGGTATTGGTCGTGTACAACATATGATTTCCAATTTCGGCATCAATATTAATGCCTTTAATCTGGATAAAACGCGGTTTCCCATCAGAAAAAACTGTGCCGGCAATCGTACGTTCTCGTTTGGCAGTTTTAACTGTTAGTTTGATATAACTGTCAAACACACCCGACTTATCCTGTGTTGTGCTGGAGGTTTTGATACCACGGTCAGTCGCAATCACAGGGGCAGACACCATGTTTACATCTGGGTTTTGGGCTTTCATCACACCTGCGATTGCAGCCGATCCTAATGCTTTAGTGTTCATTTCGGAAACTTTACCGTCATATGTGATGTTGATTGCTTCAATCGGCTCATTCGTTAATTGGCCAGCAAAGGCACCAAGGTGGCCCGCAAGCTTCACAAATGGCCCAAGAATTGGGGCTTCTTTTGCAGTGATCGAAGGCATGTTGATCGCATTAGAAACCGCGCCATTATTCAGATAATCCGACAGTTGTTCAGCCACTTGTATGGCTACATTTTCTTGTGCCTCAGATGTGGCTGCACCCAAATGCGGGGTAACAACCACGTTTGCCAGGTTGAACAACGGGCTGTCGGTTGCGGGTTCGGTTTCGAATACATCGAACGCGGCCCCTGCAACATGGCCAGATTTTAACGCCTCGGCCAATGCCGCTTCATCAACCAGACCGCCACGCGCACAGTTAACAATGCGCACACCTGGTTTCATTTTGGCGATAACTTCTTTGGAAATCATACCTGCCGTTTGGTCAGTTTTAGGAACATGCAAAGTGATGAAATCAGCCTTTGATAATAGTTCGTCCAACTCTACTTTTGTCACACCCATGGTCTTAGCGCGTTCTTCTGAAAGGTAAGGGTCATAGGCAACGACCTTCATTTTTAGACCTAAAGCACGCGATGCAACGATAGAACCGATATTGCCTGATCCTATCAAACCTAGGGTTTTGCTGGTTAGTTCAACGCCCATGAACCTTGATTTTTCCCACTTGCCTGCATGTGTAGATGCGCTGGCTTCGGGAATTTGGCGCGCCACGGCAAACATCATCGCGATAGCGTGTTCAGCGGTGGTGATAGAGTTGCCAAAAGGCGTGTTCATTACAATCACACCCTTTTTACTAGCTGCTTTTAGGTCAACATTATCCACACCAATGCCTGCACGCCCGATTACTTTCAGGTTAGTGGCCGCTGCCAATAACTTTTCAGTAACCTTGGTGGCAGAACGAATGGCCAGACCGTCATAATCACCAATTTTGGCCAATAGCGCGTCTTTGTCTTTGCCAAGGGCAGGTTTAAAATCAACCTCTATTCCATTGTCACGGAAAATTTGAACGGCGGTTTCAGATAGTTTGTCAGATACAAGTACTTTAGGCATTTTATGCCTCCTTTAAAAAATGGGGAAGCTGGCATATGGGGGCCAGCAATAATGTTAGGATAAAGTTGCGATTTGGGTTTCGAACGCCCAGATCAACCAAGGCATTAAAGCTTCTAGATCAGCCTGCTCTACTGTGCCGCCTGTCCAGATGCGCAGGCCTGCGGGAGCATCGCGGTATGAACCGATGTCATAAGCAACAGCTTCTACTTCTAATAATTTGGCCATTCCTTTGGCAAAGACAACTTGAGTATCAGCATCCAGAATAGTCACACGTGGATCGGTTATTTTCAAACAAACGGATGTGTTTGATTGTGTGGCAACATCTATGGCCAGAAAATCAACCCAGTCATTTGCTGCAACAAAGTCAGCCAGCACTGTCATGTTTGCATCTGCCTTAGCGATCAAACCGTCTTTGCCGCCCTGGGATTTTGCCCAATCCAATGCAAACAGATAATCTTCAACCGCCAGCATGGACGGTGTGTTGATGGTGGCACCTTTAAAAATACCTTCGATTAATTTGCCGCCCTTGGTCAGACGAAAGATTTTCGGCAAGGGCCATGCAGGCGTGTAGTTTTCCAACCGCTCAACTGCCCTAGGGGATAGCACCAGCATTCCGTGGGCCGCTTCGCCGCCCAGCACTTTTTGCCAAGAAAATGTGGTCACATCCAGTTTGTCCCATGCAAGGTCTTGGGCAAAAGCGGCAGAGGTTGCATCGCAAATTGTAAGGCCAGCACGATCCGCAGGAATAAAATCACCGTTTGGAACTTTTACACCTGATGTGGTGCCATTCCATGTAAACACAACGTCATTGTCAAAGTTTACCGCATCCAGATCAGGTAAGTGACCGTAATCTGCTTGATGATGGTTCACATTGTCCAGCTTCAGCTGTTTTACAACATCCGTTACCCAACCGGCACCAAAGCTTTCCCATGAAAGCATATCAACGCCGCGTGCGCCCAAAAGTGACCAAAGGGCCATTTCAACAGCACCTGTGTCAGATGCGGGAACGATGCCGATCTTGTAGTCAGCAGGAATGTCTAGAACTTCGCGCGTGGTTTCAATGGCGGCCAGCAATTTATTTTTGCCAATAGCCGCACGGTGCGAACGACCTAAAGCAGCATCAGATAATGCATCCAACGACCATGTGGTCGGTTTGGTGCAGGGGCCAGATGAAAATTGGGGATTATTCGGGCGAATGCCCGGTTTTTGTAGTATCATTATATAGTATCCTTACAGATAATTGCCCTTCGTTGGGGAAGGGTGTCCCACTTGCCGCTTTAGGGATATGATGAAACGGATGCAACAAAAAACGCTGGTCAAGATGCCGCATATGTATGATATGCAGTCGTAAATGGCCTAAATATTTACGCTAGGAAGCCCCTTAATGTATGTAGTAACACTGATAGCTAACCCTGAACGGGCCAATTTAACCCCTGTTTTAGCAGCACAAACAGCAACAAAGCTTGGGGTTCAAGACGTAAGCTGGTTATGTGAAAGCACGGCTTGTGATATATTTATTCCAAGTGCCAGACATCCTGTAGAGATAGAGTTGCTTTGGGAAGATTTGCAAAAACAGGAAATTGATTTGGTAGTGCAACCTGTAAATGGCCGCCGCAAAAAAATTCTGTTGGCAGATATGGATAGCACCATGATCCAACAAGAATGTATTGACGAGCTGGCAATAGAGGTAGGTGTCGGGGCGCATGTGGCAGGTATCACGGCACGTGCAATGAATGGTGAATTGGATTTCGATGAAGCTTTGATTGAACGTGTTGGGTTGATGAAGGGGTTGGATAGCGCAGTAATTCAAACCGTTTTAGATACGCGTATTGACCTGATGCCAGGGGGGGCAAAATTGTTGGCAACCATGAAGGCAAACGGCGCATATGCGGCGTTGGTTTCGGGCGGGTTTACAGATTTTACGCAAGCTATTGCAGTGAAGTTGGGCTTTGACGAAAACCGTGCGAATACGTTGCTACATAAAGATGGAAGTTTAACAGGTAAGGTTAAAATGCCAATTCTGGGCCGCGAAGCAAAGGTTGATGCATTAAACCAGATTACTACAAAACTTGGCCTGTCAGCGGATGATGTTATTGCCGTCGGTGACGGTGCAAATGACCTTGGTATGTTAGCATTGGCAGGTTGCGGTGTTGCATTGCACGCCAAACCTGTCGTGGCCGCACAATGTGATGTGCGTCTGAATTTTGCAGATTTGACAGGGCTGTTGTATGTACAAGGCTACAAGCAAAGCGATTTTGTTTTTCCGAAGACAGTTTCGGAATCTTAGAAGCGCCAGTATTTATCGCTAATTCTCTGGACGCATCCCCGTATGCTGCATTAGATCATGTCAGATTGTAATTCCGCGAAGTGCGGCCCTTGGGAGTAGCTGAAATGAAAATGACCACAGAAGAAGCCTTTGTAAAAGTTTTGCAAATGCATGGTATTGATAATGCGTTTGGGATTATCGGTTCTGCGATGATGCCGATCTCGGATTTGTTTCCGCAAGCGGGCATTACATTTTGGGATTGCGCACATGAATATACCGCAGGCATGATGGCTGACGGTTTTTCACGCTCTAACGGTAAAATGTCTATGATGGTCGCGCAAAACGGCCCTGGTATTACAAATTTCGTAACACCAGTGAAAACTGCCTATTGGAACCATACACCTTTACTATTGGTAACTCCGCAAGCTGCGAATAAGACTATGGGCCAAGGTGGGTTTCAAGAAGTTGAACAAATGGCACTATTTTCCGATATGGTTGCCTACCAAGAAGAAGTCCGTGACCCAAGCCGTATGGCCGAAGTTTTGAACCGAGTGATTTTGCAAGCCAAACGCGCATCAGCCCCTGCGCAAATTAATGTACCACGTGATTTCTTTACAAAAATAATTGACATTGAACTGCCTGCGATCGTTGAATTTGAACGTCCATCTGGCGGCGAAGATGCGATTACAGCGGCGGCTGAATTGCTATCGTCTGCAAAATTCCCAGTAATCTTAAATGGCGCTGGCGTTGTTTTGGGTGGGGCGATTGGTGACAGTATTGCACTGGCTGAACGTTTAGATGCACCTGTTTGTTGCGGCTATCAGCACAATGATGCTTTCCCAGGATCACACCCGTTATTTGCAGGCCCGTTGGGCTACAATGGGTCAAAAGCTGGAATGGAATTGATTGCAAAAGCTGATGTTGTTTTGGCATTGGGTACACGATTAAACCCGTTTTCAACCCTACCAGGCTACGGTATAGATTATTGGCCCAAAGATGCGAAAATCATTCAGGTCGATATTAACCCTGATCGTATTGGCCTGACAAAAACCGTAACTGTTGGTATCGTGGGTGATGCTAAAAAAGTCGCTAATGGTATTCTTGATCGTTTGGATGATGCTGCAGGGGACGCGGGTCGTGCAGATCGTAAAGCAACGATTTCCAAAACAAAATCCGCTTGGGCGCAAGAGCTGACTTCTATGGATCATGAGCAAGATGATCCGGGTACAACTTGGAATGAGCGTGCGCGTGATGCGAAACCTGATTGGTTAAGCCCGCGTAAAGCTTGGCGTGCTATTCAATCGGCTTTGCCTAAAGATGCTATCATTTCGTCTGACATTGGCAACAACTGTGCCATTGGTAACGCATACCCTTCATTCGAAGATGGTCGCAAGTATCTGGCACCTGGTCTGTTTGGGCCATGTGGTTACGGCTTCCCTTCTATTTTGGGCGCAAAAATCGGCAACCGTAACACGCCTGTTGTAGGGTTTGCGGGTGACGGTGCTTTTGGCATTTCGATGAATGAAATGACCGCGTGTGGTCGTGCAGAATGGCCTGCGATTACGATGGTTATTTTCCGAAACTTTCAGTGGGGTGCTGAAAAACGCAACACAACATTGTGGTACTCTGATAATTTTGTGGGAACAGAATTGGATGATGATGTAAACTATTCGGGCATCGCTAATGCATGTGGTTTGATGGGTGTGCGGGTTCATACTATGGATGAGCTGACGGATGCTTTGGATGCTGCAGTGAAAAGGCAGATGAACGAGGGTAAGACAACATTTATTGAGGCGATGATTAATCAGGAATTGGGCGAGCCTTTCCGTCGTGATGCGATGACTGTGCCTGTTAAAGTTGCTGGCATTGACCCGAAAGATATGCAGTCACAATAGGCGTATAAATAAAATAGATTTAAAGACGGCGTCAGCATTAGCTGGCGCCGTTTTTGCATAATGTCCCAGTTGGGACACTATATTAACATATTGTTTTTATACAATAATCCTATTTTTTTAGACCCTAAATCTAACCAAAATTCAGGCACTGCCTGCCAGCTATAATACGCCAGATACTTGCCTTTCGTAATTGTCAGCACGGGTTTTTTATGCCCTAGTGCACCCATGAGATTATCTTGGAATGAAATTAGAAGCCGCGCTGCAATTTTCAGCACAGACTGGGCCGATGCCCATTATGAAAAGGGCGAAACCCAATCTTTCTATAACTGTCTCTTATACACATCTGACGCTGCCGACGATCTACTCTGTGTAGA